>JAURFT010000001.1 GCA_030834185.1 Candidatus Nanopelagicales bacterium
TTTTTCCCTTTCTTTAAAAGGTGACTAACTAATAAACTTACAAGTCGGCTTTGGTAAACTGGATCCGGTGCAACCGGACGTTTTTTTGCTACAGTTCGACGTGACATAAGAAAAAGGAATAAATAATAAAAAATGTGGCCCGTGCGAGAGACCAACGAAAGCACGTTTTGGACGTGCCCCTAAAAGAGCTTATTTTTTCGCTGCTTTTGGACGTTTCACCCCATACTTTGAACGACTTTGTTGACGATCTTTTACTCCAGCTGTATCAAGAGAACCGCGAACAATGTGGTAACGGACACCTGGAAGGTCTTTCACACGACCACCACGAACTAAAACAATTGAGTGCTCTTGCAAGTTATGACCAACACCTGGGATGTATGCCGTAATTTCAACACCTGAAGTTAGTCGCACACGGGCAACCTTGCGTAGCGCAGAGTTTGGCTTCTTTGGTGTAGTGGTGTAAACACGAGTACAAACACCACGGCGCTGAGGCGAGCTCTTAAGCGCAGGTGCCTTCGACTTGAACGCTTTATCTTCGCGTCCTTTGCGAACCAACTGCTGAATAGTTGGCACAGTCACTCCCTATCTATTGCGTCTTCACTGTAGACCCCGACACCCGCGGTCGGGTGTGTCGCGATTTTTCGGCAGATGGAATCGAGCCAAAATCGATGGTTTGTCGACTAACGAATGCTAGTGACGTTACAGCTTGGCTCGAACTGCTCCGAGCACGGGAGAGAAAAATACCCCACCCCATGGGCGGGGTCAAAGTCGGGGTGCGAATAACAAAAGGGGCCGATTGCTCGGCCCCTTTTTAGTGTTATTTCTTAGCGCTGGTCGTAGCCGCCAAAGTCATACTCCTCTAACGGAATTGCCTCAGATTGCGTCTCAGTGAACCCAAAATAAGGTAGATCGTCGTAGGTGGATAACGATGCATACATGCTTGATTTGGCTTCTTCGGTTGGCTCTACCTTGACGTTTCGGTAGCGGCCAAGGCCGGTGCCAGCTGGAATTAGCTTGCCAAGAATCACGTTCTCCTTAAGTCCAAGCAGCGGATCGCTCTTGCCCTGAATTGCAGCTTCGGTGAGCACGCGAGTGGTCTCTTGGAATGAAGCTGCAGATAACCATGAATCGGTAGCTAGCGAAGCCTTGGTGATACCCAGCATCACTGGGCGACCTTGAGCTGGCTGCACTCCTTCGGCAACCGCGCTTCGGTTTGCCTCTTCGAATGAAGCTCGATCAAGCAGTTCACCAGCAAGCAAGGTTGTTTCACCTGAATCCAGAATTGTTACGCGCTTTAGCATCTGGCGACAGATAATTTCAATGTGCTTGTCGTGAATAGATACACCTTGAGAGCGGTAAACCAACTGCACCTGCTCAACTAAGTGTGCCTGAACTGCCCGAATACCAAGCACATCCAAGATCTGCTTTGGATCAAGTGGACCTACTACAAGTGGCTTACCAACTTCAACCTGTGCGCCATCTTCAACTAATAAACGTTGGCGCTTTGGCACTGAGAAGGTTTCTTCTTGCTCATCAGGACCAAGAATGGTGATTTTGCGAATGCGATCTGCTTCTTCAATTTTCACTGTTCCAGCAAATGGCGCAATTGGAGCAACCGCTTTTGGTGTGCGGGCTTCAAATAGTTCAACCACGCGAGGCAAGCCCTGCGTAATGTCATCACCTGCAACACCACCTGTGTGGAAGGTACGCATTGTTAGCTGAGTACCAGGTTCACCAATTGATTGTGCCGCAATGATTCCCACTGCTTCACCCACATCAACCAGCTTGCCAGCAGCAAGTGATCGACCGTAGCAAGTAGCGCAAGTTCCAACTTTACTTTCGCAAGTAAATACGGTTCGTGCTCGCACTTCACTTACACCTGATTCAACAAGTGCTTCAATAACTGGCATTGTTAGTTCAGTGTTTGCAGCAGCAACTACCTTGCCATCAACCTGCACATCTTGTGCTAGATAGCGTGAAGCAACTGAGGATTCAACGTTATCCAAGATGGTGAGTTTGCCAGCGGAATTTTTAGTTGCGATTTCCTTAGGCATGCCGCGATCAGTTCCGCAATCTTCTTCACGAATGATTACATCTTGTGAGACGTCAACCAGACGACGAGTTAGATAACCTGAATCTGCAGTTCGAAGTGCAGTATCAGCTAGACCTTTACGCGCACCGTGGGTGGAAATAAAGTATTCCAGAACTGAAAGTCCTTCACGGAAGTTGGACTTAATTGGTCGAGGAATAATTTCACCTTTTGGATTAGATACCAAACCACGCATTCCAGCTAACTGACGCAGCTGCAGCATGTTTCCGCGAGCACCAGATGCCACCATTTTGCGAAGTGGATTGGTTTCATGGAAGTTAGCATCCATGGCACGAGCAATATCTTCAGTTGCTTTAGTCCAGATCTCGATTAACTCTTGACGTCGCTCAGTATCAGATACCAGGCCACGCTCGTAGTTTTTCTCAACCTTGGCAGCTTTATCTTCAGCTGCAGCAAGCAACTTAGCTTTCCCAGCTGGAGCAACAATGTCATCAAATGACACAGTTACACCAGATCGGGTTGCCCAGTAGAAGCCAAGATCTTTTAGTTTGTCTAGCGCAGTTGCAACGTCAATTCGCTCATAACGATCAGCGAGCTCGTTCACAATTGAGCCAAGTACTTTCTTATCAACTTCTTTGTTCACAAACTCGAAATCAACTGGCAGTGCATCATTAAATAGTGCACGACCAAGTGTGGTTTCTAAAGTGTATGTCTTGCCTGGGGTGTAATTAACAAGATTTGCGCCTTTTGGTGGCACAACATCAGCTGCTACTCGAAGCTTGATCTTGGCACGAATACTTAGCACCTTGCGATCAAAAGCCATCATCGCTTCATCAACAGATGAATATGCACCGCCTTCACCAAGCTCACCTTCATATGAGCCAGTTAGGAAGTAAATTCCAAGCACCATGTCCTGCGTTGGCGTTGTAATTGGCTTGCCATTTGCTGGTGACAAAATGTTGTTGCTTGAAAGCATCAAAATTCGTGCTTCTGCTTGTGCTTCTGCTGAAAGTGGAAGGTGAACCGCCATCTGGTCACCATCAAAGTCAGCATTAAATGCAGTAGTTACAAGCGGATGAATCTGAATTGCTTTACCTTCAATCAAAAGTGGCTCAAATGCCTGGATACCCAAACGGTGCAGGGTTGGTGCGCGGTTAAGCATCACTGGATGTTCAGCAATAACTTCTTCCAAAACATCCCAAACTACTGAACGTGATCGCTCAACCATTCGCTTTGCGCTCTTGATGTTTTGCGCATGGTTTAGGTCAACTAGACGCTTCATCACAAACGGCTTGAACAACTCCAACGCCATCTGCTTAGGCAGGCCGCACTGATGCAATTTCAACTGTGGACCAACCACAATTACCGAACGACCTGAATAGTCAACTCGCTTACCAAGTAGGTTCTGACGGAAACGACCCTGCTTACCTTTCAACATATCTGAAAGAGATTTCAAAGCACGATTGCCAGGACCTGTTACTGGGCGACCACGTCGACCATTATCAAATAGTGCATCAACAGCTTCTTGCAACATTCGCTTTTCGTTGTTGACAATAATCTCAGGTGCACCAAGATCAATTAGTCGCTTCAAGCGGTTGTTACGGTTAATTACACGACGATACAAATCGTTGAGATCGCTGGTTGCAAATCGACCACCATCTAGCTGCACCATTGGGCGCAGATCTGGTGGAATAACTGGAACGGCATCAAGCACCATTCCGCGCTGGCTGCCAGAGGTGTGAATAAAGGCATTAATGACCTTTAGTCGCTTAAGTGCACGAGTCTTCTTTGCACCTTTGCCGGTTCGAGCAACTTCACGCAGTAGCTCAGCATTGCCAACTAAGTCAAAAGTTTCTAGTCGACGCTTAATTGCTTGAGCTCCCATTGAACCTGAGAAGTAAGCACCAAAGCGATCGCGCATTTCGCGATACAGCATCTCGTCACCTTCAAGGTCTTGCACTTTTAGGTTACGGAATCGTTCAAAGACGCGAGTTAGTCGATCAATTTCAGCGTCAGCTTCAGCTCGAATTCGCTTCACATCACGCTCAGCGCCTTCTTTAACTTTACGCTTGATATCAGCCTTAGCATCTTCAGCTTCAAGTTCAGCTAAATCTTGCTCGTGCTTTTTAATTCGTTCATTGATGTCATCATCACGACGCTTAGCCCAACGCTTCTTTTCAGCTTCAATATCACCTTCAAGGCGAGGCAGATCTTCATGACGCTTATCAACATCAACATCGGTGACCATGTATGCAGCGAAGTAAATTACCTTTTCTAGATCCTTTGGTGCTAGATCTAATAGGTAACCCAATCGACTTGGAACACCTTTGAAATACCAAATGTGGGTAACTGGTGCAGCAAGCTCAATATGACCCATTCGCTCACGTCGAACTTTGGCGCGAGTTACCTCAACACCGCAACGCTCACAGATGATGCCCTTAAAACGAACTCGCTTGTACTTACCGCAATAACATTCCCAGTCCCTTGTTGGACCGAAGATCTTTTCACAAAACAAACCGTCCTTCTCAGGCTTCAAGGTTCGGTAGTTAATCGTCTCAGGCTTCTTTACTTCACCAAATGACCAGCTCCTGATGTCTTCAGGTGTGGCCAATCCGATTCGGAGCCCGTCGAAGAAGTTAATGTCTAGCACTGTGTTTTCCTTGTTTCTCTAGTAGTGGATTTATTCAGTGTTATCTGAGGAATTTCCTCAGACCTCCTCGACACTGCTTGGCTCACGCCGAGACAGATCGATACCAAGTTCCTCCGCAGTGCGGAAGAT
Organism: Candidatus Nanopelagicales bacterium; assembly: GCA_030834185.1. Classification (GTDB taxonomy): domain Bacteria; phylum Actinomycetota; class Actinomycetes; order S36-B12; family UBA5976; genus AcAMD-5. The sequence goes on from JAURFT010000001.1 coordinate 4,830, forward strand.
CTCTTCATCTTGATCCTTCATCTCAATAGCTGCACCATCTGTAGATAGCACCTCAACATTGAGACACAATGACTGCATTTCTTTCATCAAAACTTTAAAGGACTCTGGAATTCCAGGCTCTGGAATATTTTCACCCTTAACAATTGCTTCATAAACCTTTACCCGACCAAGCACATCGTCAGATTTAATTGTTAACAGTTCCTGTAGCGCATAGGAAGCGCCATAAGCTTCAAGTGCCCAAACTTCCATCTCGCCAAATCGCTGGCCACCAAATTGCGCTTTACCGCCAAGTGGTTGCTGGGTGATCATGCTGTAAGGACCAGTTGATCGAGCGTGAATCTTGTCATCCACCAAGTGGTGCAGCTTCAAGATATACATGTAACCAACTGCAATTGGCTCTGGGAATGGCTCGCCTGATCGACCATCAAACAAATTGGCTTTACCAGTTTCATTAACTAACTGATAACCCTCATCGCTTGGTGTGGCTGACTGCAACAAACCAGTCAACTCTTCTTCTCGCACGCCGTTAAATACTGGGGTGGCAATTCGAGTTCGCTTTGGTGCAGTTCGAGCTTCAGGTGAAACATGCTGTGCCCAATCTGGATTTCCTTCAATGCTCCAACCATTTGCTGCAACCCAACCTAAGTGAGTTTCCAACACCTGACCTAAATTCATTCGGCTTGGAACGCCAAGTGGATTAAGCACAATGTCAACTGGGGTGCCATCTGCTAAGAACGGCATATCTTCAGCTGGCAAAATGCGAGCAATAACACCCTTGTTGCCATGGCGGCCAGCAAGCTTGTCACCTTCAGTAATTTTTCGCTTTTGAGCCAGATAGACACGAACAAGTTGATTTACGCCAGCAGGTAGTTCATCGCCTTCTGATGAATCAAATTCGCGAACTGCAATAACAGTTCCACCTTCACCGTGCGGCACCTTAAGTGAGGTGTCTCGAACTTCACGAGCCTTCTCACCAAATATTGCACGCAGCAAGCGCTCTTCTGGCGTAAGTTCAGTTTCACCCTTTGGTGTTACTTTGCCAACTAGCACATCTCCTGGCACAACTTCAGCACCAATTCGAATAATTCCACGATCATCAAGATCCTTTAGCACCTCTTCAGATACATTTGGAATATCGCGAGTGATTTCTTCTGGGCCAAGCTTGGTATCGCGTGCATCAATTTCATATTCTTCAATGTGAATTGAGGTCAGCACGTCATCTTGCACCATTCGCTGGCTCAAAATAATTGCATCCTCGTAGTTATGGCCTTCCCATGACATAAATGCCACAAGCAGGTTTTTGCCTAGCGCCATCTCACCTAAATCAGTTGATGGGCCATCAGCAATAACTTCATTGGCTGCAACCTTGTCGCCCTCAGAAACAATTGGACGCTGGTTGTAGCAAGTGCCTTGATTAGAACGATCAAACTTGCGTAGTCGATATACATCTTCACCTGTTGAAGTTGTAACTTTAATTACATCTGCCGATACATGTGAAACTGTGCCATCGTTCTGCGCCACAATTACATCGCCAGCATCAACTGCAGCACGCAGCTCCATGCCAGTTCCAATAAACGGAGCTTCAGTCTTAATTAGTGGCACAGCCTGACGTTGCATGTTTGCACCCATTAGGGCGCGGTTAGCATCATCATGTTCCAAGAATGGAATCATTGATGTTGCAACAGACCACAACTGGTGCGGTGATACGTCCATGTAGTTAACATCAGCTGCTGGTACGAATTCAACTTCGCCACCCTTGCGACGAACTAAAACGCGCTCATCCTTAAATGCATTCTTTGCATCAAGTTCAGCATTCGCTTGCGCTATAACATGCAGATCTTCATCATGAGCTGTTAAGTAATCAACTTTGTCAGTTACAACTCCGTTTACTACTTTTCGATAAGGAGTTTCAACAAAGCCGAACTCATTAATTCGGGCGAATGTTGCTAAAGATCCAATCAAACCAATGTTTGGACCTTCTGGAGTTTCAATTGGGCACATACGTCCATAGTGCGATGGGTGAACGTCTCGAACTTCGAAGCCAGCTCGCTCACGTGACAAACCACCTGGGCCAAGCGCTGACAATCGTCGCTTATGGGTTAGTCCTGAAATTGGATTTGTTTGATCCATGAACTGAGATAGCTGTGAAGTTCCAAAAAACTCTTTTAGCGCAGCTACAACTGGTCGAATGTTTATCAATGTCTGCGGCGTAATAGCTTCCACATCTTGAGTGGTCATTCGTTCGCGGACAACACGTTCCATACGAGATAGGCCAGTTCGAATCTGATTCTGAATTAGTTCACCAACTGAACGAAGGCGGCGATTTCCAAAGTGATCGATATCGTCAAACGCAACTGCAACAGTTCCTCGCTGAGATTTCATTTCTGAATCTCCAGCGTGTAAACGAACTAGGTATTCAACTGTGGTCAAGATGTCTTCAAGTGACAACACTGAATCAGTTAACGGGGCTTGGGTTCCTAGTTTGTGGTTGAGTTTGAAACGTCCAACCTTTGCAAGGTCATAGCGCTTGCGATTGAAATACAAGTTATCAAGTAGTTGGCGAGAAGCTTCCACAGTTGGAGGTTCGCCAGGGCGCAGCTTGCGATATAGATCTAGCAGCGCATCATCTTGAGTGCCAGGCAATTCTTTTTCAAAATAGTTCGCCATCGCTGGGAACTTGCCAAAACGCTCTGCAATAACCTCGCTTGGTACACCAATTGCACGAAGGAAAGTTGTGGCTGGCTGACGACGCTTGCGATCAACTCGAACACCAACTGTGTCTTTCTTATCGATATCAAATTCCAACCAAGCACCTCGGCTTGGAATGATTTTGGTGGTGAACAAATCTTTTTCAGTTGCCTTATCAACTTCATGCTCAAAATAAACACCTGGTGAGCGAACTAGCTGGGACACAACCACGCGCTCAGTTCCGTTAATAATAAAAGTTCCACGATTAGTCATCAGTGGGAAGTCCCCCATAAATACTGTCTGAGACTTAATTTCACCAGTTTCATTATTCATGAACTCAGCAGTCACAAATAGTGCTGCAGAATAAGTTGCATCTTTATCTCGGCATTGTTCAATTGTATTTTTTGGTGGCTCAAATCGATGGTCGCGGAAAGACAGCGACATTGTGCCAGCAACATCTTCAATTGGTGAGATCTCTTCAAAAATTTCTTCTAAGCCACTTTGACGTGGTACTTCGGTTTTGCCGGAATCAACAGCAGCTTGCACGCGAGCACGCCATGCTGGATCACCAATTAACCATTCGAAGGATTCGCGTTGAAGGTCTAGGAGATTTGGAATTTCTAATGTTTCTTTTACTTTTCCAAATGAAACACGTACTGCTTTACTGGAGACTTTATTGCTTGAGGCAGCCAAGGCAATCCTTCCGAACTGTTAAGGAATATTCATGCCAACGCTTATCCGACACCGAGTACACCCAAGGCATGAACACTTGGGTGCCATATATGAGTCTGGACGAGGTGTAAATCTTAGAGGGATCTTTGTCAAGTCGGCGCTTGGGGGTCAGGTTGCCCTCATAAATGCAAAGAGGGGCTGACCTGGGTCAGCCCCTCTCACAATTTAATTACTTGAGGGTGACCTTGGCGCCAGCAGCTTCTAGAGCAGCCTTTGCCTTCTCAGCATCATCCTTCTTTGCGCCTTCCAGCACTGGCTTTGGTGCAGCTTCAACTAGGTCTTTAGCTTCCTTTAGGCCTAGGTTGGTTAGAGCACGAACTTCCTTGATCACTGCGATCTTGTTAGCTCCACCATCTTCAAGCACAACATCAAAGGCATCTTTGTCAGCAGCGCCACCGGCGTCGCCGCCGCCGGCTGATGCAGCAGCAGCAACTGCAACTGGTGCAGCAGCTGTTACACCAAAGGTGTCTTCAAACAATTTCACAAACTCTGACAACTCGATAAGGCTCATCTCTTTGAAAGCCTCGAGCAGTTGATCAGTGCTCATCTTCGCCATGTTGGCGTCCTTTCACTAACCCGGCCGAGGGCCGGAACTTGTTTTTTGGGCTCAGCCCTCGGTTTGCTCTGCAGCGTCTGCTGCGGAGTTGTTGCTCTCTGCAGCATCAACTGCAGAAACTTCTGATGTTACTTCGGCAGCAGGTGCAGCCTCTTCAACTACTGGTGCAGCTTCAGCTACTGGTGCAGCTGCTGCTACTGGTGCTGCTGGTGCAGCGCCATTCAAAACTGATGGATCTGACTCTGCTTTTACGCGAAGCGCATCGATAGCACGCGCTGCTTGGGCAAGAGGTGCATTAAATAGGTAAGCTGCTTTAGTAAGTGAAGCAAGCATTGCGCCAGCCATCTTAGATAGCAGCACTTCGCGAGATTCAAGATTAGCTAACTTCTTAACATCATCAGCTGAGATAACTTTGCCTTCAAAAATTCCGCCTTTGATAACCAAAAGCGGATTAGTTTTAGCAAAATCACGAATTCCCTTAGCGGTCTCAACTGCATCGCCAGAAACAAAAGCGATCGCACTTGGGCCAACTAATAGCTCATCCAAACCATCGATGCCAGCATCTTTAGCTGCACGCTTGGTTAGGGTGTTCTTCGAGACGATGTAAGAAGCGTTGGCTGCCAAGTCACGACGTAGTTGCTTTAGCTGCGCAACCGTCAATCCTCGATATTCAGTCAACACTGCAGCATCTGAGTCACGGAATGACTGTGCGAGCTCCGCAACTGCAGCGGTTTTATCTGGCCGTGCCATTTGGCTCCTTCCAAAAAATCCAACAAAAAACCCCGTGCAGCCGGGCACGGGGTGAACTCAATTACTTGAGTCAACGTACTCGCCTGCGTGGGCGCCCTTGGGGCCTTAGTGATTACTTTCGTAATCAACCTACGGTCTGTGGCAGGTGAGAACTGTAAAGCCAAGGAGGTTTGGAAGCTCCAGCACCCCCTTGGTTCTCAGTTCGTTATTCTGAATCCTCGCCGTCAGCACCACTTCTTACTCCTGGATCAACCTTAATTCCAGGGCCAAATGTGGTTGAGACAGTGCAAGATTGAATGTAGCGACCTTTTGAGCTTGATGGCTTTAGACGCATGATCTCATCAAGTGCGGCAACGAAGTTTTCTTTTAATTGATCTGCAGAGAAGTTTGCTTTGCCGATCACAAAATGTAGATTTGCCTGCTTATCAGTGCGGAACTCGATTTTTCCACCTTTGATATCAGAAACTGCTTTAGCTACATCCATAGTTACGGTGCCAGTTTTTGGGTTTGGCATAAGTCCACGAGGACCAAGAACTTTACCTAAAGTTCCAACTTTACCCATCATGTCTGGTGTTGCTACCGCTGAATCAAAACCGGTCCAACCACCTGCAACTTTGGCAACCAATTCATCGCCGCCAACTTCATCTGCACCAGCAGCACGGGCTTCATCAGCTTTAACGCCAGCTGCAAACACAATTACGCGAGCAGTCTTGCCAGTTCCATGTGGCAAATTCACAGTGCCACGAACCATCTGCTCAGCTTTACGAACATCAACTCCAAGTTTGATTGCAACATCAACTGTATGTGGTTTGCCATTGGCAGTTTTTAATGCAATATCCATAGCTTCTGCTGCGCCATAAATTGCATCTGGCTTAATTAGATCTGATGACTTGCGCCATACCTTACTTTTTTTCATCTTGTACCTCTCATTCGTGGTGCAAGCGAGCTAATACCTTTACTAGCTCTCCCACTGGCAGCTTCGCTGCCGTTCGAAGTTTCCTTCGAAAACCTATTCGTTGATTGTCACACCCATTGACCGAGCGGTGCCTTCGATGATCTTCATCGCGGCCTCAATGTCATTCGCGTTCAAGTCACCCATTTTTACCTCAGCGATTTCTTTAACCTGAGACTTGGTAAGTGAACCAACTTTGTTGCGAAGTGGATTGTCAGTTCCCTTTTCAATACCTGCATACTTCAGAATCAATCGAGCAGCTGGCGGGGTCTTGAGGATAAAAGTAAATGAACGGTCTTCATAAACTGTGATCTCAACTGGGATCACTTGACCTTTTTGTGCCTCAGTCGCTGCGTTGTATGCCTTACAGAACTCCATGATGTTCACACCATGCTGACCCAAAGCTGGTCCAATGGGTGGTGCTGGATTTGCAGCTCCGGCTTGAATCTGAAGCTTAATCAGACCAGTTACTTTTTTCGATGGCGCCATGATGTTCCTTTTCTTTACCTAAAATCTAACTTTTTACTACCTGGCTGAAGCTGAGCTCAACTGGTGTTTCACGACCAAAGATCTCAACCAAGCCAATTACTTTTTGAGTATCAGCGTTAATCTCTGAAATTGTGGCCTGCAATGTTGCAAATGGGCCATCAACAACGGTGACTGAATCGCCAACAGTGAAATCAAGAACCGCAACACTCTTTGCAGACTTGCCCTTGCCGCCACCTTTTGCAGAAACTGCAGCAGGTAGTTCAATTCGAGGTGCCAAAATGTCAGCCACTTCTTCAAGAGTTAGCGGCATAGGTTGCGCATTGTGAGCAACAGCTCCAGCAAATTTGGTAACTCCTGGTGTGTGTCGAACTACTCCCCATGACTCATCTGTCATGTGCATTCGCACCAATACATATCCAGGAAAGCGATTCTTTAGCACGTTTTTGCGAACACCATTTTTGATTTCAACAACCATGTCAGTTGGAACTTCAACCTGAAAGATTTCATCTTCCATGTTCATAGTGTGCGTGCGAGACTCTAAATTTGTTTTAACGCGTTTTTCCATGCCTGAATAAGACTGCAATACGTACCACTTGCCTTCTTTAGTTTTCATGGACTCCATGAATTCAGCAACTGGATCTAGCGGTGCTTCTACTTCAACTGCTTCAACTTCAGCAGCTACGTCAGTTTCAACAGTTACTTCAGCGACAGCAGGTTCGAGAGCTTCTTCAGCCACAACGGTCTGTTCAACTACTTGCTCAACCACATCATCAATCACCACATCGGCGACAACTTCAGGAGTAACTTCTTCAGTTACAACTGAGTCAGCTGATGTGTATTCAAATGGGGTGTTGGTTGTCATTGTTTAAGACTCGCTTACGCGCCGAATAGGAATAGTGTGATTTGGCCAAAACCAAAATCTAGGACAGTAATAAATGCAGTGATCGCCAACAAGAAAACTAAAACAACTGTTGTGTAAACAGTTAGTTCGCGACGGGTTGGCCAAATTACTTTACGAAGTTCGACTGAAATGTCATGCAGAAAACCGCGCACACGGTTGATTAAACCTTTGCGCGCTTCACCTTCATTCGAAGGCAGTACTTCTGTCTCGCTCACTTCGCCTCTTTCATAACCAACCCAAACCAACAACTCCGTTTTAATACGGACTTGCTAGGCCGAGGGGACCTGCAGGGCCGGAGGGACTTGAACCCCCAACCGCCGGTTTTGGAGACCGGAACTCTACCAATTGAGCTACGACCCTCAGCGGCCCAGTCGCCATAAGGCAATTGGGCAGAACGGTAAGTGTAATGCGTGCCTCATTGGAGCCCTTCGCTCAGTCTCCACTTTATCTGCCACAATCCGCCCCATGTCCAAAAATCGAATCTCAGCTCGGATCGCAGCTATCAGCGAATCAGCGACTTTGGCCGTTGATGCCAAGGCAAAAGCGCTAAAGGCCCAAGGTCGACCTGTTATCGGGTTTGGCGCTGGAGAGCCAGACTTTGCAACCCCAGACTTAATTGTTGAAGCTGCAATTGCCGCTGCAAGCAACCCAGCAATGCACCGCTACAGCCCAACAAACGGTTTGCCTGCGCTACGTGAAGCAATTGCTGCAAAAACTCTTCGGGATTCAAACTTAAAAATAGATCCAGCGCAGGTGCTAGTTACCAATGGTGGCAAGCAAGCGCTGTACAACACATTTGCAACATTGCTAGATCCAGGTGATGAAGTCATTGTGATTGCACCGTATTGGACAACATATCCAGAGGCAATTGCGCTAGCGGGTGGCAAAACTGTTGTAGTTCTAACAGATGAAACTTCTGGCTATCGCGCAACTGTTACTCAACTGCAAGCAGCGCTTACACCTAAAACCAAAATTTTGCTTATGGTTTCGCCTTCAAACCCAACCGGTGCCGTTTATGCTCCAGCGCAGTTAAAAGAAATTGGCGATTGGGCAGTCAAGAATGATCTTTGGGTTGTGACAGATGAGATTTATGAACATTTAGTTTATGGTGATGCTGAATTTGCATCCATGCCTGTTTTAAATCCTGAGCTTGCTGATAAGTGCGTAATTATTAATGGCGTTGCAAAAACATATGCCATGACCGGTTGGCGTGTGGGCTGGATGATCGGACCGTTGGATGTAATCAAGGCAGCTACAAATTTACAGTCCCATGCAACCAGCAACGTAAATAACATTGCTCAAGCAGCAGCACTTGCTGCAGTTGCAGGAGATTTAAATGCAGTAGCTGAAATGAAAGCTGCATTTGATAGACGACGAAAATTAATTGTGGATGAACTCAATAAAGTAAATGGATTTAACTGTCCAATGCCTGAAGGTGCGTTTTATGCATACCCTTCGGTAAAGGGTGTTATTGGTAAAACTATAAATGGTAAATTAATTTCTTCTTCTGCTGATTTAGCTGCGGTAATTTTAGATGAAGTTGAAGTTGCCGTTGTTCCTGGTGAAGCATTTGGAACTCCTGGATATCTCCGCCTGAGCTATGCGTTAGGTGATGCTGATATTGCTGAGGGTGTAATGCGAATTCAGAAACTACTTAACTAAAAACTTTACCTAGTTTTTATAGTTTCCAACAATATGTTGTAGTTGCTTATTTTGAAGTAACCTCAATTAAAAAATATATGTTGGCTCTTTCAGCAGCTGAATTCCAAACTGATTATTTACCTTTTCCTCAATCAGTGTTGCTAACTTAAGAATCTGATCACTGGTTGCATTACCTAAATTACACAACGCAAGTGTGTGCTTAGTAGAAATAGCAGCATCACCTAGTTGATATCCGCGCTGAAAACCTGCTTCGGAAATTAGCCATGCAGCTGAGATCTTCCAACTGCCATCTGCCTGTTCCCAAGCAGGTGCATTCGTTGGCAGCTGAGCTTTTTGATTAGTTGAAATTCTTGGGTTAAGGAAAAATGAACCCACCGAATAAGTGTCACGATCTGCCCAATCAAGCAACATACCTTTGCTTGCCCGCAATTCTCTGACTGCTTGAAGTACTAAGTTAGCCTCAACTGATTCACCAATTTCACATTTTAATTTTTCAGCCAGCTCGTCATACTTAACCAGCACTTGATTTGTTTTAGCTAAATTAAACCTAACATTTAAAACAACATATCTGTTTTTTTCTTCTTTAAAAATACTGTTTCGATAACTGAATTCACAATCTTGATTACTCAAAATTACTTTAGATTTACTCGATCGATCAAATGCTTCAACCGAATGAATTAGCTCACTTACCTCAGTGCCATAAGCTCCAACATTTTGAATTGGAGTTGCACCAACAGTTCCAGGAATACCTGTTAATGGTGCAAGCTGACCCAAGCCCTGGGCTAATCCCCAATTAACAAAATCATCCCAATTTTCACCTGCAGCAACTTCAATGAAATCATCAGATATTTTTTTGCCTAAGGTTTTGATCTGAACCACTCTACCTGCAAAGCCGCTATCTGAGATCAAAAGATTGCTGCCTCCACCTAAGATCAAAATTGGGGCTACGCAATCAAGCGCTGAAATGATTTCAGATTCTGAGGTGGCAGCTAAAAACTCAGCTGCTTGACCACCAATTTGCAAAGTGGTGTGCTGCGCCAGCGGTATCTGAGTTTGAATCTCGAGCATGGCCACAGCCTAATTGGCTTCGCAGCACATCGAGTTAATTTGGGCCAAATTTTGTTGCGGATTTGCCTTAATCAATTACGTTTTGCCAAGATTTCGGTTTTACCCTTAAAGCGTTTTAGCAAGCGGTTGTAGTTCTTTTTAGATTCACTTTCGCGGTACTGCGGATCAGTATCGTGATATCCATGATGGCGACCCTGCGTGATTGGTAAATCAGCCACTGCAGCAACAAGTTGATAGCCAGCTTCGCGAAGTGCCAGGGACCATTCCATATCTGCATTTCGATAAAATCTGGCATCTTTATGCGGTGGATGGGCAATGCCCAGATCGCGTTTAACCAGCATTAAATATCCAAGTAGTTGATCAACTTCGCCAGTTGCGCTAACTGATTCAAACCAATTTGAATCTAAATCAATGTTCACACCTTTCCAGCCAACCGCAGCAATGTTTTCAGCTGAATTAATTAGGTCAACTAGCGGGGTTAGTCCATCACCCTCTAAGAGTGTTGAGATGTCGGCAATTGCAACAAGTGAGGTATCTGCAGCTTTAAGTATTGCCAGCACTGCTTTGCTCCAGCCCATGCGGTCTACTTTTATTAGTTGTATTCGAGCTGGATTAGCTAATTGCAGTTGTTCAGCAGCTTTAGATGAATCATCAGTTGCAATATCGAGTAATAATATTTGAGCATTAGTATGGGTTAAATATCTATTCACACAATCAGTTAGATCAGCTGCCCAACCATCAACAATTAGTCCAACTGTTACGCCTTGTTTTATCTCAGTAGCAACGGGTAGTTCAGCTGCGCTAATGCGTTTGAGTGTGCTCATGAAAAGTTAACAGTGAGCTTGGTTTGGCTTAGCACCTTCTGATCACCACAGCTTGTTTCAATGCTAAAAAACATAGAGTTTGCTTCTTTGGCAGTTACAGTTGCATTTACTGATACCAATGCCCCAGCATCATCATCTGGCACCACTACAGGATTAGAAAATTTGGTTGAGTAACTTGAAATAAATGCGCTAGCTGGAAGGTGATCTGTAATTACACGCGCTACTGCCCCCATTGTGTGCATGCCATGGGCAATCACACCTGGCAAACCAACTGAGGTCGCGATTCGATCGCTGTAGTGAATTGGATTGAAATCTAAACTTGCTCCGGCATATTTAATTAAATCTGCCCGCTTTACCCGATACTGTAATAACGTTAAGTTGTCGCCTACATTTAATAATTGTAAATTCATCGTCATGCTTCAGTTCTTGCAACTAACAATGAGGAGCTTGTTGTCACTAGGTTGTTTTTTGCGTCAAAAATTTTAGAGACAAAGGTTACAAAGTCATTACCCATCTTATTCTTGATATCAGCTACAGTTAGTTGAACAGTTAACACGTCTCCGGCAACAATTGATCTGGAATGTTCAAACTTTTGATCAGCATGAACTACACGGGCGTAATCTAAATTTAATCTTGGATCATTCATCGCATAAGTCATCGCTTGCATAATTAGCGAGATGGCAAATGTTGGTGGTGCCGAAACTGTTTTAGCAAATGCTGGAACTCGGTCACCAATTGCACTGCAGAAATTTTGTATATCACTAACTGTTACTTGCAGCGGATCAGATGCGGGATATTCAAACCCCACCATCTCTAGGTTTGCTGCCACCTATGCCTGCTGTTAGCGAGTTTCTTTATGAACCGTGTGCTTTTTGCAAAAAGGGCAGAACTTGGCCAGCTCTAGACGATCTGGGTCATTACGACGATTCTTTTTCGTCATGTAATTGCGATTTTTGCAATCCTGACAGGCCATAGTTACTTTTGGCCGAACGTCACTCTTTGCCATTTCTACCTTCTTTATAGATCCAGGGGTGAAGTATGCCTTGACCCGTTAATTCCTTTGTAGCGAGGGCGGGAGTCGAACCCGCGACACAGCGATTATGAGCCGCTTGCTCTACCACCTGAGCTACCCCGCTTTGATCAGCCGCTTGGCCTTTCGAGCCCCCAAACGGAATCGAACCGTTGACCTTTTCCTTACCATGGAAACGCTCTACCGACTGAGCTATGGGGGCGGCAGACGGGAAAGAATACAGGGTGAGCGCAGCATGCTTATTGGTGCTACCTACTCACAAATTAGCCGCTGCCCCCAATGAGTTTATTTACAGTATTAATAGCCCTAACCCACTTAGCTCACTGTCCGACCTAGGCTAACTAGATCAGCGTAATCCCCTGCCCTAGCGACCAAGTGTGAGATGTGCAACACCTGTGCCAATTCCATTACCCCCTGGTCTGACTTATATTGCTCTAATAACTTGGAGGATAACCGATGGCAATTCAGACTCTTGAACTAAAAGCAGCTTTAGCGAAGCTAAAGCATCCCGAACTAGCTGCGTGGGTGGCTGAGATTGCCGAACTAACTCAGCCAGCGAACCTCTATATTGCCGATGGATCAGAGGCTGAGTGGAAAACCATCACTGATCATTTAGTTGAGCGCGGCACGTTTGTCAGATTAACCAAACGTAAAAATTCATTTTGGGCTGCATCAGATCCTTCAGATGTTGCTCGAGTTGAGGATCGAACTTTTATCTGCTCAGAATCTGAGCATGATGCTGGGCCAACAAATAATTGGCAAGCTCCTGCACAGATGAAAGACACTATGTCCAAGTTATTTGCAGGTTCAATGCAAGGCCGCACGATGTTTGTTATTCCATATTGCATGGGATCTCTTGATGCCGATGAACCAATGTTTGGAGTTCAGTTAACAGACAGCGAATACGTAGTTGCATCAATGAGAATCATGACTCGGATGGGCAGTGCAGCATTAGCAAAAATGGGTACAGCTGCTCGATACGTTAAGGGATTGCATTCAGTGGGTGCACCGCTTAGCCCTGGCGAAAAAGATGTTATCTGGCCATGCAATCCAACAAAATACATCAGCCACTTTCCTGAGACCAGAGAGATCTGGTCATTTGGCTCTGGCTATGGTGGCAATTCACTGTTAGGTAAAAAGTGTTATTCACTTCGAATTGCATCTGCAATTGGTAGAGATGAAGGCTGGCTTGCCGAACATATGTTGATTTTAAAATTAACAACACCAGCCAACAAGATTCATTATATGGCGGCAGCTTTCCCATCTGCTTGCGGCAAAACCAATTTAGCGATGTTGGAGCCAACAATTCCCGGTTGGAAAGTTGAAACCCTTGGTGACGATATTGCCTGGATCAGAATTGGAAAAGATGGCCGACTTTATGCATCAAATCCTGAAGCTGGATTCTTTGGTGTTGCGCCAGGCACTGGTTGGTCAACTAATGCAAATGCAATGCGAACCTTGGATGCTGGAAACAGCATTTTTACCAACGTTGCGCTAACTGATGATGGTGATGTTTGGTGGGAGGGTTTCTCAGAGCAGCCACCGGCACATTTAACTGATTGGAAAGGTAACAGTTGGACTCCTGACTCAGGAGTGCTTTCGTCTCATCCAAATTCTCGCTTCTGTACACCAGCTTCGCAATGCCCAATCATTGCGCCAGAATGGCAAGACCCAGCAGGTGTTCCGTTATCAGCAATAGTGGTCGGTGGCCGCCGGGCTTCAACTATTCCGCTAGTTCTTGAATCTCGAAATTGGCAGCATGGAGTTTTCATGGGAGCCACGTTGTCTTCTGAAACAACTGCAGCGGCAACAGGTGAAGTTGGGGTGGTTCGACGCGATCCATTCGCGATGCTGCCATTTATGGGCTACCACATTGGTGATTACTTTAAGCACTGGTTAAATATTGGCAAGAAAACCGATTCTGCTAACTTGCCTAGAATTTATTACGTTAACTGGTTCCGAAAAAGTAATGCAGGAAAGTTTTTGTGGCCAGGATTTGGTGATAATTTAAGAGTCTTGAAATGGATTGTGGATCGCATTGAAGAAAATGTGCCTGCAGTTGAAACTATTGCTGGGCTTGCGCCACAACCAGCAGATCTAGATATTACTGGCCTAAACATAACGCCAGCAGATTTAGCAGCAGTGCTAAATGTTGATGCTGATGAATGGCGCAGCGAAGTTCCACTTATTTCAGAGTGGTTTGAAAAAATTAGTGACAAACTTCCAACTGAAATGATCGCTGAGTTCGAAACCTTAAAAAGTCAGCTTTAAAACTTGCTAACAGCTGTTACTTGCCCGCGCAGGTAACAGCTGTTAGAGCTGGCTCAGGTGAGCTAAAGAAATCAACAATTGTTCTAGTCAGGCAAGCATTTCCATTGAACGCAACTGCATGCCCTGTTCCTTCAAATGTAACTAGCGGCGATTTAAGCGATCTAGCTACCTTTGCAGCCCCTGCATAGGGAGTTGCGTTATCACCTGTTGAAGCAATGATCAGCAACTGCTTATCTGAATTATTCACCGGACCCAGCGCTTTAGCTGGTGGATTAGGAATTGAATCGTCTTCAAATGCAAGCCAGCTCCATTCGCAGCCTTGCCGTTCAGAAGTCCAGCTGTATTTATTTGGCGCGGTATAAAGAAAATCAACAATTGGTGCGGCCTTGGCATATTTACGGTCAAATTCTTTAATCTCAGCTTCAGTATCAAAATCTCTAGAATCTATATCCATACAATTAACAATGTATAAGATCTCATCCATGTTTGAGCGTTCTTTGGTTTCAGGATCGTATCCGTGGTACACCAATCCAAAATATTCAAATATCCAGCTATCATTTTTCTCAACTAAATCTCTAAACCCCCTGCGAAAATCTGAATAAATGTCATCTAACTCGTAATAGCTCATCTGAAACAGGCCATCTAAAATTAAATTGGCACTGCCTATTGTTGAATTGGTATCTAATGGCGACTGTTGCACTCCCCAATAACCAAGCACCATGCCAGCATCAGCTTCCACAAGTTTTTCCTTAAACAACTCAGCTACACCCATCACACTCTCGCCAGGGCATTTTGTATCAACTGCGCACTCGTTAAATAGCCGCTCAAAGGCATCATTAAATCCCTTGCCTTGCTGTAATGAATCTTCATCATTATCCAGACCAATTAAAACTGGGCTATCAAGCATAATTTTTCCAACTTGATCTGGAAAAGCTCTAACGTATTCCATAGCCAAAGTGGTGCCATACGAGGAGCCAATGAAATTAAGTGGCTGGTTTGTTAGCACCTCACGCATAATTTCAATATCTTTTACTGTATTTGCCGTATTTACACTCCACCAAAATGGATTTGCTTCAGCACAGGTTCTAATAAATTCTAAATATCCAGCCTCAGCTTCATCAGCTTCCGCTTTTGATTCTATATAAAGGTCATACTTAAAATAGCTTTCTAGATCTGCATCATCATCACAGCGGATAGGGGATGATTTTCCAACTCCTCTTGGATCAAACCCAACTACAAAATAATCCTCATCAAGCACTGTTGGAAAATCTATTGTTTGAATAGCTTCTATTCCCGATGCTCCAGGGCCGCCTGGGTTATAAAAAACAAAAGGCTTTTCAATATTACCTAATCCCATCATCGCCACCACCTTGTTGCCAAGAGTTAAATCCTCATAAGAGATTGGAACTACAACCTCAGTGCAGCTGGTGTTATTTTTATCAAAGTCCTTCAGGCGAAAATCTTTTTTTAAGAAATAATCAGCAGGGCATGGAACCCAATTAATACTTTGATTTTGATAAGTACTTAATGAATCAGATGCACTACCTGTCTCACCATTGCAACCGGTGAAAACTAACGCGCTTACTATCAAAAGTAGGTAGATTCTCAATTAAGCCTCCACCCCTATTTATAGCTGGTGTTCCTGACAGAAATGCCAGAACCGCTCAGATTGTTAATAAGCATCAAAATCTAGCCGGCTTCCAAAGCCAATAATTCGAGATCATCATGGTGGTAGGTAGTGGATTTGAACCACTGAAGGCATAAGCCGGCGGATTTACAGTCCGCTCCCATTGGCCGCTCGGGCAACCTACCAAGACCGCGAAGGCTACACGAGAGAACTTCCTCACGATTCAAGGCCTAGGATTAGGTAACTATGACCCGCACCCAACAACAAGATGAGCGTTTTGGCGTGCTAATTGGGCTAGGAGCCTACTTAATGTGGGGGTTGCTGCCGCTGTATTGGCCGCTGCTGCGCCCTGCTGATGCCTTTGAAATTTTGGGCCATCGCATCATCTGGAGTTTAGTTTTTGTGCTTTTGTTGGTGCAATTAACTCATAGCTGGCCAGCAATTAAATCCACCATCAAAAACTTTAAGCTCACACTATTAGTGCTCATAGCTAGCGTGCTGGTTGCCTCTAATTGGGGTATTTATATTTGGGCAGTAAACGACAATCACGTTGTTGAAACATCGCTGGGTTACTTCATTAATCCATTAGTGACTGTTTTACTTGGAGTAGTTTTTTTTGGTGAGAAATTACGTCGAATGCAAAAACTAGCTGTTGTTATCGCTTCTATCGCAGTGCTGATTCTTACCTATGACTATGGCCGGCTACCTTGGATCGCACTTGGCTTAACTGCCACATTTGGTATCTATGGAGCATTAAAAAAGAAAATTAATCTGCCAGCAATAGCAGGTCTTTTCATGGAAACGGTAGTTTTAATTCCACTAACTACTGGTTATTTATACTGGTTAGCGCTGCAATCACAGGCCATCATTTTCCAGGATCGGACACTGTTAATTTTCGCAATTATCTCTGGGCCCCTAACCGCGCTGCCGCTCTTATTTTTTGGTGCAGCAACAACTCGCATTCCGCTCACCTGGATTGGTGTCATGCAATATGTTGCACCAACAATTCAATTTATTATTGGCGTCTGGGTTTTTAACGAAGAGCTTGGAATTGTTAGATTAATTGGTTTTCTGGTGGTCTGGACAGCGTTGTTCATCTTTACCTTAGATGCATGGCGCTCAAATCAAGCTAGGCAGAACGCGCTATGACCGCACCACATAATGCGATTAAAGTTTTCTTGGTGTGCTCATTTGAATTTATATCTTTTAAGCTTTCCCCTACTGCTATCTCTTAGTAGCGCCGCTAAAAGCGGTCCTAGCTGCCCGCTTAGGTGTGATGAAATATTTTGCCCACATTGAAAATTATAATTGGCCTTCAGCGTAAATTAAAAACAGCGCAACGAATTGTTTTGGGATCTGCTTATAGCTATACAGTCTTATTCTTGAATGATGCTTAGTGAAATAAATGTAGCCGCAGCAGATAACTAATTAATAATGCAATGCAAATAAATCAAATATTCGCTAGTAGCCCGCCATCAATTAGAAACGCTGAGCCAACTACAAAGCTCGCATCACTTGAAGCCAGATAGGTTATGCCTGCAGCAATTTCGCCAGGGTCTGCTGTTCGTCCTAGAACCCTAGGGTCATCAACAAAACCCAAATCGTCTAAAGACTTGCCAATAGAAGTTGCGTGCTTCAGCGACATCGCAGTTTTAACTCCCCCTACTACAACTGAATTGACTCTGATTCCATCCTGGATGTAGTCAATCGCCATCTGCCTACTAAGGGAGACAACTGCTCCCTTGCTTGCCGCATAAACTGGTATGGAGTCCATCGTTGCAAATGCGTGAACTGAAGCGATATTAATAATGGATCCACCATGAGGTCGCATGTGGGGAATGCAATATTTTGAAGTCAAATACACTGATTTGACATTAACTGCCATGACACGATCCCAGTCGCCCTCAGCTAAGTCTTCAACTTTGTGATAATCAAATATGCCTGCATTGTTCACAAGCACATCAATCTTCTTATGTAATTGAGCGATTTGTTCAATTACATCTTTAACTTCCTCATTCTTTGAAACATCAACTTTAAAAAACGAAACTTTGTTGTTTTTTGCTTGTTGTTGATTTTGCCAAGCTAAACCTTGATCATCATCTAAACCTATTCCAATAACTTGTGCGCCTTCTTCAGCAAATCGGGTTGCAGTTGCATTGCCTATACCCGATTCTGCACCTGTAACAATACAGACTTTACCCACAAAACGGTTTGGAATTATCAAGCTAAGTAACCTTTCGCCGAAGCTGCTCTACTACCAACGTTGCCAAAACGATACCGCCGGTAATAACTGTCTGCCACCATGGATCAATACCAACTGCAACCATTCCGCTTGCAATAGTTTGCATTAGAGCCAGACCAAAGAGTAAACCAATAACTGAACCTTTACCACCAAACAAACTAGTACCACCAAGAACAATCGCAGCTATCGCAGTCAGCTCCCAGCCTTGTCCAAGCGAGAAGTAAATAGATCCAAAATGCAGCACACTAACCGCTCCAGCTAACCCGGCACCAGCCCCAGTCAATGCGAACAAAATTGTTTTTACTCGTTTCACCTGAGTTCCGCTGGTTCGAGCAGCTTCTTTATTACTACCAATTGATGAAACAACAACTCCAAAATGCGTTCGTTTCAACACAATATGTCCAATAACGATCATCAAGATGAGCACTATTATGCTGAAATTTTTCAAGAAAAATGATTCGCGGAAATTTATCCCTGCAGCTTCCCATGAATCGCGGTAGCCAGGAATTGGTTTACCACCTGGGAGATAAGTAGCTAAACTTTTAGCAATAAACAACATTGCAATAGTTGCAATAAAAGATGGCACATTTCCCACTAAGACAACAAAAGCATTGATTAGCCCAATCACTGTTCCGACAGCTATTCCAACTAATAAACCTGACCATGGTGAACGATCATCTGCTACTCCTTCGCCACCAACAACATATTGTGCTGCTAACGTTCCAGCTAAGGCTGCATTTGCTCCAACTGAGATATCAAATTCACCAGATGTAATCAAGATGGTTAGAAATACAGCTGCAATTCCAACAAAAACCATTCCTTGAATCACCGAAAGAATACTTGCCCCATTAATGAAAGCTGGATTTTGTAATGCGAAAATTCCAACTACTGCAATTAAGAAGGCTATACGCAATGAACTAGCCTTGAAATTCTCTGATATATCTCTTGTTTTGGTAACTGTCATATTAAGCCCCTTAGTTTTCGATATATCTAACTAGTTTGAATCTTCTTTAACAGCGCCGATCGCCATTAACATTAAGTCTTTTTCATTCTCCAAACCACCAGAGATCTCACCAACAAATCGGCCACCACTGAAAACAATGACACGGTGACTCATGGCTAAGAGCTCTGGAAATTCGCTTGAAATTAGTAGGACAGAGTTTCCGTCTTTAGCATAATCTGTGATGGTTCTATAAATCTCCGCTTTTGAGGCAATGTCTACACCTTTAGTAGGCTCGTCAAGCATAAGAATTTTTGGATCAGTTATCAACGATTTTCCAAGCACTACTTTTTGTTGATTACCACCACTTAAACTCGAAATTGGTTCATCTAAATTCTGCGGTTTCACCTGCAAACTCTCAAGATAAACACGTGCACGACTTTTTTCTGCACCTTTAAGCAAGAAACTAATTTTTGTTATAGCATCAATAATGCTTGCTGTGAGATTCTGCTTGATTGCCAGATTAAAGAAAAGCCCTTCAGCTTTTCGATCTTCAGTTATGTAACCAAAGCCATGCGAAATTGACTCAGAAACACTTCTAGTTTTGATTGAATTTCCTAGAACTTGAACTTCGCCACCTAAAATTTTATAGTGGCCAAACAGCGACTTAACTATCTCAGTTCTTCCAGAACCAACTAATCCGCCGATTCCAAGTATCTCGCCCTTACGTAACTCAAAGGAGAAGGGCTCCAAAAGTGGTTGTCCTGGCTTACTCGGGTTACCCACCACTAAATCCCGAACACTCAAAACTACAGGTGCATCTTGACTTGTGAGCTGCTGCTGAGGATATAGCTCACCAAGATCTCTACCGATCATATGGGAAACGAGTTCATCAACCTTGAAATCTACACGGTCTACTTGACATACAATTTTTCCATCACGAAGTATTGTGATTAAATCACACAACTCAATAATTTCATCCATTTTATGAGTAATAAAAACTGTAGTAATTTCCAATGATTTTAGCGTACGCACTACAGCGAATAAATTCTTAATTTCATCTCCTGTTAGAGATGAAGTTGGCTCATCTAGTACTAGCACCTCAGGCTGCATATAAATTGCACGAGCAATCATCAAAATCTGCTTCTCGGCCAGCGTCAATGAAGATGTAAGCATTTCTGGCTGCAATGGAATGCTATAAAATTTTAGAAATTCTGCTACTTTTGCAATCACGCCAGACTTGTTATAAGGCTTAAGCGGGCTTCTAGACATCTCAGGTAACAAGATATTCTCTGCCACAGTTAATGTGTCTGCCACAGTAGTTTCTTGTGGCACAATAGAAATTCCTACAGATTGGGCATCTAGCGTTGAACTCAGCTCCACGGGTTTTCCATCAATAACTATTTGGCCAGAGTAAGTGCCAGATGGATAAAGACCACTCAAAATCTTCATCAGGGTTGACTTGCCAGCTCCATTTTGTCCAATTAGGCCGTGGATAGTTCCCTTCTTAACTCGAAGATCAACATTGCTTAGCGCAACAGTGTTTCCAAAAGACTTGCTGATATCAATCATCTCTAAGGCGTAACCTGCGTTGTTTGTCATTTCTTGAATTCCTCTGGATAAGAGAATGGTCAGGTGACCAAAATCATTTCAGCCACCTGACCATCTCAGATTAAAATGCAGAATGCAATTTACTCTTCTGCCTCTACACGTGCATCAATCGCATCAACAACAGCGAAGTATGGGGCCAAACCATCAGCCAAGACAATTGGCGAAGGTAGGTCATTAGCAAACTGAGTTGGAGGATTTCCGCAGATTGCATTAGCCACGATGTCTACTGCCATCTGATGCTCTTCATAGCCTGGCTGAGCTGCCAAACCAAGAATCTTGCCATCCCGTACTGCATCCATATTTGGTCGAGTCATATCAGGACCAATCATGTTTACTTGACGTCCAGTTTCATCAACTGCACCTGCCCAAGCGACTGGACCTGCACCGGTTGTTGAAATAGCACCAGTTACATCTGGGTTAGCAGTTAGCAGAGAAACAATCTTTGAGATTGATGATGGAAGGTCAAAACCTTCTTCAACTGCTGGAAGCACCTTGATGTCTGGGTATAGCTCCTTCATTTTTGAAGTAAATGCTGCAGCTACGCCATCTTCTACTGGATTGAATCCACCTTGAGTAATTGCTGCAGTTCCAGTGCCACCCATGTTTTCACCAATTACTTCAGCTGCTGCTGCACCCCATTCAGCTGGGTTGAATGCTGCATAAGCTATTACGCCTGGGTATTCTCCCTCTTTAGCTTGAACGTGGCCGATAACTGCTGGGATACCAGCATCGCCAAAACGCTTAATCAAGTCTTTTTCAGATGGATCAACGAAACCAAGCACTAGGCCATCTGTGCCAGTTGCCAAGATGCCTTCGCCAAGTGCAATTGCCTTGGTCCAGTCAGCTTCATCAGGAGATGCAATTGTTACTTCTCCAAAGCCAAGTGCATTGGCCTGGTCATAAAACCCTTGCTGCCATAGTCGAAGTGTTGGATGTCCCTTTAGAACTGATAAATAGTGAATCTTTTTTTCACTCAAGTCGCATGGTGCTACTGAAAGTGGTGTGTAAACAGCTGCTGCTGCAGTTTGTCCTGCGTCTTCACCTGAGCCTGAATCAGTGGCTTCCTCTGTACTGCTTGAGCAAGCTGCAACTATTAGCAGAGATGCGCACATCAAAGCCAACAGCTTTCCCCACGACTTCACACTCTTTGATTCCTGAACCATCGGTCCCTCTCTCCTATTTGGTATCTGACATCGCAGACACATGACTTTTTGAAGCCATGACCTGGCTGATCAGTTTTGCCAAGTCATATCAATGACTTGCTTTGTATAACTATCCTCTTTTTAAATTCTGGTCGCAATGGGAGCAGCCTCTTCGTTATTAAACTGTGATAACTTAGATGAAATCATTAAATGTGAAAACGATCTCTTAAATATTATAAATTATTGGTCTTCATTAGCCCTTCCACACGACTTGACTTTTGTCGCAATTGCTCGTTGGATTCAATCAATATCAAAAGCCAAAAAAGACTTCGTAACGAGATGGGAAACTACATGTCAACAACGATCACCGCTTCAGGTGCCAAGGAGAAGCGAACAGGGCTTCGGTTACCGCCGGAATTAGTCTTACTGATTGTCTTAATACTCACTGTGGCTTTTTTTGCATCTCAGAACAGTAATTTCTTAACTGTTGCAAGTCTGCGCATTTTATTACTAGCTGTTGTTTTTACTGGAATAATTCTCATTGGGCAGAGTTTGTTAATCATTGCGGGAGAATTTGATCTTTCAGTCGGTGCTGTTGCCTCACTTGGTGCGGTATCAACTGCGATTATGCTTGCAAGTTGGAACGTAAACCTTTGGGTTGCAATAATTTTGGGCACATTAATTGGTGGATTAGTTGGAATGCTTAATGGAGTAATCACAGTTGTGATTGGAATTCCGGCATTTGTAACTACGCTAGCAATGTTGTTTCTAGCTAGGGGTTTTGGTTATGTGTTATCCGGTGGCGATCCTATTTATCCCCTACCTCGTGGCACAGGAGTCTTGGCTAAAACTGAAATTTTAGGTCTGGTTTCCTCGGTATGGATTTTCTTATTTTTATTTTTTATATCAGATCTATATGTTAGAACTAGCTCTATTGGCAGAAAGATTTATCTCGTTGGAGGTAATAAAGTTGCTGCGAAGATATCTGGCATTCGTGTAGAAAGAATCAAGATTGGTTTGTTCATATTCACTGGAGCGCTATCTGCATTTGCTGGAATTTTACTAATGAGTCGATTGGAGCGTGCTGATAACGTAACTGGACTTGGATGGGAGTTATCTGTTATCGCAGCTGCCGCTGTTGGTGGCATTAGATTAGAAGGTGGACGAGGTAGCTTAACTGGAGCTTTCCTAGGTCTAATTCTCTTGCAAGTTATCTTGCAAGGACTAGTTACCATCGGTACGAATGCCATGCTGCTTGATGCTGTTAAGGGTTTAGTAATGATAATTGCAGTTTGGCTGGCTTTTCGTAAGTCACCACAAACCTAATCGAACGATAGGCCATTTATGAATCTTGAAATGTTTGATGAGCGAAAGTGCACGCTTGGTGAAGGTCCAACATCAAGTGGTACTTCAAATAATAATATTATGTGGGTTGACATAATTGGGAAGAAAATTCTAACGAGAGATCTCGTCTCAGGTATAACTTCTGAAAAGTTATTTGAAGAGGAAGTAGGTTTTGCACTACCTGGTCAAGATGCAGGTGTAGTGATTGGTCTAGCCAGTGGCACAAAATTTGTAACCAGCGATGGCCGTGAATTAAACCTGCCAAGTTGGCGAACAATTACGCCAGATGCGCCAGGGATTCCGGTGCGGTGGAATGACGCCAAGATCTCTCCACATCTCCAGCTATATGCAGGGACGATGGCCTTTGATGCCACTGCAGGCGCAGGGGGGCTTTATCGAATTAACTCAGCTGGCCAAAATATTGATGAACTGATTTCAAAGGTATCTATTAGTAACGGTTTAGATTG
Source organism: Candidatus Nanopelagicales bacterium (assembly GCA_030834185.1). Taxonomy (GTDB): domain Bacteria; phylum Actinomycetota; class Actinomycetes; order S36-B12; family UBA5976; genus AcAMD-5. Next base: position 28,126 of record JAURFT010000001.1, read on the forward strand.
GTCACCTGACTCAAAGAAGTTTTATTACATTGATACCTTGAAGTATTCGGTTACTCAATATGATCATGACGAAACTGGAATCTCAAATCCGAAAACCTTGATTTCATTTGATCATGGTGATGTGCTTCCAGATGGAATGTGTGTTGATGCAGAAGGTGGATTATGGGTAGCGTTTTGGAATGGTGGTTGCATTAATCGCTACGAACCAACCGGGAGTTTGTCAGAGAAGATTGCTATACCGGTTAAGAATGTTACTTCGTGTGCATTTGGTGGATCAGATCTTGATACGTTAATTATCACTACTGCAGCATTAACTGACGAGGATAATCCAAAGTCAGGAATGACCTTTATGGTGAAACCTGGCGTCAGTGGGCAAGGATTTAATTTGTATCCAAATCCACTAGCGTGATCGAAAAATTCCAGCTATGGGTTTCGCCTTGACCAATTTCTGTTGCAGCACCTAACTTTATATTTTCATCCAGGCGGTCCGAGATTCCAATCATGGGTTCAATCGCAATCCAAGTGGCTGGGTGAGGCCCAGCTGGCCAAGCAGTCAGATTTGAACAGATGCCAACATGATTAATTTCAGCACTAAATTTAAAACTTAGCCCAGCTAAAAGTTCTTCATTGATTAACATCAGTTCTTGGATCCCGCTGGTTTCGATCGATACTTTGTCTGTCACACCTAAATCTGGCACAACCTCACTGAGATCAATTTCCAAACCTGTGTCAGAGTTAACTTTTGGCCAACTCAACTCGCTTAGATGCCCTTGATATCCATCTTCGCCATCAGGCCCTAAACGACCACCAAAACCAAACTCTTTATACATTTTTTGTCCAGCTGGAACCAAAATGCGATAATTGTTTGGCAACCTAAAGAGCGGATGCGCCGACCACATATACCAATAAGAAATATCACCCGTATTAATTACCTCGTAAATGAAGTTAATCGTTTCTTTAGATAAGACAATCTCGCGCTTGAAAGTAAGCGGCATTGCAGTTAAATCTACACTTGTGGCGATTGAATTTTCAAACATTTCTACCCGCCAGGGTTTAGCCCAAACCTCACCATGATCGCAAAGCTTGATCTGATCATCCAGAGGATACTTTGAGATTGCGATATTTGGAAAACATTCATCAAATCCACTTATGTCATATGCGGCATAGTCACCACAGAATTCAGGCCTTCTAACTGGCCGATGCTCGTCTTGCCATAGCCATTGAAAGTCATAACGCAGAAACTCAAGTTTGGTGATTTTGCATCCAACTTCTGGCAATAACGTAAGTCTAATACTGTCAGTTTGTAAAACTAGTTCTGACAAAGATTCAGTCATGAGCTGGCTACCTAGGTTAGAGTTTACTTATCATAACCCTTAAGTCACTTCGATTGAAGAAGTTTGACTTAAATTTTAAACCCAGGCCTGGCTCTTCATTTGGGTACAACTTACCATCACGAAATTCTGGAAGACCATCGACAATTTCTTGGTACCAGCCAAAATAATAGGCTCTTACAAATTCTTGATACTCAATATTTGGATTGGTTAGCGATAGATTAAAACCTGCAGTTAATCCAATTGGACCAGTGCAATCATGTGGTGAAACTAAGATGCCATAAGTGTGGGCCAAATCAATAATTTTCCGAGATTCAGAGATGCCACCAGCCCAAAGTGGATCTACCATTAAGTGGTCAATAACTTTTAAGTCAAGTAATTTTTGATATTCAAATTTAGTTCCTATAGTTTCACCAAAGGTTAGGTCAGCATCTGTTTTGGCTCGTAATTGCTGTAACGCCTTACTGCTCTCAATCCTAATTGCATCTTCATACCAATAAATATCAAATTCCTTGGTGGCATTTATGATATTTAATGCAACTGATGTAGACCAAAGGCTGTGCATTTCTAACATTATCTTGAACTCAGGTCCGGCTGCTGCTCTAATATTTTTAATAACTTGCACGCCTGCAGCTAGTGCTTCTGGTTCGATGAAGCGACCACCTGAATCAACCGCTGCTTGGTCAAATGGCCACACCTTTAGAGCGCGAAATCCCATCTCACCTAACTCGTTAACCAACCGGGATTGGTCATAAAGAAACATATTGAGATCTTCAAATGAGTCTCCTAGATTTGTACCAAGTTGTGATGCCCTATCTCGCTCAATATTGCTACTTACCCTGGCATAACCCGGGCCAGCACAAGTGTTGTAAGTTTCAATTGACTCGCGAACCGGGCCACCAAGCGCGCGATAAACTGGTAATTCTAATGTTTTACCAAATATGTCCCATAGTGCAATGTCAATAGATGAGTGAGCCCTAACTGAGATACTAGAACCACTGTATCCAATGAAATCATTCCGAAGTTTCTCATTGATTAAAGAAATGTTTGTTGGATCCTGGCCAAGAAGTCGCGGTGCAATACTTTCATGGATAAAGGCTTCTATAGTCACTGCGCCAATACAATTTTCGCTTATACCAACTATTCCGCTATCTGTTTGCAGTTCCAAAAACAGCATTGCTGGAAACTCGTCCAAGCGATAAGTTCTTATTTCTAAAATCTTCATTTGCAATCCCCTAAGAGGCAATTATTGTTTAATTAATCATTTGTTACAAGGGAGCAAGTAATAAGTGAAATCGATAACTTAGTCTCTTTTGAGTACTGCTGGAAGATTTATACCTGTCGACGGATAGTTGCATCACAAATTGAGACCAATGTTGCTTTGGTCATTGGATTGGAGATGTTCTGGATTGCAGATTTTGCTCGTTCAGCCCAGTCAATTGCAACATCTTTTGCTTGATCAATAGCCCAATGAGTTCTGATTTCATTTAGTAAACTAGGCAATAGTTCTGGAGTGACTTGATTTCTTAATCGGTTGATTAATTCCTGATCTTCAGCTCTGTTTGCCTGCTGGATTAATAAAGTTGTAAGCGTTGGTACGCCTTCAAGCAAATCAGTGCCGGGAGCTTTTCCAGACTCTTCAGCAACGCTGGTCAGATCAATAATGTCGTCAGTTAATTGAAAAGCTATCCCTATTGCTTCACCAAAGTTTCGCATTGCGATCACATCGGATTCGGCTGCACCTGAAAACTCCGCGCCAAATTGCGCTGCAGTTGCAATTAACGAACCAGTTTTTTCAGCCAGCACATTAATATGGTGATCAACTGCATCCACACCAGCTGCTGGTCCAACTGTTTCTAGCAGCTGACCTGTAACAAGTCGTTCAAAGGTTTGTGCTTGTAATTTCACTGCAGCAGGGCCAAGGTCCGCTACTAATTCAGATGCTCTGGCGAATAGAAAATCCCCAGTGAGAATCGCTGCTGCGTTTCCAAATCGAGCATTTGCAGATTGAGCACCTCGGCGCAACTGGGCCTCATCCATTACATCATCGTGATAAAGCGTTGCCAAATGAGTGAGCTCAATTACTACTGCAGCTTTTATTACTTCAATTTTGCTAGCATCCCCAAGGGTTGCTGCCAAAATTGTGATTAATGGTCGAAATCGCTTTCCACCTGCTGTCATTAAGTGCGTGGTCATCTCATTGATGAACTCAATCTCTGCTTTGCAAGTTTGCCTTAAAAGCTCTTCAGTTGCAGTTAATCGCTCAGTTACTAAATCAGCAAGCTCTGGTGAGATTAATTCTGCTGGTACACCAGCATTGTAATTCATCATTATCTAATAAAAACTGGTGTTTGCGAGATGAGATCAAGCAGCGGCTGCGGATAGACGCCAAGGATTAATGTAATAACAGCTGAAACTACAAGTGCAACTACTGTGAAATTACTTGGAATTGCCACCGCAACTTCAGTTGATTCAGCTGCTCTAAAGTACATAAGCACAACAACACGTAAATAGAACACCACCGCAATCGCGCTAGCTAAAATTGCAAGCAGCACAATTGGCATCTGATTGGCTTGCACTGCTGCTGCAAAAACTGAGAATTTAGCAATGAAGCCTGAGGTAAGTGGGAAGCCAGCTAGCGCTAACAGTAAAAATGTCATCGTAAATGCGGTTAGCGGAGATTTACTTGCTAAGCCTCGCCACGTATCAATGTTGTTAGCTTCTCCATTTGCATCACGAACCAACGAAAGCAACAGGAATACACCTAGTGTGGTGAACGCATAGGCAGCTAAATAAAACAGTACTGAAACCAGGCCAGCATTAGTTCCTGAAATTAGACCAACTAATAAAAATCCAGCATGCGCTACAGATGAATATGCCAACATTCGTTTGATATCTGTTTGCATTAATGCTGCCAGCACACCAACAAACATTGTGATTGCAGCAATTGCCCAAAGCAGTGGTCGCCAATCCCAAATTAGAGCACCAAAAGCCGAATAAGCCAATCGCAGCATTGCTCCAAAAGCGGCCAACTTAACTCCAGCTGCCATAAATGCAGTTAGCGTGGTTGGAGCGCCTTGATAAACATCTGGGGTCCATTGATGAAATGGTGCAGAACCAATTTTGAACAGCATTCCAACAAAAATTAAGACCACACCGGCCATTAACAGCGTTGCGGTTTGTGGTCGACCTGGAATTGCTTGTGCAATATCATTAAAATTAATTCCACCAGTTGCGCCATAAACTAACGCTGCTCCAAACAGGAAAAATGCTGATGAGTAGGCACCTAATACAAAATACTTCAGCGCGGCTTCTTGTGATAACAATCTTCGTCGTCGCGCCATGCCAGCCATTAGATAAAGTGGCAATGACATAACTTCCAGCGCGATAAACATTGTAAGCAGATCATTAGCAACCACAAATAGCTGCATACCGCCAGCTGCAAACAAGAACAACGTCCAGATCTCTGTTGAATACCAGCCTGCAGCAGTGAATGCCCGCTCATCTGAGCTACCTGGAATTGCAGAAGCTCTAGCTGCAAATGCATCTCCTGATGGATCTACTTTATTCTCAGCTAAACCAGCAGCTCCTACCAGCGCCACAAGTGCAATTACCGCTTGTAACAGCACGCCTGGGCCATCAATTGCAACTGCATCGCCAGCAGTGAGAGTTTCAGTGCCCAACAACAATGCAGCCGCTGCAAAAGATGCCAACAGCGCACCAAATACCAAAGCTAACTGCAGTGGACGTCTGGCAGCTCGAGGAGCAAAAGTTTCAATTAGTAACGAGAAAACACCAGCTGCTAACAAAATAGTAAAGGGCGAAATTGCAAACCAGTTAATTTCTGGCTGTACAAAAACCTCTGTTGTAATCAACATCAGTTATCTCCCCCAATTAGCGCAGCTGGGTCAATTTGATTTACCTGCTGCATAACCTTTGTTGCAGTTGGATTTAAAACATCAAATGCAGGCTGTGGGACAAATCCAAGCGCAATAGTTAAAGCAATGATTGGCGACAGCGCCAATACTTCCCGGCCTGAAATTTCTTTTATGCCAGCAACTGCATCTGAAGGTTTACCGGTCATGGTTCGTTGATACAGCCAGAGCGCATAAACAGCAGCTACCACAATGCCCAGTGTGGCAAAACCAGCTAACAGCGGATATCGAGCAAAAGTTCCCAGCAGCACTGTGAATTCAGCTATAAAACTAGCAAGCCCTGGTAGCGCGACCGATGAAAGTGCTCCAAACAAAATAAATCCAGCCAACAGCGGTGTGGTTTGAAATGCGCCAGCATGATCATCAATTTTGCTGCTTTGAGTTCGCTGCATTAAATACCCAGCTGCTAAGAATAAGGCAGCAGTTGAAAGTCCATGTGAAAGCATGTAGAACATTGATCCTGAAATTCCCTGTGTTGTAAAGGCGAATATGCCCAGCACAATAAAGCCAAAGTGAGATATCGATACATAAGCCATCAAACGCTTTATATCCCTAGATCCAATTGCCATGATTGCACCATAAAAAATACTTAAGACTGCAAGAGTTAGCGCTATTGGCGCAAGCTCAACTGAAGCTTCAGGGAACATTGGCAACAAGAATCGCAGCATGCCATAAGTGCCAACTTTGTCCAAAATTCCAATCAGCAATACCGCAACTGTTGGCGTTGAGGATCCAGCTGCATCTGGCAACCAAGAATGCAGCGGCACCAGCGGAGCTTTTATTGCAAATGCAAAGAAAAACGCCATAAATAACCAGCGCTGCGTTTCAAGACTTAGATCAAGACTTGATAGGTACTCAAGATCAAATGATCCAAATCCGGTGATGCGAATGCTGTTTACCCAAACTGAAATCACTCCAGCTAATAGCACAAGGCCACCAACAAGTGAGAAAATTAAAAATTTAACTGCTGCTTTACGCCGGTTCTGATCTCCAAATCGACCAATTAAGAAATACATCGGAATCAGCATCACTTCAAAAAATACATAGAACATAAACAAATCAGTAGCTGCAAAAACGCCAGTTACTACTGCCTGCAAAAGCAGCACTAAACCAAAGAATTTACCCGCCACATCATCAGCAATATCGCTCCAGCCAGCTAACAGCACTACCGGCACCAAGATGGCAACAAGTCCCAACATAACCAGGCCAAGCCCATCGACCCCAACGGCCCAGCTAACCCCAAATGCTGCAATCCATTCATAGTTCTCTGTCAGCTGGAATTTATCTGACGTACCAAGTTCAAATTGCAGCGCAGTTAAAACAAACATAAAGAAACTTGCCACTGAGAAACCAATTGCCACAGCTTTAATTCGGGCAGCGCCAAATGCCATAGGTAGCGCAAATGTAACTAACGAACCAACTAATGGAAACAAAATTAACAGCGTTAAATAAGGCAGATTAGTCATGAATTAAAGCCTCACAATCGCAGCTAAGAGGAGTAACAGCGCAACACCAATTAGCATTGCAAGCGCATAATTTCTGGTATAGCCCGTTTGAGTAGCTCGAACTAAACTACTTAAGCCAAGCGTAATTCTGCCAATAAAATTCACACTGCCTTCAACAACCGAATTGTCTACTGCAGTTGTTGCATTAACAACCTGCTGGCCACCGCGCATAAATACTGCTTCATTTATGGCATCACCGTATAGATCTTTTCTAGCTGCTTTTGTAAATATCGACACATCTGTTGGAGCTACTCGAGCAGCTTCCTTTAGATATAACTTCACTGCTACTAAAACACCAAGCAGCACAGTAGCCAAGGTAATGGCAATCAATACTGGAATCGCTATTGGTGGCTCAGGGGTCTGATACCCAGTCACCGGTGCAAGCCAGCTTTTCAGTGCATCGTTATAAGTCAACAAAAATCCACTTGAGACTGATCCGATGGCAAGCACAACCATTGGAATAGTCATTGTTAACCCAGATTCATGCGGATGTGCATCATCTTCCCAGCGTTTATTTGAGAAGAAGGTCATTAAAATTAATCTAGACATATAAAACGCAGTAATTCCTGCACCAAGCAGTGTTGCTACACCTGCGATTATGCTGCGATCAAATGCAGCTTCAATGATTAAGTCTTTAGAATAAAAACCAGCAAATGGCGGCACGCCTAATATTGCTAGGTAGCCAACAAAAAATGTACCGAACGTAATCATCATGATGCCGCGTAGCGCACCATATTTACGCATATCGACTTCATCATTCATCGCATGCATTACTGAACCTGCGCCTAAGAACATTCCTGCTTTAAAGAAGCCGTGAGTTAATAAATGCATAATTGCATAGACATAGCCAATTGGGCCAAGTCCTGCAGCTAGCACCATATAGCCAATCTGACTCATGGTTGAGGCAGCAAGAGCTTTTTTGATGTCATCTTTTGCCATGCCGATTGCAGCACCAGCTAGCAAGGTCACTGCACCAACCAGAATAACTGCGTTTTGAGCAGCTACTGATAGATCATAAATCGAATTTGATCGAACAATTAAGTAAACACCAGCGGTGACCATGGTTGCGGCGTGAATTAACGCAGATACCGGAGTTGGACCTTCCATTGCATCAAGTAGCCAACTTTGTAGCGGCACTTGTGCGCTTTTGCCAGCAGCACCAATTAATAAAAATATACCTATTAGAAATAGCACTGTAGCTGAACCTTGCTCAGCTTTCTCAGAAATTCCAGCAAACGTAACTGTATGGAAAGCAACAAACATCAACATAATTGCAAGCGATAGCCCAACATCGCCTACTCGATTCACCACAAACGCTTTCTTCGCAGCGGCTGCAGCTGATGGCTTATGTTGGTAGTAGCCAATTAGTAAATAGGAGGCAAGACCAACGCCCTCCCAGCCAACGTATAGCAATAAGTAGTTATCAGCTAAAACTAATAGCAGCATTGCAGCAACGAATAAATTCAGATATCCAAAAAATCTACGCTTACCTGGGTCATGATCCATATATCCCAACGAATAGATGTGGATCAATGAACCAACTCCAGTAATCAAAAGCACAAAACTCATTGAGAGCGGATCAAGCTGGAAACCAAACGGAACTTGGAAGCTGCCGATGTTTATCCATTCAAATAACACCAAATTTTGGCTACGCAATTCTTTTGGTAGCCCTAGCATCTGCAACCATAGGTAAACTGCAAATCCAAAACTTGTTGCCGGCATCAGCACAGCTAACAGCGGACCAAAACTATTAGTACGGCTTCCACCCAGAAGCAAAACCAGAGCACCAATTAGTGGTAGCGCAATCAGCAGCCAAAGATAAGCAAACGACCCAGTTGCTACCTGGGTGTTCGCGATCGGGCTGATCGCTTCAAAAGCCAATGTATATCCCACTTATCTCCTTGGTTAAGCTCGCAGCAGATTCGCTTCGTCAATCGAAGCGGTCTTTCTGGTTCTAAATATCGCCATAATGATTGCAAGTCCAATTACTACTTCAGCTGCAGCAACTACCATCACAAAAAATGCTACAACTTGACCATCGAAGGTCCCATTAGCCTGAGCGAACGCTACAAATGCAAGATTCGCAGCATTTAACATCAACTCGATAGACATAAACATCACAATTGCATTTCGTCGCACCAACACACCAACAGCACCAATTGAAAATAGTATGGCTGCCAAAATAACGTAATTAGTTACGTCCATCCTGGCCTCCTTCAATAACAGTATTTCCTTGAGTCAAATCAACAATTTGCTGTGCATCTTCTTCGTTAATATCTCGAACTGATCCGCGAGCTTGCAGCGGAGCTGGCACTGAGATTGTTGAAACTGAGCCATCTGGTAACAGCGCTGGTGTATCAACTGCATTATGTCTGGCGTAAACGCCTGATGAAGGTAGTGGACCTGGATGCTTTCCAGTTAATGCATAATCAGCAAATCTAGCTTTTTGTTGTTCGCGCTGGCTAAGTTTTGGTGTGATTCGCTCCCGATGCGCCAACACCATCGCACCAACAGCAGCAGTGACAAGTAGTGCTGCTGTGACTTCAAGCGCTAAGACATATTTGCTAAACATTAAATTCGCAATTGCCTGCACATTGCCGCCAGCTAAGACTGTGTCAAGCTGTGTGTCTGTTGCGATTACCGCACTGCCAATGCTTGTTGTCAGCAGCAAGCCCAGCGCAACAGCAACGGCAATTGCCGTTACGCGCTGTCCTTTGAGAGTCTCTGTTAAAGAATCAGAAGAATCAACTCCAACAATCATCAACACGAACAAGAACAGCATCATCACCGCACCGGTGTAAACAATGATTTGAACCATTCCTAAAAATGGGGCTGATAGCTGTAAATACAAAACTGCAAGATTGATCATGGTTAGCGCCACAAAAAGCGCTGAATGAACTGCGCGTTTTGATAACAACATACCTAGCGCGCCAGTTACAGACAGCGTTGCGCAGATCGCAAAAGTTATGCTCATTCCTGCTCGCTTTCCAAAATCTGCGCAGGTGTAGCCCCAGTCACTTTTCCAGAGTAATAATCCCGATCTGTTAATCCTTCAACCATCTGGTGAGGTGGTTGCGCCATTCCTGGTAGTAGCGGAGCTAATAAATCTTGTTTTTCATAAATTAATTTGGCTCTTGAATTATCTGCTAATTCATACTCATTAGTCATAGTTAATGCTCGAGTTGGACATGCTTCAATGCATAGTCCGCACAAAATGCAGCGTAAATAATTAATTTGATACACCTTGCCAAATCGTTCCCCTGGCGAGAAGCGTGCTTCCTCAGTGTTATCGGCACCTTCAACATAAATGGCATCTGCTGGACAAGCCCAAGCGCAAAGTTCACAGCCAATGCATTTTTCCAAACCATCTGGATAACGATTTAATTGATGGCGACCATGAAAGCGTGGCTGTGGTGGGTATATGTGTTTCTCTTCTGGGTATTGCTCAGTAATTGGCTTACGGAACATCGCTGAAAAGGTTAGCCAGAATCCTCGTATTACCTGCGGAGCTTTAGCCATTTGTATCTCGCTTACTTTCCACCTCAGGGCGGTTAGGGTTTGTAATTCGAGCTGCGCTCATTGGTGGCACTGGGAAACTTGAAATTACCAGATCAGCTTCTTGTTCTGGTTGCTTTGATTTACGCAGCTCAAGCAGAACACTTATTAATAACAGTGCTGCAACTGGTATCGCCAAAATAGTGATCGCTCTGGTGTTTGACAGTAACTCTTCTGAAATTACTACTCGAGCTGCACCAACCACAAAAACCCAACCAAGTGCAACTGGGATTAATACTTTCCAACCAAAATCCATAAACTGGTCGTAGCGCAATCTTGGCAGGGTCCCTCGAAGCCAGATAAAGATAAAAATGAATGCCAGGATTTTGCCAAAGAACCAAATTAATGGCATCCAACCTTCATTTGCACCAGGAATCATGGAGAACGGATACGGTGCGCGCCATCCACCTAAGAATAAAGTTGTCGCTAACGCAGAAACAGTCACCATGTTTACATATTCAGCTAAGAAGAAAAGTGCGAACTTTAATGAAGAGTATTCAGTATGAAAACCGCCAACTAACTCACCTTCAGCTTCAGGTAAATCAAATGGAGCTCGGTTTGTTTCACCAACCATTGAAGTTGTGTAAATAATAAATGACGGCAACAGCAAAATTGCATACCAAATTCGCTCTTGCGCAGTAACAATTTCAGATGTCGACATTGATCCGGCATATAAGAAAACTGCAACAAACGACAAGCCCATTGCAATTTCATATGAAACCATCTGTGCTGATGAGCGCAGCCCGCCAAGCAGTGAATAAGTTGAGCCCGATGCCCAACCAGCTAGCACAATGCCATAAATTCCAATCGAGGTTACAGCCAGCACATAAAGCACCGAAACTGAAAAATCTGTAAGTTGCAGCGGAGTTTGGTAGCCAAATACAGACACCATCGGCCCAAATGGAATAACTGCCATTGCCATAAATGCGGTAGTAACAGAGATAACTGGTGCCAATAAAAATACGGCTTTGGATGCATTTTTTGGAATTATGTCTTCTTTAAGCGCAAGCTTTAATCCATCCATCAAGCTTTGTAGTAATCCAAATGGCCCAACGCGATTTGGACCAAGTCGGAACTGCATTCGAGCTACTACACGTCGCTCTGCCCAAATACTAAATAGCACCAAAACCACAAGCACCACAAAAACAACTAGCACCTTTGCTGTAATTAACCACCACGGATCTCTACCAAAATCAGCCAAGGTTGGGTCTAATTTAAACAACATAAGCACCTGCATCCTTCACGCTGACCGAATCGCCAATAGTGATGCCTAAGTTGATCAGAGGTGTTGAACCATCACTGTTTAATGGAAGCCAGATAGTTTGATCAGCAACAGCTGCAATCTCTACCGGAATTACAAGCGTGCCACCGGGCGCTTCCAAAACAACTAAGTTGCCATCAATAAGACCATGATCTGCAGCAGTTTTAGCATTAACTTTTGCAACTGCCTCACGCGCCGTTGCGGCAAGATGAGCCTCGCCGTTTTGCAAGCTGCCGTTATCAATTAACTGGCGCAATCCAGCCAAAACTAAACCTGCAGATTCAACTGCGCTTACTTTTGTCATAGCTGGTTTTTTTGTTGTTGACTTTAGTTCAGTTAATGATTTGTGAAGTGCGGCAGATTTTGCGTCATCTGCAAACTTAATTCCAAGCTCATTAGCGATTAAATGCAGCACTCGAGCATCACTAAGCGCAAGAGATTGATGCATTGCAGCTGTGAACGAACGCTCTCGACCTTCCCAATCCACAAAACTTCCTTCACGCTCTGTGATCACACCAACTGGCAAGATCACATCAGCATAATCAGTAACTGATGAATAATGAGGTTCAAGGGAGACCACAAAAGTTTTGGCCAAAGCTGCCTTGAAATCATCATGGTAAGCAACGTCAGTTACATCTACACCTGCAACTAAAAATGCATCTAATTTAGCTGCATTTGCAGCTTGCACCATGCCTTTTTGATCAAGTCCAATAGCTGTTGGTAGTTGTTGAACATTCCACTCTGCAGCAACTGCAGCTCGATCTGTTGCATCACTAAGCAATCTTCCACCTGGTAGCAGATTTGGCAGCAATCCTGCTTCAACTGCGCCTCTCTCACCTGCTCTTCTAGGCACCCATGCCAGCTTTGCCGCAGTTGCATCACTTAAAGCAACCGCTGCGCTCAATAGTCCAGCACTAGCAGCAGCTCGTTCGCCCACAAGCACAATTGCATTGCGGCCTTTTAATTTATCGGACAGCGCGCTTAAAGCTGCAGCTTCAGTTCCCGGTTTTGCTAAATGCAGCTCGGCACTTAGCTTCTCATGACCTGGCGCTGCTGCTGAATCTACTGCTATAACTTTTAGCTTGTTGTTGCGAACTGCTTTTCGTAATCGAAGTTGAACAATTGGAGATTCATTTTCAGGTTCAAAAGCTACAAGCACAACAACGTCTGCAGTTTCTAAATCTCGATAAGAAACATTTAAACCAGAGCCAGCAATGTGATTTGCCAAAAATTCAGCTTCTTCATCAGATGAAGTTCGATTGCGGAAATCTAGATTATTTGTATTAAGCACAACTCTGGCAAATCTAGCAAATGCATATGCGTCTTCTTGCGGTAAGCGGCCCCCAGTTAACACTCCAGCTCGCTTACCTTTTAATCCCGCTGCTGCAAAACTAATAGCTTCTGGCCATGAAGCAGCTCGTAGCTCACCGTTTTCTCGAATTAGCGGAGTGCTGATTCGATCAATAACTGTATGCGTAAACGCAAAGCGACCCTTGTCGCAATTCCATTCTTCATTAACTTCAGGATCGTTTGAAGCTAATCGACGCATAATTTTCCCACGACGCACATCGGTTCGAGTTGAACAACCCGATGAGCAATGTTCGCAAATTGTGTTGTGAGAAATTAAGTCAAATGGTCGAGATCGGAACCTATAAGTTGCGCTAGTGAGCGCACCTACTGGACAAATCTGAATTGTGTTACCACCAAAATATGATTCAAATGGCCGATCATCTGCTGTTCCAACTTGTTGATGCGCGCCTCGCTCTAGCAATTCAAGAGTTGGGTCTCCAGCAATCTCGTCAGCAAATCTGGTGCATCGAGCACATGAGACACAGCGCTCACGGTCAAGCAAGATTTCAGAATTTATATTGATTGGTTTTTCAAATAGTCGCTTAGTGCCCTCTTCAAATCTTGATTCAGCCCGGCCATTAGTCATTGCTTGATTTTGTAACGGGCATTCACCACCCTTATCGCAGACTGGACAATCAAGTGGGTGATTGAGTAACAAAAACTCCATCACTCCTGCTTGCGCTTGGGCTGCAACTTCTGAAGACTGCTGAGTTTTAACCACCATCCCATCTGTTAGCGCAATGGCGCATGATGGTTGGGGCTTTGGCATGCCATCAATTTCAACCAGACACATCCGGCATGCTGCAACTGGCGCAAGAGATGGGTGATCGCAGAAGCGTGGAATTTGATTTCCAAGCTGTTCGGCAGCTCGAATAATCAACGTTCCTTTTGGCACCCGAATCTCGATGCCATCAATAACAGCGCTGATTAGTTCAGTTTGATTGCTGGCATTTGAGTTTGCAGTAACTGTCATTTTGCACCAACTAATTTACTTTCAAACTCTTCACGGAAATATTTCAGCGCGGCTGGAATCGGGGTTGCTGCTGCATCACCCAGCGCACAGAAGCTTCGACCAGAGATTTGAGCTGAGATATCTACAAGTAGATCTAAATCAGCAAGCTCACCTTTGCCTTTTTCTAACCGCTTCAAGATATCAACCATAAAATATGTACCCTCACGACATGGTGTGCATTTACCGCATGATTCATGCTTATAAAACTCAATCCATCTAACTACCGCTTTAGTCACGCTGCGTGAGGTGTCAAAAACCATCGGAGTTCCAGTGCCAAGCATCGTTCCATGCGCTGCCATATCTTCATAAGTTAGCGGCACATCTAAATGCTCTGGTGTTAATAGCGGAACTGAAGATCCGCCAGGCACAAAGAATTTAACCGGGCGATCACTAACCATGCCACCAGCATAATTAATTAACTCACGCATTGTGATACCCAGTGGTGCTTCAAAGATGCCAGGTCGTAAAACATCTCCCGAAACTGCAAACAATTTTATGCCAGGTGATTTTTCAGTACCAAAAGATTTATACCAAGCAGCACCGTTTTTAATAATTGCTGGAACCGAAGCAACTGTTTCAACATTGTTAACAACAGTTGGTGATGCATATAAACCAGCAACGGCAGGAAATGGTGGCTTTAGCCTTGGTTGACCACGACGGCCTTCTAGTGAATCAAGCAGCGCAGTTTCTTCGCCACAGATATATGCGCCAGCGCCAGAATGCACAACTACTTCAAGGTCAAAACCTGTACCAAGAATATTTTTTCCAAGTAGCTTAGCTTCGTAAGCTGCAGCTACTGCTTGTCGTACGCGGCGAATTGGGTGCGGTGTCTCGCCACGAATATAAATAAACGCATAATTAGCGCGAATTGCATAAGCTGCAATGATCACGCCTTCAATTAGTGAATGCGGATTAAGCATCATTAGCGGAATGTCTTTGCAAGCACCTGGTTCAGATTCATCAGCATTAACTACTAGGTAATGCGGCTTGCCATCGCCTTGCGGAACAAATCCCCATTTCATTCCAGTTGGAAATCCTGCACCACCTCGTCCACGCAGGCCAGATTCTTTTACCTCAGCAATCACACCATCTTCACCAAGTTCAAATGCTTTTTTCATGGCGGTGTAGCCGCCATGGCGCTGATACCCAGTTAATGTGTGCGAATCAGCTTCATCCCAGTGCGCAGACAAGTTTGGAACTAACTTAGTCATTAGTTACCTTCCTTTTTTGCAGCTCTTAATCCAACAAGCATTGCATCATCAATAGCCGGTTCATCTACTTCGCCATCATCAAAGCCTGCAATAGTGCGGCTTACTTCTTTGAAAGTGCGAATCTTTGGTCCGCGAGTTGAACGAACTTCAACTCCAGCTTGAAGATCAGAAACTAATTTAACCGCTTTAGTCTCATCCATATCATCCATAAATTCCCAATTAGCAGTCATTACTGGGGCATGAGTACAAGCTGCTTGGCATTCAATTCGCTCTAGCGTAATCTGCCCATCTGCTGTTGTTTCATCATGACCAATACCTAAATCACTTGAAATCCGATTCCAAATTGCATCGCCGCCTTTTAAGGCACACATGGAATTCACGCATACTCCAAGATGATGCTTACCAACTGGATAACGCTTGAACATCGTATAAAAAGATGCAACAGCAGAAACTTCAGCTGTAGTTAGTCCAACTTCAGCAGCGCAAACTTCAATTCCAGCTTGCGTAATGTAACCCTCAACTGATTGCACTAAATGCAACATAGGAAGCAGCGCTGACCTTGGCTCTGGATAACGTGCGATCAATTCACGAAGTTCATTTTTAAATTGCTCAGTAATTGCCATTAGCGATCAACTCCACCCATAACTGGATCAATGCTGGCAATTGCTGCAACTAGATCTGCAATTTGTCCGCCCTCACAGATGGCAGGAATTGATTGCAAGTTTGTAAATGATGGATCGCGGAAATGGACTCGATAAGGACGAGTGCCACCATCGGAAACCATATGCACTCCTAGTTCGCCTCGTGGCGACTCAACTGCCTGATAAACCTGACCAACTGGAACTTCAAAACCTTCGGTTACTAATTTAAAGTGATGGATTAACGACTCCATCGATGTTCCCATGATTTGCTTGATGTGCTCAAGTGAGTTACCCATGCCATCGCCACCAATTGCAAGCTGCGCTGGCCATGCAATTTTTTTATCAGCAATCATCACTGGTCCTGGCTCAAGTCGATCCAAGCACTGCTCAACTATTCGCAGTGACTGCTCCATTTCAGCAAGTCTGATTAGGAACCTGCCATATGCATCTGCGCTTTCAACCGTTGGAATTTCAAAATCATAAGTTTCATAACCACAGTAAGGATTTGTTTTTCGTAAATCCCAAGCAAAACCTGTTGATCGAAGAGTTGGCCCAGTTACGCCAAGCGCTAAGCAAGCATCAAGGTCAAGTACGCCAACATCTTTAGTTCGGGCCATCCAGATGCTGTTGCCAACTAGTAAATTCTCAGTATCTTTAAATCCGTTACGAATTCGTGGAATTGCTTCGCGAATTTTTGCAATTGCATCGTGTGGTAAATCTTGTCCTAATCCACCTGGCCGAATATAAGCATGGTTCATTCTTAAACCAGTAACTAATTCATAAAGATCCAAAATAATTTCACGCTCACGAAATGCCAGGAACATTGCAGTTAATGCGCCAAGCTCAAGTCCACCAGTACCAAGCGCTACTAGATGAGATGAGATTCGGTTTAGTTCCATCAACATAACGCGAATTACAGTTGCGCGCTCTGGAATATCATTTGTGATGCCAAGTAATTTTTCAACTGCAAGGCAATATGCAGTTTCATTATAAAAACTTGATAGATAATCCATGCGCGTAACAAAAGTCACACCCTGTGTCCAGGTACGAAACTCTAAATTCTTTTCAATTCCAGTGTGTAGATAACCAATTGCTGGACGCACTTCAGTAACTGTTTCACCTTCGAGTTCAACAATTAATCGCAGCACTCCATGTGTTGATGGATGCTGTGGGCCCATATTTACAACAACTCGCTCGGATTCACCCTCAGGTGCTGCTTTTACTTGATCCCAGTCGCCACCAGAAAGCGTGTACACCCGACCTTGCGAAGTTTCTTGACCTTCGCTTAGATTCTCAAAAAGTAAATTCTCTGATGTCATTTTGAGTACATCCGTCGCTCATCTGGTGCGGGAATTGTGGCTCCCTTATATTCAACTGGAACTCCACCAAGTGGATAATCTTTCCGCTGCGGATGACCAACCCAATCGTCAGGCATCTCAATTCGGGTTAGTGCGGGATGACCATCAAAAATAATTCCAAAAAAGTCATAAGTTTCGCGTTCGTGCCAATTGTTTGTTGGATAAATAACAACAGTTGATGGAATATGCGGATCAACATCTGGCGCAGTTGTCTCAACTCTGATCTGACGATTATGCGTCATTGATCGAAGGTGATAAACCGCATGCAGCTCTGCATCTGTTTGGTGTGGGTAATGCACACCATTCACTCCAGTGCTCATTTCAAATCTCAATCGTGGCTCATCGCGCAATAGCTGCATTGAAATTAGTAAATGATTTCGGTTGATGTTAATAGTTAGCTCGTTGCGATCAACAATCACTCGCTCAATTACATCTGTTGGTTTTAAATCTTTCGCTGCAAGTGCTTGTTCTAGTGATGCAACTACATCTTCAAACCAACCTGGTAGTGGTCGAGTGGCTGCTGGTGGTAAATAAATTCGTCGAATTAAGCCACCAAATCCCGATGTATCACCAGCGCCACGAACACCAAAGGAGCCTTCGCGCACATCAACTAAGGGCAGCTCAGTTGAGTTTTGCGGTACAAGCGGATTGTTGGTTTCACTCATGCCAACAATCCTTTCATCTCAGTGAGTGACTGGGCTCGAAGTGCAATTCGCTCTTGTTCAACAATTTCATTAACCCGGTTAACACCCAGCTTGGTGTTTTGAATTTGATCATGCAATTTCAAAATTGCATCTATTAACATTTCTGGTCGAGGCGGACAGCCAGGCAGATAAATATCTACTGGCACCACATGATCAACGCCTTGCAAAATTGCATAGTTATTAAACATGCCGCCGCTGGATGCGCAAACACCCATCGAGATTACCCATTTTGGATTTGGCATCTGATCATAAATTTGTCGCAGTACTGGAGCCATTTTCTGGCTAACGCGACCAGCAACAATCATTAGATCTGCTTGCCGCGGGGAAGCGCGAAAAGTTTCCATACCAAATCGAGCAATGTCATATCGACCCGCACCAATGGCCATCATCTCAATTGCACAACAAGCTAATCCAAAAGTTGCAGGCCAAAGTGAATTTCGTCGGACATACCCAACTAACTGCTCCACGCTAGATAGCAGCACGCCTGAAGGTAATTTTTCCTCGGCACCCATTTAGTCCCATTCCAATCCGCCACGTCGCCAGTCATAGAAAAATGCCAGCGTCACGATCAACAAAAATAATCCGATCGCGCCAAGTCCAAAAACTCCTAGCGGTCCATAATTCACAGCCCACGGATACAAGAACATAATTTCAATATCAAAAATAATAAACATCATCGCTGTTAGGTAATACCTAATTGGATACTTGCCGCCACCCATAGGTTGTGGCGTTGCTTCAATGCCACATTCATAGGCATCTAATTTGGCTTTGTTGTATTTCTTTGGGCCAATTAGCGCTGAAGCGATAACTGAGAATGCGCCAAAGCCAAAGGCCAAAAGCCCCAGACCGACCACCGGCCAGGCTAATTCCACAGCAATCCCCTTCTAGGCATACATCAGTTAATTAGTGCTAATCCTAGGGGGCAAACTATTACCTTCGCCCACCCATAGATGTGGTTGTTGCCACAGAAATTAAGCAGCCGGCTTGCTCCCCCGGTGCAGCGCAACAATTCCTCCAGTTAGCGAGCGCCAGGCCACCTGCTCCCAGCCAATTTGCTGGATTTGGGCTGCAAATTTAGCTTGATCTGGCCATGCCAGGATTGATTCAGCCAAATATTGATAGGCCACCGGATTGCTCGATAGTCGATTAGCAACCTTGGGCAGCGCGCTAATCAAATAGTTCTGATAGATCTTGCGAAACCAGCCAATTTCAGGGGTAGAAAACTCACATATGACCAATCTGCCCCCTGGCTTAGTCACTCGATACAGCTCGGTGAGCGCTAACTGCACATTCTGCACATTTCTGATACCAAACGAAATCGTTACGGCATCAAAACTGTTATCAGCAAAAGGGAGCTGCAGCGCATCTCCAGCTACAAAGGTGAGCTGTGGATGGCGCTTTTTTCCCACTTCAAGCATTCCAAGTGACAGGTCGCAGGCAATCGCCTGCGCTCCTGTTGCAGCAATTGCTGCAGTAGAAGTTCCAGTGCCAGCTGCAAGATCAAGCACGATCTCGCCTGGGACAGGTTTGATCGCAGCTACTGTCGCTTTACGCCAAGATTTAGTTTGGCCAACAGATAACAAATCGTTCATTAGGTCATACCGATTAGCCACGCGATCAAACATCGCTTGCACCTCTGCTGGCTGCTTAGTTAGATCGGCACGAAAATTCTCCACAGCCCAATTCTGCCGTATCCAGGTGATATCGCACTGGGCACGTATTACCTCTAGGCTAATTTAGTGAGCAGACCCGCGATTGTTGAGCAGCTAGCTCCAGGTCTGAATTTCCAAACAAGAGAAATTGCAGATCCTGGTGACCTGCTGAGCTTGCTGCCTAAGCCAAGCGCTGATCAAAAAATTGCAGTTTGGATCCGGGAGCGCACTGGCATGATTGCACTTGGCGAAAGTATTCGTTTTGAAATTTTAGGTCAAGAACGATTTTCGCGGGCACATCGATGGTGGCGCGATTTAGTTTCCAACTCGACAATTGATGATGCTGTAAACGTAACGGGCACTGGCGCTTTTGCCTTTGCTTCGTTTGGCTTTCGTGCTCAACCAACTCCCAGCATTTTAATTGTGCCAAAGGTAGTTATCGGTAAAACTGATGGCAGATGCTGGATTACAACAAGTGATGGCACTGACCCAAATCAGGTTTTAGCTGAAATCAAAAAACCACATATTGCACCAACAGCCCCTGGTAATATTAATATTACTGGCGGCACAGTTGCTGAATTAACTTGGTCACAAACTGTTGATGAGCTTGTCTCAAAGATTAATCATGGCGATATAGATAAAGTAGTTTTGGCTCGTGATTTAAATGTTGAAACTGAAAATCCAATTGATGTTAGATATATTTTAGAAAATCTCGCAACTACTTTTTCTGATTGCTGGACTTATTACATTGATGGATTAATTGGAGCAACACCTGAAATGTTGCTTCGCAAGCGTGGTAACGAAATAATTTCTCGAGTGCTTGCAGGAACTATTACCCAAAACAAAGATAAAGATAACAACAAATTACTGCAAGCGAGATTGTTAGCTAGTGATAAAGACCAGCAAGAACACGATTATGCGGTGCAATCAGTCGCGGCAGCTTTAGCTATTCATTGCACAGATCTAGCTGTTCCTGAATCACCAACAATTTTGCGATTGGCCAATGTTGCACACCTTTCAACTGAGGTAACGGCAGTTGTGGTTGATGATGCACCCGCGCTTGTTCTTGCTGGAGCGCTTCATCCAACTGCTGCAGTTTGTGGCACTCCAACTGAACGAGCTCGAGATCTGATTGCAGAGATTGAGGGAATGGATCGAGGGCGCTATGCCGGGCCGGTTGGTTGGATTGATGGTGCAGGGGATGGCGATTTAGGTCTAGCGATTAGGTGCGCGCAGGTTAAAGAAAATTCACTTCGCCTTTTTGCTGGCTGCGGCGTTGTTGCAGGCTCTACAGCTGAGGCGGAATTAGCTGAATCTGATGCAAAGTTTAAAGCAATTCTTAACGCGTTGAATTAACAAGAAGCTTTCGAATATCAGCTTCAGCATTGCGATCAATACCCGAGATAACTACTGCAGATATCCCTGGCATTTCAATAAAGATTTTATCTAGCTCAGCTACTGAAGTTATCTCAATGACATTTATTGCAAAGCCACTAAGCAGTTGAGCAAGATTTATCTGATGTGGCGTCCCAAATACCCGCTCAAAACCAGCAACACCTTGTTGTTCAATGGTATTAAAAATTCCACCACCATTGTTATCTACAATTACTAATCGTAGATTAGGTAATTTTTCAGTTTTTGGAATAGTTAAACTAGCTAAATCATGCAGCAACGCCACATCACCAAGTAAACAATAACTTTGACCATTGCCTTCACGTTGCCAAGCAATTGCAGCACCAGTGGCGGTTGCAATAATTCCATCAATCCCATTTACACCGCGATTGGCAGTAACTAATCCAATTTTATTTGGCTGCATCATGAAATCTAGATCACGCAAACTCAAACTAGCTGCAACGTGCAGTAAATTTCTTGAAGTTAGATTCTTTAATAAAATTTCGGCAACACCTAAACCGCTCAAATTTGATTGCTTTAAAGTTGAATCAATTACTTTACTTACTTCTTGTGCCTGGTGCTGCCAAAGCTGAATCCACTTGTGATCTAATTTAACCAAATCTTTTAAATCAAGCTCCCCTGGTGATTGCGAAATCGTTTTTGCTTGGGTGATTAAAGTTGGAACTTTCACTGCAACTCTAGGCTTGCTATTTAAAATTGCAGTGATCGATCTAGCTAAACCAACTCGACCAACACTAACCACAACCTCAATCTGGTCGGCTAATTTTGCTGCCGTAAGCGGGCTGTGGCTGATTAGATTTGGATGATTTGACGAAGTTGGTTCTGCCAGCAGCGGCCAATTCAGCGCAGTTGCAATTTGCTCAGCATGTGCAATTTGATCTCCAGCTGCAATAACAACACCTTGTTTAAAGTTGAGTAAATCTGCAGCTGCTAATTGTGGTAGCTCAGATTTAGCAGATTGAAGATCAAATTCAGGTAACTGCCAATCATCTTGGGGCACTAAAGGTTCAACAAATCTTGGGTTTAGGTGCACAATTCCAGGCTTTGCCAACGCAGCTTGCAATTTAGTTTCCCATAACTGCGCGGACCAATCACTAGCTAAGTCCAGAACGTTTTGAGTTACAGCTTTGAAAAGTTCTAGTTGTTCAATGGTTTGATTCGCACCGGTATTTATTAATTCAGTAGGGCGATCTGCGGTGATTGCAATTAATGGCAGATCTGACTGGGCAGCTTCAATTAGCGCAGGTAGTAAATGCGCTCCAGCTGTTCCGCTTGTAACAACTACTGCTGCTTTGCGGTTTGTTGCTTTTGCAAGACCTAGCGCAGTAAAAGCAGCTGAGCGTTCATCAATTCGAACGGTAACATTTAATTTTTGCTCATTGCCTGCTGCAAGAGCAGCAAGTGAGATCGGACCATTTCTAGATCCAGGAGAAATTACCAAATCGGTAACGCCAGCTTTAATTAATTCAATAACTAAGGTGCGGGCTTGTTGGGTAGCACTCAATTGCCCACCTCGTCCAAAAATGTCGCTGCTGCTTGCAAGCGCTGCGTTAGGGTGGCTAATTCTACTGAGCTAACTCGAGCTGCAGCCTGCTGCATTAATTGCATATCTAAAGTTGGCGCAAAAACCTCCAGCATCCCGTGAGTTGGCAATAGCCTCTCGGTAGCTAGGTCATCTTCAAGTAATACTGAAGTTCCCAGTCCGCTTGGTAGCGGATTTTGCTTTAGTTGCGCTGCCACATAAGCTACAAAACTCAAACCGATGCTGGTATCAAGTGATCCCGAAACAATAATGGGCAGCTCAAGTTTTTCTGCCAATGCAATTGTTGGCTTAGAACCGCCAAGCGGTATTGGTTTAAGGACGGCAATATCAGCTGCTGCTTTAATTTCTGAAATTAGCTGATCATTAATTGAATCAGCCAACCGGATTGACTCATCTATTGCAATTAAAACTCCGCGTCCCTTCAGCGATTTACACTCATTCAAAGTCGCGCATGGTTGCTCAATAACTGCAACACCAAGTTTTTCAAATTCAGCAATTAAATTCATTGCCTCTGATTGACTGAAGCTGCCATTAGCATCAACTCGTAATGTTATGTTCGGTAGTGCTGAAGAAATAGCGCGAACTCGATCAAGTTGCAGCGCATCGCCAACTTTTATTTTTAGGGTTTTAACTTCATATTTTTCAACTAATTGCTCTGCCCATAATGTTGCAGCTACTGGTTCTAAAGCTGGCACAATGCCATTAACTTCAATTTGATGTCGATTCAGATCCACTCGAGGCGTATCGGCAGCTTCCAGCGCTGCGGCTAACCATTTGGCTGCAGCTCTTGGTTCATAATCATCAAAAGGTGCCCACTCGCCAATGCCGTGTTCACCAACAAAAATAAAACCTGTTCGTTTTTTTACAGATCTAAATTGCGCTGTTAATCCAACACTAAATGGTTTCGCTCGCGCAATTAGATCTGTGATCACGGCCGCTTTGGAAATTTGCTGAAATCTGGTTTACGTTTTTGCTGATAGGCATTTCGGCCTTCTTGGGCTTCTTCTGACATGTAATACAGCAGTGTTGCATCCCCAGCTAATTGTTGAATACCAGCTAGGCCATCATCTGCAGCATTCATGCTGGCTTTAAGCATGCGAAGCGAAAGTGGAGAATGTTGCAGCATCTCTTTTGCCCATTTAACAGTTTCAATTTCCAACTCTTCAATTGGAACAACTGCGTTAACAAGTCCCCAATCCAATGCAGTTTTTGCATCGTATTGTCGACACAAATACCAAACTTCGCGAGCACGTTTTTGGCCGATGTGTTGGGCGAGTAAACCTGAGCCATAGCCACCATCAAATGAGCCAACCTTTGGACCGGTTTGACCAAATTTTGCATTTTCAGCAGCAATGCTTAGATCACAAACAACATGCAACACATGCCCACCACCAATTGCATAACCTGCAACCATCGCGATTACTGGTTTTGGCAATCTTCTAATTTGAATCTGTAGATCTAAAACGTTAAGTCGACCAATTCCTTTTTCAGCAAGTTGATCGCCACCAATGTAGCCATCATCGCCACGAATCATCTGATCGCCACCAGAACAAAAAGCCATGTCACCTTTGCCGGTGAGAATTACTACTCCAACAGATTCATCATCGCGAGCACGGTCAAAAGCTTGAATTAGCTCAACCACAGTTTGTGGTCTAAATGCATTTCGCTTAGCTGGACGATTAATTGTGATTTTGGCAATACCCTCAGCGCGGTGATATTCAATATCTTCCCAGTCACCTATGGCTTCCCAGTTGGCGCCAGGCTTAACTGAGCTATGCGCTGGATCAACAGTCATTTCGGCTTCCCCCTGCAATGGTTGTTATTGCCCTACCCTAAGACCGATGTCGAACCGTGGCTTGTTGACCGTTACCGCAACTGATGGGTCAGTTGCAATTACTGCGCTGCGCTCAGCCCTGGCTGGGGAGGCCAGTGTTGCAGTGCTGCCCAGCTCAAACACTCCCCGAACTCAAGCAGTCATTGCAGCCATCGCACCGCAGCTGCCAGTCTCTGATGAAATTGCGCTGATAGCAACAACATCGGGCTCAACTGGGAATCCAAAGGCGGTATTACTAAGTCATGCGGCTGTGATGGCTTCGATCTCAGCTGTTAATACTGAGCTTGGCTTTACTCCGCAATGGCATCTTGTGCTACCGCTGCAACATATTGCTGGAACCATGACGGCGCTGCGCGGCTTAGCTGCAGATTCCACTCTTCACCAACCAACAATTAATGCAGCTGATCCAATGCAATTAGCTGCATATAGTAAATCTGTTAAAGACCTCTCCGGGCTTCATGCCATTGCACTAGTTCCAGAGCATTTAAATCGGTTGGAAGTAATTGGGGAGCTGGGCGCGTTAAAACATTTTCATAAAGTTGTTGTAGGTGCAGGCGCGCTTGATCTAACTATGAAATCAAAACTGATGAATTATGGCATTTCAGTTGTAAGTTCATATGGATTAACTGAAACTTGCGGCGGAATTGTTTGGGATGGTCTGCCATTGAATTCAGTTGCTGTTTCATTAAATCAGGCTAATGAAGTCCTAATTCAGTCAGAGATGAATGCAACCAGTTATCGAGATGATTTAAATGCGCTAACGATTATTAACACGCACGATATTGGCGATTTAAGTACAGGAAAATTACAAATTAAAGGTCGCAGCGATAGCAAAGTCAAAGTTAAAGGACATTTTGTTGATTTAAATACGTTAACACAACTAACTACTGAACTAACTGGGCTAACAGCGGTTGCTTTTGTGGTAGCTGACCAGCTGCACCTAGTCATTGAGGGTAGTAAATTTGATCACTCAGGTCTAGCAAGCCAACTTAAAAATGAGCTTGGTAGCGCAGTTAAAGGATGTAGGATTAGTTTTCGCGAAAAATTTCCTCGAACCGATCTAGGGAAAATTGATATGTTCGCAATGCGACTGGAGCTGATAAGTGGTTGAAGTTAAGAATGTTTGGTGGCTAGGAGCCAGACCAAAAACTCTAGGAGCAGCAATTGCGCCGGTCTCGGTAGGAACTGCGATTGCATTTCATAGCGAAAGTTTTAATTTATTAAATGCAGCTCTTGCAGCTGTTGTAGGCCTGGCGATGCAAATTGCGGTGAACTACGCAAATGATTACAGCGACGGCATTAAAGGTAGCGACTCGGTTCGAGTTGGACCAGTGCGCATAGTTGCTACCGGACTTGCATCAGCTGCTGCTGTGAAGCGGGCGGCGATGATTAGTTTTGCTATTGCTGCAATCGCAGGTTTAACTTTGGCGTATCGAGTTAATTGGTGGTTGATATTAATTGGTGCGATCGCAATTTTAGCGGCGTGGTTTTATACCGGAGGTAAATCTCCATATGGCTATCGAGGTTTTGGTGAGATCTCAGTATTTATATTTTTTGGATTAGTTGCAACTGTAGGAACTTATTACGTGCAAGCAGCTGCTATTTCGCTGACTTCAATTATTGCTGGAAGCAGCATTGGCTTACTTTCAATGGCACTGTTAATTGTTAATAATCTGCGAGATCTACCAACCGATAAGGCTGCTGACAAAAACACTTTGGCAGTTAAATTAGGTGCTAGGAAAACGAGACTATTTTATTTAATTTCAGTTATCGGTTCGATTTCACTGAGCATGACTCTGGCATTTGCAGCACCATTAACTGCCATAGCGGGGTTGCTGATTTTAGTTGCAATGCAACCAATTAGAGATGTAGTTGCAGGAGCTGCTGGAAAAGATTTAATCCCAACACTTCAGCAAACAAACAGGATACTGCTGCTACTTGGGTTGGTCCTCAGTATCGGATTCTTGTTTTCGTAACTGTGCTTCAATCCAAGCATCTTCAGCCGCTGTAGCAGCATCAATGCGTTTATTGATTTTTTGCTTTGCTGTAAAAACTCCCGATGACACATCATCTCGCAATGAATCAAGTAAAAATAAACTAGCAACTGCAGAAACTACAAAGCCCACCACAATCAATAAGAAGCCACGCAGTCCAACTAAATATCCAGCCCCAAGAAATATAGCCAGCAGCGCAAGTCGCGCTAAGGAGTAAATAAGAGTTGACTTAAATGTTGGCCCAAATTTCATAATCCACCATAACTGTGAAGTCCATCAAAGAAAATATTAACGCCAAAGAAATTGAACAAATAGGAGGTGTAACCGACAATAGCTATGGCTGCAGCTTTTCCACCTCGCCAACCTACAGTAACTCGCGCATGCAAATAGGCAGCATAAGCAATCCAAGTTATTAAGGCCCATGTCTCTTTTGGATCCCAGCCCCAGAATCTTCCCCAAGCATTTTCAGCCCAGATTGCGCCAGCCAGAACTGAGAATGTCCAAACCGCAAATCCCCAAGCAGTCACTCGGTATGAAAGTAGTTCTAGTTGTTCACTGCTTGGCAATCGTGTTGCGAGCTTTGAGTTTTTTCGACTTGCTAATAACTGTCCAACGGCAAATGCAAAACCGAGTGAGAATCCGCCACCGGCAATAATTGCCGCTGAGACGTGAATGACTAACCAGCCTGATTCTAATGCTGGCACCAAATCAGCTACTGGAATATATAAAACTGTTTGGGCTAAACCAAGTGACAATAAGAGAGGCATCAAAACAAAAACCGCAATACCAGAAAGGTCATTTTTAATTGCCAAGATTAAATACACCACAAGCACAGCTAGCGTGCCAGTAATTGCGTATTCATACATATTGCCCCATGGCGCACGACCTGCTGCGATACCACGTGCAAACACTGCAACTACTAAAAATGCTGTTGCTAAGCCAGTTAACGATAAAGATATTTTGGCAAATCGATCAGGGTGAGAACTTCCGGTTAGTTTTATCACAGCAATAAACGTTGACAGTGTCAGCGCAATAGTTGCGCTCAGTAGCGTCCAGTTACTAATTACTGCTGCGTTCATTTAAGTTTCCCCTCAACCGCAGAGCATAAGGCTTTAAGCATTTTCATGTCGTTGTCTAATCCGGGTTGATCGTTGCGGCTAAGTGCACCAATTTGGAATGTATTTACTGCCGACTGCTTAATCCAAATCCTCCGACTTCGCACATAAAGGCCAGTAACTAAGCCAAATAGCGCAAGTATTGAAAACCCAAGTGCATAGATGCCACCTGGACTTCGGGCTACATCAAATGTGACGAATCGCTCAACTGCCACAAACTTAATGCTGCCCAAACCATCTGGTAGCTCCCAGGTTTCGCCAGGTGCAATGGAGCCAACTCCAACACGCTCTAAGGTGCTGACATCCAAAGTGAAGACACTTTGCGGAACACCTGCATCCAAACCAAGATCCCCTTGCCAGGCGGATAACAGCAGCAACGGGTTATCTGGACTTGGAAATATAGAGATTGGTTCACCAGAAAATTCTGCAGTTGGCAAAAAGGCGGTAATAAAACCAATTCCATTTTCGCCATTTGGAATTTTAATTGCACCTTCAGAGCTAAAACTTCCATCACGCGGTAATAAAATTACAGAATCAGCGAAAACAACTTCATTTGCAGCATTTCGAACTTCAACTCGTGGCGCATAACCATGACCAACTAAATACCAAGTGGAGCCATCAACCTTTAGGGGCTTATTCACCTCTATAACTGCATCTTGGTTCCCACTAGCAGAAACTACGCTCACATCTGCTCTAAATTCTCGTGCCGCACCTCGCTGGATTAGACCTCGCTCAAATTCAGCTGTGAATTTATTTAGCCCAATAGTTACTGCAGGCAGATCATCTTCTGAAACAGCTGTTCCAAAACTTAAAGAGCTAAATTGCGTTGACACGCTAGCAACAGCTGTTCCTTCTCGAACCAGCATTTGTCCGCGATACGAGAATAAAACACCAATACCTACTGCCAGAATAATTCCTACCACCGCAAGGTGAAAAATTAAATTTCCAATTTCACGAAAATAGCCTTTTTCAGCAGCAACAAATTTTTGATCTAAATCAAGCCTCACTCGCCAGTTTCGTTGCTTCAGTTTTTGTGCTACTTCAGTTAGCAATAAATCAGCATCGATTTTTGATTCTAAATTTTCATATATATTCAATCGTTCAAAATTTGCAGGTGCCACTGGTGGCTGAGTACGTAAGGCTTGATAGTGCTTAATAGATCTTGGCAAAATACAGCCAACTAGTGATATTAAAAGCAGCAGATAAACAGCTGAGAACCAGATAGAACTAAAGACATTAAAAAAGCCCAGCTTTAATAATATATTTCCAATTGTTGGTGAATCTTCAATCCATTGCCTAACGCTAAAGGGGTCGGTATTTTGTTGTGGTAACACAGATCCTGGTATGGAAACAATTACAAGTAATAACAAAAGCAGCAGCGCAGTTCGCATGCTGGTTAGTTGTCGCCAGATAAATCTCGCAAATTCTCTTGGGGTTAGCTCAAAAGTTGTGCTCATAGCAGCACCACAAATGATGAGTACTGTTGCTGCAACCAAATCATTAGCTCAGCCCATAGCCCGCTTAATAGCAATAAGCCAAGCACAATTAAAAATATGCTGCCAGCCCAAATAAAAATTTGCTGCTTTTGGCGAAGTTGTTTCACAATCCTTGGAGATTTTGCTGCCATAACTGAAAGCAAAATAAATGGAATACCCAAACCAATGCCATAGCTAATCGAGAGCAGTGCGCCTTTTGTTGCGGTTGCTTCAGTTAAAGCAAGTGTTTGAACTGCTGCCAGCGTTGGGCCAATGCATGGCGTCCAACCAACAGCAAAAACAATTCCAAGCAGCACTGGCTGTGCTCGAGTTGCGGTCTTTAATGGCAACTTAAATTGCAGCTGCGCAGCTTTGCCAAATCCAGCAAAAATTAATCCCATACCAATTAAAACCACACCAAAAATTCGATTTAAAATTGTTTGGTACTCAAGTAAATATGAACCAATCTGACCAAAAGCAATACCAAATGAAGCAAAAATTGAAGTAAAGGTTAAAACAAATATGAAGGTTGGAATAATTGGTTTTTGATTAGATACTGATCCACCTAGAACTGCTAGATAGCCTGGAATTAGCGGCAGCACGCATGGACTTAAAAATGAAATCAACCCAGCAAGTGCTGCAACTGCAAAAGCTAATGGCAGAAACCCCGATACAACTACCTCACCCATTATTAACTTCATCAACAATCTGTGTGAGTAAGGATCGTGAGACAGCACCTAATATTCTGGCGCTAACTTTTCCATCTTTGTCTAAGACAATCGTGGTTGGAATTGCGCTCATTGGTAATGAGTCACGGAAAATTAATTGCTTTGATCCATCGCGATCAATGATTGATGGATAGGTGATTCCAAAGAACTGCTCAAAAGCTCGTGCTGCAGGATCGTTATCACGAGTATTTATTCCAAGAACTTGCACATTAGAATTTTCAATACTAAATGTTTTTAATTCTGGCGCTTCTTGTCTACAAGGCGCACACCAAGATGCCCAAACATTTATTACAACATTTTTACCACGATATTGCGCTACATCAAATTTCTCACCTGCAAGGGTTTCACCAGTTAATTCAAGTGGTATGCCTCGACTTGATTTTGCTAACACGGTTGTAGTGCCATCACCAGAGACAAAAGCTGTGTTGTTACTGCTTGTAGTAGTGCAGCTAGTAAGTAGCAGCGCTGCAACTAAACCTGCTACAGCTTTACGCACCAACTCCACCTGTTGACTCCTTATAAAGCGCCGCAGCTGGCTCTAAATAAGAAACCGAAACCAACTGATCCTCGAGGAATTTCAGTGTAGTGACAGAAGCTAAATTGCACTCGCGGTGAGTGGGGTTATGGGCGAAGCGTTTGCGCTCAAAACCAAGCCGCGCAATCCAGATTGGTAGTTGATGGCTAACCAGCACTGCCTGGTGCCCATAAGCTGCGATTCGAGCAGCTTCAACTGCTGTCTGCATTCGGGCAAATATCTCAACGTAGGGCTCGCCCCATGAGGGTTTAAACGGATTCCATAGATGCCGCCAGGCTGCAGGTTTACGCAGCACGCCATCGCCAACTGAAACCCGCTTGCCCTCAAAAACGTTGGTCGCCTCCAACAAATTCAGGTCCTGATTAATTGTGAGATTTTTCACTCGACTAAGTGGTGCTGCAGTCTGCATGGCTCGCTCTAAAGGTGACGAAACTAAATGGGTTATGTCAGCGTTAACAAAATGCTCAGCTACCAGCTCTGCCATTGCAATTCCGCGCTCAGATAACTTATAGCCAGGAATTCGACCATACAAAATCTTTGCTGGATTAAAAACCTCACCATGACGCATTAAGTGCACAAGTGTGGTTGAGCTCATTTAACTTCGCTTACGAGTTAATCGCTTAACAGATGGTCGCCAAACTACATCACCATTTTCAATTGCAGTAAGTCGAAGTTTTTCACCATGAGCAATCAAAGACTCAATGGTTGCGCTAATGGTGGTCTCTTCTGGCAGCACTTCAACAACAAGTCCCATATCTCTAGCAGCTGCTGCTGTTTGTTCACCAATGCATGCAATCACTGTTGTTGGGTGCGGCTTACCTGCAATACCCACTAAGTTGCGAACCGTGCTTGCTGAACTAAATAGCACGGCATCAAACCCGCCACTTTTAATGGCATCGCGAATTGCTGGTGGTGGTGGAGCTGCACGAACTGTTCGAAATGCAGTTATCTCTTCAACTTCCCAGCCAAGTGAGATTAAAGTTGCAGATAAAGATTCAGTTGCCACATCTGCTCGAGGAATCAATACCCGATTCATTGGATCTTGAAACTGATCAAATACTGGCCACAAATTGGCCAAACCTGCATTTGTGTCATCAGGTGAGATTAGATCTGGATTTATTCCAATTACTTTAAGTATTTCAATGGTGTCTGCACCAACAGCTGCAATTCGAATTCCAGAAAATGCTCTGGCATCTAAACCATATTCATCTAATCTAACTTTGATCGCTTTAACCGCATGTGGACTAGTGAACGCTATCCATTGATATCGGCCAGAAACTAAGCCATGAACAGCTTTCTCCATTTGCTGTGGTGCCCGAGGTGGCTCAACACTCAAAGTTGGAACTTCAGTGCAGGTCGCACCTGCCTTGGCTAACAGCGCTGCCACATCAACTGAGAATTCCTTAGTTTTTGGCAATAAAACTTTCCAACCAAATAATGATCTTGTTTCAAACCAAGAATTACGCTCAACGTGTCCTGCCGATTCTGAGATAACAGCATGAGCTGGGCCTTGTAGTTTGTGAGCTTTGATGTATTCAGCAGCATCACCAAGAGTCATGCGATAACTTCGCTGATCAAGCGTCATTGCATTTTGAACCAAAACCATTGCGGTGGTCTCAACTCTTCCTGCCGCCGCAAGGTCGGTTGCGAATCTACCAATTTCATTTGTAGTACCGCGCAGAATCAAAGTTGTCTTAGCGCCAATATAAGAACCTAAATCATAGGAATCTTTCGCATCAAGCATATGTATCGAGTCGGTACGAGTTGGTTCGAACATGGCCCCGGCATAAAACCCAACTGCAAAATCAACTGGAATTGTAGGAAACACCTCAAAATCAAGATTTGCCTTATTTATCAGCGTAAGTTCCTCAATCAACGAACCTCGCAAGATTCCATCCCCAAAAAATACTCGCACAACTTCTTTGCCTTCTTTAGCAGCGCTTATCGCCGCTTTTGCCAAATCAGCTGGTTGATCACTCAGAACCTCAGTAATGGTTGCAACTGCAGCAACAACTTCTACAAGTGCTGGATCAACTATCACAG
This sequence comes from Candidatus Nanopelagicales bacterium, assembly GCA_030834185.1. Taxonomy (GTDB): domain Bacteria; phylum Actinomycetota; class Actinomycetes; order S36-B12; family UBA5976; genus AcAMD-5. The sequence continues at coordinate 60,321 of JAURFT010000001.1, forward strand.
CTTGCGCATCTTTAAGTGCATCTAGGGCAGCAACGGTTAGCACTTTTAAATCACAATCTGGAAGTGCGATAAAGGAAATTCGACCTGGGATTACTGGGGACGTCATATAGCTATTACCTCGTTTGCTTTCGTTTGTTCATGAAAAGTTAAAATTTGTAATTCGCTTGCTAAATCTATTTGCCTTACATCTACTCCACTTGGCACGTTTAGCGATATGGGAGCAAAAGTCATTATCGAGAAAATTCCGGCATTTACCAAAGTGTCGCACACTCCTTGCGCTGCTGCAGCGGGAGTTGTAATAACTGCGATTTGAATATTATTTTCGCGAATAAAGGTTGCAAGTGAAGCTACATCTTTAATAAATACTTTTTGACCTTCAGATATCTCAACAACTTTTCCAATAATTTCTGGAGCTGCATCAAAAAGCGCTGCAATTTTGAAACCTCGATTGGTAAAGCCAGCATATTTAGCTAAAGACATTCCTAAGTTGCCACAACCAACAATTACGATCGGCCATTGCTTATCAACGCCTAAGGTAACTGACAGGGCTTGAATTAAATCAGTAACGTCATAGCCAACACCTCTGGTGCCATGCCCACCAAGATAAGAAAGATCTTTGCGCAGCTGTGCGCTGGTTACATTTATCGAATCAGCTAGCTCTTCAGAAGAAATAACTTCAATGCCGCGAGCCTTAACCTCATTAAGTCCGCGGAGATAAATAGGTAGCCGGGCAACTGTGGCAGCGGGAAGCCCAACGGCTTTTCCGGGCGTGCGATGCTGCGCCAACTTGGCTCCTGATTTGGTGGGTTGCGGAGCCAACGGTAAACATTAAGCGCGAAAAATCAAAATTCCTCACGGTTTTGGCTTAGTTAACGCCAAAATAAGCGGTTCAGGTAGCACCTGCCACACCGCAATTTCGTTTCCATCGACCAACAAGACCGGAACAAAATCAGCATGAATAGCCGCTAAATTGGGGTGCTCAGTAATGTCTAATTCTTGAAAATTCTCATTTAACTGCTCACAGACTTCTGAAACTACCGCGCGAGCGGAATCGCAAAGGTGACAGTTGGGTTTAGTAAGTAACTGCACCCGAGGCACAGTAATTACTTCTTATTACGACGCTGAACGCGGGTCTTACGCAGCAACTTGCGATGCTTCTTCTTCGCCATTCGCTTGCGGCGTTTTTTAATAACTGATCCCACGATTCACCTCTTGGGTTTGACTGAGAGCCGAATGCTACTAAAGCCACCTGCTGGCTGCTTCTGCTACCCCAGTTCGGCGGCACGCTGTTTTGCAGCAGCCACCGCAGCTGCAACTAATTGGGTGAATCCCCCAGCTGTAAGAACGGCCAGCGCAGCCTGGGTGGTTCCGCCTGGCGAGGTGACTCGCTCGCGCAGCACACTTGCTGGTTCTGCAGATTTTGCAATTAATTCAGCAGCACCAGCAACAGTTTGAATCACTGCAGCTGTGGCATCAGCAGCAGATATTCCTTGCTCTTGTGCTGCGGCTACTAAAGCTTCAATTAATAAAAATACATACGCAGGTCCCGAGCCATGAATTGCAGTAAAGCTATCTTGCAATGCTTCTGGAATAACCATAGTTGTTCCAGCTGGCTGTAAAAATGAAATTGTACGATCTAGATGAACTTGTGCTGTATCTGGTAAAACTGAAATCGTAGTAAAACCTTTACCAACTAATGCTGGGGTATTTGGCATGCATCTAACCGCAGTTGCTTTCGATAAGCCTTGACTAAGTTTTGTTAAATTGATTCCAGCCGCTATTGAAAGCACTGTTTGATCTTGTGATAATTTTGAATCTAATTCAGCTAGTACTTCCATTAAATTTTGTGGCTTAACTGCGAGCACAATTAGTTCTGCTGCAGCAATTGCAATATCATCACCAGCAAATACATCGAGTTCAGATATTGCAGTTGCTACTTTTGACTGATCTTTATCTATCACTGAAATTTTCAAATCTTGATCTGCCTGCTTTGCAGCGGCAATCAGCGCTGAGCCCATTGCGCCTGCTCCAATAACCACAACCTGTTTCATCCCTGCCCCCATCAGCTCAAACTATCTATATGTCGCAGCAGCACGCCTTCGCGCAGCGCCCACGGACAAATCTCAATCTCTGATATCTCTAGTAAATCTACTATTGCCGCTGCCACCATCGCACCAGCGGCCAATTGGGCAGCTCGGTCTTTGCTCACCCCAGGCAGCATGGCTCGCTGCTGAACACTCATGCCAGCAACGCGCTCTGCAATATCTTTGAGTTTGTATGCTGGCAATAATCGTTGAACGAATGGACCATCATCACTTGGCGCAGCGCCCACAATTCTTGCTAAGGACCGAAATGTTTTGCTGGTACCAACTACATGATCTGCACCTGATTCGGTTGTAATTTGATCAACTACAGATTCAAGGTGACCATAAATATATTCATTCATCACAGATAATTGTTTTTTGGTTGGTGGGTCACTCAAATTGAAATCTTTTGTTAATCGACCCGCTCCTAGCGGCAGTGATATTGCAGTTTCTGGTACTTCACCAGCACCAATTGCAATTTCAAATGAACCACCACCGATATCAAGTCCAAGTAGCACGCCACTCGACCACCCAAACCAACGCCTAGTTGCTAGAAAAGTTAGTCGCGCTTCATCTTCGCCTGAAAGCACAGATATGTGTTGTTTAGTTTGTTTAATAACTTGATCCAACACCACCTGGCCATTACTTGCGTCTCTAATTGCACTCGTTGCAAATGCCAAAATCTCCTGGCAGCCATTTGAATTGGCTCTAGTTTTCAACTCTCCAATTATTTCGCTTAAGTGACTAACCATCGAGTCATCGAAAGATCCAGCCTCGGTCAGGTGCCCAATCAGCCCAAGGGACTCCTTAACCGAGAAGGCAGGTAGCGGAGCTGATCCAGCTGCTACATCACAGACAAGCAAGTGAACTGTGTTACTTCCGATGTCTAATACACCCAGGCGCATGTGCTGACCGTACTCCTTGTCTAGGGTATTCCCGTGAAAGAAACCTCGCTAACCGCACCGCGTCATTGGGTTGAGTTTCAGGACCCTGAAGAACCATTACAAATTTATCGAATTGATCTCACCTGGCTGACCTCTAAATGGAATTGCATTTATGGTCGAGGCTGTAAAGGGATTGAAGTTGGGCGACCAAATGATGGCTGCTGTACTCATGGTGCACATTTTTCTGAAAAAGCAGATCAACGCAATGTTAAAAAATGGGTAGCTCTGCTAACTGAAGAAGAGTGGCAGTTTAAATCTGTTGGTGCCAAAAAAGGCTGGACCGAAAAAGAAGATGGTGCCGATAAAACTCGCGTAGTTGAAGGTGCTTGTATTTTCTTGAATCGACCAGGTTTTGCTGGTGGTGATGGTTGCGCATTTCACCGACTTGGTGATCGCATTGGAGAGCGGCCAATTGATTTAAAGCCAGATGTTTGCTGGCAGCTTCCAATTCGTAGAGATTTTGAAAATCGAAAATTTGAAGATAAGTCAGAACAATTGGTTGTGCTAATCACTGAATATGACCGACGCAGTTGGGGCGAAGGCGGCGAGGAACTAAATTGGTATTGCTCAAGCAACCCAGAGGCACATACTGCAGCTGAGCCAGTTTATGTTTCTGAGAAATACACCTTGATCAAATTAATGAACCAAAAGGCCTATGACCTGCTCGTTGAGCATTGCAAAGCCCATGAGGCTGCAGTTGAAACTGTGCGTGATTCTCGAGGGCGAAAGCTAATTCCGCTTCATCCTGCTACCGGTGTCTGGGAGAAGTCGTAGTCTGCTCCCGTGGCAAAACCAAAAGCGCTATATAAATGCAGTGAGTGTGGCTGGGAATCAGCCAAGTGGTTAGGCAGGTGTGGTGAGTGCCAAGCTTGGTCAACGCTGATTGAAGCTGGTAGATCGCTAGGCAGCACCCAACCGGTTAAGTTAACAAATTATGCGGTACCAATTACTGATACCCAAATTATGGAAGCGAATAAAACTTCCACCAACATATCCGAACTTGATCGAGTGCTCGGTGGCGGCATTGTCCCAGGATCGGTAATTTTATTAGCTGGCGAACCAGGTGTTGGCAAATCAACGCTGCTGCTCGAAGTTGCAGCAGCATGGGCTAGAGCAGTTGGTGATTCACTTTATATTTCAGCTGAAGAATCTGCAGCGCAAGTAAAACTACGCGCTGAACGAATAGCTGCAATTGATAATCGGCTCTACTTAGCTGCTGAAACAGATTTAGCAACAATATTGAGTTTGATTGCTCATCACCAACCAAAATTAGTAATTGTGGATTCGATTCAAACCATCTCATCAAGCGAACTTGATGGCGCTGCTGGTGGAGTGGCTCAAGTTCGAGAATCTGCTGCCGCCTTAATCTCAGCAGCCAAAAGATCGCAGACTGCAATTATTTTGGTTGGGCATGTAACCAAAGAGGGAGCGATTGCCGGACCGCGAATGCTTGAGCACATCGTTGATGTGGTGCTTAACTTTGATGGTGATCGACATACCAGTTTGCGCATTCTGCGCTCTGTTAAAAATCGCTATGGTGCCACAGATGAAATTGGTTGTTTTGATTTAGCTGAATCTGGATTAATTGAAGTTGCAGATCCAAGTGAGTTGTTTAGAACTAATCGCGGACAGCCAATTGCTGGCACCTGCCTTACGGTGAGCATGGAAGGGCAGCGTCCTTTGATAACTGAGCTGCAGGCACTTGTGGCATCTTCGTCTTTAGTCTCCCCGCGACGCGCAACTAGCGGTGTTGATTCATCACGAGTTTCGATGGTGCTTGCCGTTTTAGAGCGAAAAGCTGGTATCAAAGTTGCTAAGGATGATTGTTATGTCGCAACTGTTGGTGGCTTAAAAATTATTGAACCAGCTGCTGATTTAGCAATTGCGCTGAGCGTAGCTAGCGCGGCTAAAGAGCGACCAATTAATCCTGCAATTGTGGCAATAGGTGAAATTGGGTTAACTGGCGAGATCCGGCGTGCATCAAATATTAATCGCAGACTTGCTGAAGCTGAGCGACTTGGTATGCAACATGCCATTGTGCCAGCTGGCACAACATACAGTGGAAAACTAAACGTGCATCAAGTTGAAGATCTTGCAGCTGCTCTTGCAGCTTTAACAAAACTCTCCTAAAAACAATTAACCCCTAACTTTTTATTTCAAAGTTAGGGGTTAACTAGGTTTTAATTATTCAGCTGAACTTCCAGCTGGCGCAACCGGTGGGACTTCAGTTAGTTCGCCTTTATTAGTACCGGTAAATTTAAATGCGGCGCTTTCGTCTTCGCCTTCAACGTCAACAAGTACTAACTGCCCAGGCACAAGCTCACTGAACAGAATCTTCTCGCTCAAAGTATCTTCGATCTCACGTTGTACGGTGCGTCGAAGTGGCCTTGCGCCAAGCAGTGGGTCGTAGCCTTTCTTGGCTAGCAGCGCCTTAGCTGCAGCGGTCAACTCAAGACCCATGTCTTTATCTTTGAGACGCTCATCAACTTTTGCAAGCATTAGATCAACAATGCTGACAATTTCAAGTTCGCTCAACTGATGGAAGACAACTATGTCATCAATACGGTTCAAGAACTCTGGGCGGAAATGCTGCTTAAGTTCTTCATTAACTTTTAGCTTCATTCGGTCATATGTTGATTTATCATCATTTACATTTGCAAAGCCAAGGCTGGCGCCCTTCATGATGTCGCGAGAGCCAAGGTTGGTTGTCATGATAATTACGGTGTTCTTGAAATCAACAACACGACCTTGGGCGTCAGTCAATCGACCTTCTTCCAAGATCTGCAGTAATGAGTTGAAAATATCTGGATGTGCTTTTTCAATCTCATCAAAAAGCACAACCGAGAATGGACGACGACGTACTTTTTCAGTTAGCTGGCCGCCTTCTTCGTAGCCAACATATCCCGGTGGTGAACCAAATAGTCGAGAAACAGTGTGCTTCTCGGAGTATTCACTCATATCCAATTGGATCAAAGAGGTTTCATCACCAAACAAGAATTCAGATAGCGCTTTGCTGAGCTCAGTTTTACCTACGCCAGATGGTCCAGCGAAAATAAATGAGCCACCTGGTCGCTTTGGATCTTTTAGGCCAGCACGAGTTCGGCGGATCGCCTTACTCAACGCAATGATTGCGTCATTTTGACCAATCACACGCTTGTGTAGCTCTGATTCCATCCGCATTAAACGCTGTGATTCTTCTTCAGTTAGCTTCACAATTGGAATACCAGTTGCAACAGCTAGCACCTCTGCAATTAGTTCTTCGTCAACTTCAGCCACAACATCTAAGTCACCAGCTTTCCATTCACGTTCACGATCAGCTTTAGCAGAAATTAGTTGCTTTTCATTGTCGCGAAGTGCTGCTGCCTTTTCAAAGTCCTGCGCATCAATTGCACTTTCTTTTTCCCGACGAGCATCTGCAATTTTAACGTCGAACTCGCGCAGATCTGGTGGTGCGGTCATGCGACGAATTCGCAGTCTTGAACCAGCTTCATCAATTAAATCAATTGCTTTATCCGGCAAGAAGCGATCATTGACGTATCGATCAGCCAAAGTTGCTGCAGCAACAATTGCACCATCGGTGATTGTCACGCGGTGATGAGTTTCATAGCGATCACGCAGCCCTTTTAGAATTTCAATGCTGTGGGCAAGTGATGGCTCAGCAACCTGAATTGGTTGAAAGCGTCGCTCTAGCGCTGCATCTTTTTCAATATGCTTTCGATATTCATCTAGCGTGGTTGCACCAATAGTTTGGAGCTCGCCTCTAGCTAGCATCGGCTTCAAAATGCTGGCAGCATCAATTGCACCTTCAGCTGCACCGGCTCCAACTAGAGTGTGAATTTCATCGATAAACAAAATAATGTCACCGCGAGTGCGGATCTCCTTTAGCACTTTCTTCAAGCGCTCTTCAAAATCACCACGGTATCTGGATCCTGCAACTAGCGCACCAAGATCAAGCGAATAAATCTGCTTATCTTTAAGGGTTTCTGGAACTTCGCCGCGAACCACGTTCTGGGCAAGTCCTTCTACTACTGCAGTTTTTCCAACACCAGGTTCACCAATTAATACTGGGTTGTTTTTGGTTCGGCGAGAAAGAACTTGCATTACACGTTCAATTTCTTTTTCACGACCAATAACTGGATCTAGCGAACCTTCGCGGGCAGCTTGAGTCAAGTTGCGACCAAATTGATCTAGCACCAACGATGTTGATGGTGTTCCTTCAGTTGGACCAGCTGCGGCTGGCTCTTTACCTTGATAACCACTTAACAACTGAATAACTTGTTGACGAACGCGATGTAAGTCAGCACCAAGCTTTACAAGCACCTGAGCTGCAACACCTTCACCCTCACGGATCAAGCCAAGCAATATGTGTTCGGTGCCAATGTAGTTATGACCTAGCTGCAGTGCTTCACGTAATGAAAGTTCCAAAACTTTCTTAGCACGTGGCGTAAATGGAATATGACCACTTGGCGCTTGTTGTCCGGGTCCAATAATTTCTTCAACTTGTGCTCGAACTTGCTCTAGGCGAATTTCTAGACTTTCAAGCGACTTAGCCGCAACGCCTTCGCCTTCGTGAATTAGTCCCAGCAGAATGTGCTCGGTGCCGATGTAATTGTGATTAAGCATGCGAGCCTCTTCTTGGGCAAGCACCACTACTCGGCGAGCTCGGTCTGTAAACCTTTCAAACATTGGGCACCTCCTGCGCAATTTCTATGTATTTATAGTAGGCGCAAAACCCATTTTCCACGACCGAGGGTGCCTGCCCCCAACTTCGCCTAGGCTTACCTCCAATGAACACTCCAAACCTCAGCGGCGCGCCCTCAGAATTAACCATTGGTGCCGCTATCGCCCAATCTGAAGCGCTGCGCGCTGATATTCGCATGCTGGGGCGGATGCTGGGTGAAACTCTTATCAGGCACGCTGGGCAAGATCTTTTCGACAAAGTTGAGGTTGTCCGTTCGCTGTCGGCAGAACATCCTGATCAAGTTTTTGACTTTCTTTCGCATGAACCAACCGAAACTGCAATTCCGCTGGCTCGAGCTTTTTCACTTTACTTTCATTTAGCCAACATGGCAGAGCAGGTTCATCGTGCAAAAGCTCTTTCTGCAGCTAGAGCTCAATATGGTGGCTGGCTTAAACGGGTAGAGTATCGAATTAAACTCGCTAATCTTCCAAATGAGATGGTGCAAGAAACTTTTAGCAGATTAAAGGTTCGCCCAGTTTTTACCGCTCACCCAACCGAAGCTACTCGAAGAACTATTTTGGTGAAGCTTCGTTTCATCGCTAACTTACTTGAGCTTCCAGAATCTACAACAAGACAGCAGCGCTTAGCAGAAACAATTGACTTGTTATGGCAAACCGATGAGCTTCGATTAGAAAAGCCAGAAGTTTTAGATGAGGCACGCAATGCCATGTTTTACTTCAATGCATTAACAAAAGGTCCGCTAACTGAAGTCCTAAATGAGTTAAGCGCAACAGCTCAAGCTTTAAATGTGGAGATTCCAGCAACAAACAAGCCGCTCACGCTAGGAAGTTGGATTGGTGGCGATCGAGATGGAAATCCTTTTGTCACTTCAGAGGCAACTAAAACTGTAGTTGAACTGTCACGGGTAACTGCGATTGCTGAATTTGATCGCATTATTCAACGTCTATCTGATCAATTAAGTTTAAGCGAGCGACTCAGTTCAAACACAGCTGAACTTCTTGAGTCTCTAAACCAGGATTTAAGTAACTTAAAAATTAAAGATCGCTATCGCAGATTAAATGCTGAAGAGCCTTATCGCTTAAAAACAATGGCGATGCGAGTAAAGCTTGAAAATACCCAAACAAAGCTCGCTGCTAACAAAGAACTAGATGGAATAACAGATTATCGAACTCATTTAGAAATCATTAGTGATTTGCAAATCCTGCAGCGCTCGCTCGCCGCTACAAAATCACTTGCTGCAACCGGATCAATTGATAGATCAATCAGAACTGTCACCGCATTTGGCACCACGCTCTCCATACTTGATATCCGCGAACATGCTGCTGCACACACTCAGGTGGTAACTGAATTAATCCCAGATTATGACAAGGCAGATGAAGCTGAACGAACCAAATTGCTATTGGCCAACTTATCTAACGATTCAGTTAAGCCAAAACTTTCAGCGCCAGCTCTAAAAACTTTTGATACTTTTAAAGCTATTCAAGAAGTCAAAACAAGACATGGCGAAGAAGCAATTGAGTCTTACATCATTTCAATGACCAAAGGCATTGATGATGTGTTGGCAGCTGTTTATCTTGCTGATCAAGCTGGGCTGATTAATTTAAAAAGCAAAGACGTTCAGATAGGTTTTGTCCCACTTTTTGAGACTGTTCGCGAATTAAAACTTGCAGGTGAGCTACTTGACCAGTTGCTTAGTGTTGATAAGTATCGTGAAATTGTTTCACTGCGTGGAAACAGCCAAGAAGTAATGCTTGGTTACTCAGATAGTAATAAAGATGCTGGTATTACAACTTCGCAATGGCAGATCCATCAAGCTCAGCGTGAATTACGAGATGTGGCAGCCAAGCATGGAGTGAACCTAATGCTGTTCCATGGCCGCGGTGGCACAGTTGGTCGTGGCGGTGGCCCAACTTATGAAGCAATCATGTCGCAGGCAGCTGGAGTGCTCAATGGGCAAATTAAGTTAACCGAACAAGGCGAAGTAATTAGCGATAAGTATTTATTACCTAAATTAGCTAAAGAGAATTTAGAACTATTAGTTGCAGCAACAATTGATGCTTCCTTATTGCATCGAGATCCGCAGACTTCAAATGAAGAGCTATCAAGGTGGGATCCAATTGCAGATGCCATTTCAGAAGCTGCTCTTAAAAAATATCGTGAGCTATTTGAGCATCCACTACTTCCAGCATATTTTCATCAGTCCACTCCGGTTGAGCAATTAGCAGCTATGCACTTGGGTTCTAGGCCAGCCCGTAGATCGAACCACGATGCAGGTGTTGAAGATTTACGAGCAATTCCGTGGGTTTTTGGTTGGACGCAATCACGACAAATCGTTCCTGGTTGGTTTGGAGTTGGCACTGCAATTGCGCACGCGCGCCAGTTAGGAGCAGGCGATGAGCTCCGGGCTATGCATAAGAGCTGGTCCTTCATGTCTAACTTCTTATCAAATGTGCGAATGACGCTTGCAAAAACTGACATGGTAATCGCAGAGCGATACGTTTCAAAATTAGTTTCGAAACAAGAACAACAACTATTTGATGTGATTCTTGCTGAACATGCTGAAACTGTAAAACAAGTACTTTGGGTTACAGGTCTTGATGAGTTACTAGCCGACCAACAGGCGCTAGCTCAAACATTACAAATACGAGATAGGTATTTACTTCCACTTCATATGTTGCAAGTTGATTTATTGGCGCGGCAACGTGCAGCTGGGGATACAAGTGCAGACTTATCTCGAGCATTGCTAACCACAATAAATGGAATTGCAGGCGGTTTACGAAATACTGGCTGATCAGGCCTGAGGTAATACCAAAAGCATTCGCGTATTGCCTAAAGTATTTGGCTTTACGCGCTCTAAATCTAAAAACTCAGCTACGCCTTCATCTTCAGATTTAAGCATCTGAAGGTAAATATCATGATCAACAATTGGTCCATCTGTTGGTAAGAATCCAAAACTTCCAAAGAAATCAACTTCAAATGTTAAGCAAAATACACGCCTAATCCCCAACTTTTCTGCGCGTTCGATTAAATGCTCAACAACAGCACGACCGATGCCATGACGTTTCATCTCTGGACGAACCGCAACACTTCTCACTTCAGCCAAATCCTCCCAAAGCACATGCAGTGCGCCATACCCAACTGGTTCTCCGTTTAGTTCAGCAATAACAAATTCTTGGATATCTTCAAACAGGGTCATAATTTCTTTTTTTAACATTCTACGATCTGGTGCATATTGTCCAATTAAGGATTTGATAAAAGCTACATCAGATGTCTTTGCTGGACGTAAAAGTAAATTAGTCATTAGGAATTGGCTTCACTAACGGGAATAAAATAGTGTCACGAATACCCTTGCCAGTTAACGCCATCAGCAGCCGCTCAATTCCCATTCCTTGTCCACCTGCTGGCGGCATTCCGTATTCAAGAGCTTTAATAAAATCTTCGTCCATCCGCATTGCCTCATCATCACCCGATGCCGCAAGCGCTTGTTGAGCTGCAAATCTATTGCGTTGATCTTGTGGATCGTTCAACTCGGAGTATCCAGTTGCAAGTTCAAATCCAAAAGTAACTAGATCCCACTTTTCAGCCAATAGCTTGTTGCCACGATGGGCCTTAGTTAGTGGTGAAACAGATTGTGGAAAATCCGTATAAAAAGTAGGAAGCACTGTTTTTGATTCAGCTAAATGTTCATAAAGTTCAAGAATTATCTGGCCATTTTCCCAATCTGGTTTTAGTGCAATGTCCAGCTTGGCAGCAATTGATTTTAGCTTTGCGGGATCTGTATCAACTTCAATAGTTTCGCCAACCGCATCGCTAATAGCAGTGCATACTGGAATTGATTTCCAACCATTAGCAAGATCGTGTTCGACGATGCTGCCATCTTCATTTTCATGCTTAACAACGGTTGAGCCATAAACTGCAGTTGCTGCAGCGAGCACAATTTCTTTAGTCAGATCTGCCATTGTTGTGTAATCACCAAAGGCTTCATACATTTCAAGCATTGTAAATTCAGGATTATGCGAGGAGTCTGCACCTTCGTTACGAAAGTTTCGATTAATCTCAAAAATCTTTTCGATGCCACCAACTAATAATCGTTTCAAGTAAAGTTCAGGGGCAATACGCATATACATTTTCATGTCGTAGGCATTTATGTGAGTTACAAATGGTCGTGCATTTGCACCACCATGCATAACCTGCAACATTGGGGTTTCAACTTCAGTAAATCCTCGACCTCGAAGTTGCTCACGAATACTTGCAACAGCATCACTTCTTAACTGAACCAATCTGCGAGATTCAGGACGCACAATTAAATCTAAGTATCGCTGTCGAACTCTGGCCTCTGCATCAGCTAAACCTTTGTGTTTATCTGGTAGCGGGTGTAAACACTTTGCAGTTAAAACCCAGCTATTAGCTTTAACGGTAAGTTCACCACGTTTTGTTGTTACTACTTCACCAGTGACACTGACATGGTCACCAAGATCAATATATTCTTTCCAATCACTTAAAGCAGCTTCACCAGAGACATCTGCTGTAATCATTACTTGCATATCATCACTGGCATCACGCAAGGTTGCGAAAATTAATTTTCCAGTAATTCTATTTAGCATTACTCGCCCAGCAATGGAAACTATTTCTCCGGTTTGTGAATCAATATCAAGCGAATTGTGTTTGGCTCTAATTTCTGAAACAAGATGGGTGCGAGGAGCATTGTGAGGGTAGGGATCAATTCCAGTTGTTCTAAATTTGGTCAGCTTGGCCAACCTGATCTGTGCCTGCTCGTCTAATTCTGTCTTATTTTCCATTGGCTAACGGTATCTCGCTTTGGTAGTGGATCGTGGTTTCTAATTGCGTTCAAATACTAAACGCAAGCCCTCTAGCGTTAGGTCAGGCTCGACATGAGTAACAGTGGTGCATGCTTCAACAACTGTGCTAGCTAGTCCGCCCGTTGCAACAACTGCTTTAACTGGTCCTATTTCAGCAATAATTTGGTTCACCAGTCTATCTACCTGCCCAGCAAATCCGTAAAACGCTCCTGATTGCAAGGCCTCTACGGTATTGCGTCCAATTGCAGCTCTGGGCTTTTGCAGTTCAATTTTGCGAAGTGCTGCAGCTCTGGTTGCTAGTGCATCGATGCTAATTTCAATTCCAGGCGCAAGGGCACCTCCAATAAAATCACCGCTTGCATTTACCACATCTAAATTAGTTGAAGTACCAAAATCCACCACAATTGCCGGACCGCCATGGCGGTGGAAAACTGCCAACGAGTTGACTATTCGATCAGTTCCTACTTCTTTTGGATTGTCTGTTGAAATTGAAACTCCAGTTTTAGTTCCAGGTTCAACAATCACTGATTTAACATGACCAAAATCGCGGCTGAGCATTTGTCGCATTTCGCGCAGCACGCTTGGCACTGTGCTGCAAAGTGCAATTCCAGTTATTTCAGGAGAGTTTGCAGTTAAGGCTCGCAATTGAATCGCATATTCATCAGCTGTGGCATATGCGTCAGTTTTAATTCGCCATGATCGAGTTAGGTTTTCGCCATCGTAAAGACCAAGCACGATATTGGTATTACCAACATCAATAGCTAGCAACATAACTCCCCCTAATTAAGCGCAATGTTATCGAGCAGCCGAGTTAACCCGATTCGCACCGCCACCACCAGCCGCTGTCTCCCCAGATCCAGACAGCTTTCAGGCATAGAAATTACTTCAGCATAATCAATAGCCCCAGCTTCAATTCCAGCTTTTTCTAGATTGGTTACAAAACTTGCTGCTGGGTCTGCAGTTAGCGCTGCCACATTTAAAGCCTTATTGATCTGTGCGGCGATTTGAATCTCTGATGCTGATAAGTATTTATTTCTACTACTTAACGCTAAACCAAAGTCGTCTCGAACAGTTTCGACAGCAATTATTTCTAAATCTGGAAATCGCTCCAAGGCCATTTCTCTAATTAAAATTAATTGCTGCAAGTCCTTAACACCAAAAATTGCATGAGTTGGATTAACTATTTCAAAAAGTCTATTTACAGCAGTAAGCATGCCATCAAAATGACCAGGTCGATGCACTCCTTCTAAAGAATCTCCAAATTCTGGGCTTTTAAGTTTTAACATATCTGAAGCAAGCAGCTCATCAGAACTAGGAAGCCACATCAAATCAACTCCCGACCCTGCTGCTAAATCTCGATCTGATATTCCAGTTCTTGGATACTTACTGAAATCTTCAGTTGAACCAAACTGCAACGGATTTACAAATATTGAAACTATTAACTGCCCTGAATCTGTAGCGATTGTTTTACCAACTCGCATTAATTCAGCATGCCCAGTATGGAGGGCTCCCATTGTTGGAACAAATACTCGAGATGAGCTACTTAAGCTTTGTTGAAGTTCTGCGATTGAGTGAACTGTTCTCATTTGTCATCCTGTGAATCTGGTATTCGACAGATCCGTTCCAACCATAGCGAAACCATAACTAGCAGCAGTGCCGATATGAGAGTTAAGCTCAATATTTGAATTCGCTCGGTATTTGCCTGCGTGGCAGGAGCCAGTACATAAGAGAGAGCTAACCCAAAGGAGCCACCAGAAATTATGGTTCCAGTTCGGGAACCAGCAAGTGCTAAGGCAGCCGTTCGAGCTGATTGAATCGCAGTAAAAGTTCGCTCTGGTCCTGAAATTCGTTTTCGTGCAAGCAGTGTCCAGCTGCCAATTGCAACAGTCATGCTCAAAGTTGCTACAAATAAATTCAGTGGAACCTGTAAATAGAATTGAATTTGAATACGAAGTGCATAAGCGATCACTCCAAATACCCAGCTAACTAAAACAAATATTCGAATCAATTGCAAAATGTTTGTTGGTTTCATTTCAGTCTCAGATCGCTTAACTTTCTTACGCCTTGATCTTCAAGCGCAGCTGCCAACTTAGAAACTGCACCTAAGCTATTGAGTTCAGCAGTGGGATCAATTTCAAGCCAAGGTAGTAAAACAAAGCCACGAAACTGCGCCCTTGGGTGCGGTAGCTCAATATCTGAATCGTTTATGGCACCAAAGCTGCTAACAACAATATCTAAGTCAAGGGTGCGTGGGCCATTTTCAATAATTCGCTCGCGATTTGCAAGCTGTTCAATTTCTTTTAGCTTTTTTAAAAATACTTGTGGAGTTAATTCTGTCTCAACTTCTATAACTGCGTTAAGAAAATTTGGCTGCTCCAAATATTGCTGTGGCTCAGTTTCATAAACTGAAGAAATTTTTGTTACAACAGTTGACGGTAAGATGTTTATTTGATCAATAGCTAATTGCAGGTAGCTCAAACGATTTCCTAGATTTGAGCCAAGTGAAATAATATTAAGCATGATTTATTTTTTAACCACAACAGAGACATCGTCAATGCCTAAAGACTTTGCAGCTGCCGGCTTATGTAGTTTTACAACTACGCTAGCAACCAATTTGTTAGCTAAACAATGATCTGCAATGGATTCAGCAAGTGTTTCAATTAAATCAAATTTTTGATCAGAGATTAAACTCCGTACTGAATCTACCAACTGCGCATAATCTACGGTATTTTCAATAGAGTCATTTCTGGTAAGGCTGAGTAATTGCAACTGCAAATCTACGACAAAGAGTTGTTTATTTAATTTTTCTTCTGGGTAAACGCCATGGCAGCCATATTCAGTGATTCCAGTTAACTCGATTGCTTCATTCATCTACAATCTCCGCTAAAGCCTTAACTGCCGCAGCGGTGCCTGCGACATCATGAACTCGAACACCCCAGATCTTATTTGCAGCAAGATAAGCGTTGAGCGCGTGAGTGGCGGCATCTTGGTCTACGCCTAATTCTTTAAGGAAGCGCTTGCGCGAAGCTCCAACTAGCAATGGAAATCCCAATGAGTTCAAAGTTTTAATCTCTGCTATCAGCTGCCAGTTATGCTCGGAAAGCTTTGCAAATCCCAAACCTGGATCCAGAATCAAACGCTGTGGTGAAATGCCAGCTCCCAACGCCACTGCAACTCGTTGCTCAAGCTCCTCAATAACTTCCAGCACTACATTTTGGTAATTGGCATTTTCATACATATCAATAGAATGGTTGCGCCAGTGCATGCATATGTAAGGCACAGTTAATTCAGCCGCGACAAATACCATTTCAGCATCAGCTAGGCCACCGCTAACATCATTAATAATGCTTGCCCCTGCAGTTATTGCAGCACTTGCAACTTCAGCTCGCATTGTGTCAATTGAAACACAAGCAAATTTACTTACTTCAGTAACAATTTCAAGAACTCTGCCCAGTTCAGTCGCAGCAGCTATTCGCTCAGCCCCAGGCCTTGTTGACTCACCGCCAACATCAATTACGTCAGCTCCATCAGCAACAAGTTTTTTCGCATGGGCAATTGCAGATTCAGGATTTAAAAATTGACCACCATCAGAGAATGAATCAGGCGTTACATTTAAAACACCAAAAATTAAGGTTCGATTTAAATTAGAAATATTTTCTGGTAAGCCAATAACGGAGTTCATGCATTTAATTTCGAATTAGAGCTAGAGCTTCTGATCGAGCAGGTTCATTCTTTAATGTGCCGCGCGCAGTGCTGGTAATAGTCAAAGCGTTAGTTTTTTTAATTCCTCGCATTGACATACAAAGGTGTTCAGCTTCTAGAATCACAATCACTCCTGCTGGCTGGAGTGCAGCTTCAATTGCATCAGCAATTTGAGTGGTTAACCGTTCTTGCACCTGAGGTCGTTTAGCATATAAATCAACAACTCTAGCTAATTTTGATAGTCCGGTTATTTTGCCACCAAATCCTGGAACGTAACCAATATGTGCAACTCCAAAAAATGGTAACAGGTGATGTTCACAAACTGAATAAAAATTTATTCCCTTGACCAGGACTAATTCTTCATGTCCAAGATCAAAATTTGTGGTTAGCACCTCAGTTGGATCAGTGTGTATTCCGCTAAAAATCTCCTGGTAGGCACGGGCAACTCGAGCTGGGGTGTCTTGCAAGCCATCACGGGTTGGATCTTCACCTAGCGCGAGCAGCAGCTCAGTTACAGCACGCTCAATGCGTTGAGCATCAATGCCTGTTGAAGTTACTGGCTTTTCATTGCTCATCTGAACTCGGCTTAACATCATCATTGATTGAATTTTTAGCAGCAATGACAACAGGAGGTTGCTTGCTTGGAATGCGATCCACACTTCCAGTCCATGCAGCTCGATGTTCTCGTCTAATTAGTGGCTCAAATATTTTTGCAACTTCAGCTTTATCAAGAGTCTCTTTTTCCATTAGTGCAACCACAAGCGCATCTAATACAACACGGTTCTCAACTAAGATTTCATATGCCTCATGATGTGCTGTTTCAATCAGCATTCTTACTTCTTCATCAATGGCGCCAGCAATATCTTCAGAATAATCTCGGTGTTGCGTGAATTCCCGACCAAAAAATGGGTCTGCACCATCTCTGCCATATTTGATAGCTCCCAGCCGTTCAGTCATGCCGTACTGGGTAACCATGGCTCGTGCTAGAGATGTTGCTTTTTCAATGTCGTTGCTAGCCCCAGTTGTTGGATCATGGAAAACCATTTCTTCAGCTGCTCTTCCGCCCAGCATATAAGCGAGCTTATCTAGCATCTCATTTCTGGTTGTTGAGTATTTTTCTTGATCCGGTAAAACCATTGTGTAACCAAGGGCACGGCCACGCGGCATGATGGTTACTTTATGCACGGGATCACTGGTTGGGAGTGCTGCAGCAACCAAAGCATGACCACCTTCGTGGTAAGCGGTAACTAATCTTTCTTTGTCATCCATTAGTCGAGTACGCTTTTGCGGCCCAGCAATAACTCGATCAATTGCTTCATCTAATAATTCATTTGTGATCTGCTCTTGATTTATTCGTGCGCCTAGTAAGGCTGCTTCATTCAAAACATTTGCAAGATCTGCTCCAGTAAAACCAGGAGTTCTTCGGGCAACTGCAAGCAAATCAACATTTTCTGACAACGGTTTATTTTTGGAGTGAACCTTTAAAATTTGTTCACGTCCTGTTAGGTCTGGTCGTTCAACTGCAATCTGTCTATCAAATCGACCAGGACGCAAAAGTGCGGGATCTAAAATATCTGGCCTATTGGTTGCTGCAATCATGATGACAGTTCCTTTGTCATCAAACCCATCCATCTCAACTAACATTTGGTTCAAAGTTTGTTCGCGCTCATCGTGGCCACCCCCTAGTCCTGCTCCACGCTGCCGGCCAACTGCATCAATTTCATCGATAAAAATAATTGCTGGCGCATTGACTTTTGCTTGCTCAAACAAATCTCTAACTCGGCTAGCTCCTACTCCAACAAACATTTCAACAAAGTCAGAACCAGAAATTGAGAAGAACGGAACCCCCGCCTCACCTGCAACTGCGCGAGCTAACAAAGTTTTTCCTGTTCCCGGCGGTCCATACAACAGCACACCTTTTGGAATTTTTGCTCCCATTTTTTTATAGCGCTCTGGATCAGCTAGAAAGTCTTTGATTTCCTTAAGTTCTTCAACAGCTTCATCGGCTCCAGCGACGTCATCAAAAGTTGTTTTAGGCATATCTTTTGTAATTTGCTTGGCGCGACTTTTGCCAAAACTCATCAATCGACCGCCGCCTTGCATGCGGTTTATAAAGAAAAATAATAAAAACAAGATTAGAACTATTGGTAATAATGAAATTAATAATGAGACCAAAATATTTTGGTTAGGAACCTTTACGGTGTAGCCATCTGCAAGCCGACCAGTGTCAACTTGCGTTTGTAGCTCTTTTTGTAGCTCCAAGCCTTGCCCTGTAACAAAATCAGTTATGGCAGCTCTGCCATCTTTGAGGAATAGCTCTAAACGTTGGTCGCGATCAACAATGACAGCACTTTTTACTTGACCACCACGCAGCAGCGAAATTGCTTCTGCTGTATCAATTTTTGTTGGAGCCGTAGCTCTAGAAACTAGGCTGCTTCCTATTAATAACAGGAAAGTTCCAACCAGAATCCAAATTAGCGCACCTTTGCGGTTGCGCATCTTCTTATCAGCTACATTCTTTTCAGCGATTTTCTTATCAGCCAACGCAGTCAACCTCTTCCATGCGGCCCCATTACCGGTTATTGGCTAACGGTATTCCACCTATTGCAGGTTGGCACCCTTAGGAGTACATGTGAGGAGCAAGCACGGCAACATCTCGCAGATTGCGATACTTTTCAGCAAAATCCAGTCCATACCCCACAACAAAATCGTTTGGAATATCAAAGCCGACATATTTGACTGAAACTGCAACCTTGGCAGCATCAGGCTTGCGTAGCAGAGTTAAAACTTCAACGCTGCGAGCACCTCTTGAGCGCAAGTTTGACACCAACCAATTTAATGTAAGTCCGCTATCAATAATGTCTTCAATGATTAAAACATTTCTACCTATTACATCTTGATCTAAATCTTTATTAATTCTTACAACACCACTTGATTTTGTTCCTGAACCATATGATGAAACTGCCATCCAATCAGTATCTGCATGCCTAGTTAAATGCCGAACAAAGTCAGCCATCAGAACAACAGCACCTTTTAGAACACCAACTAGCAATAAGTCTTTGGCATCGTAATCAGCTTCAACTTGAACTGCCAATTCTTTAAGTCTGTCGTGGATCTGACCCTCGGTTAGCAATACCTTAGTTAACTCACTGCTGACATCTGCTGAATCCATTAACCCTCCCCGTTAGTGCGAGATAGTAAGCCTGTTTGAACTTCGTTTCACTTCGAACCCACCAGGGAGGTTAATTTCTTTCTGTCCATGCCACTTTGAAATTAATTCTTCGACAGTTTTGATGTGGCTTTGATGCAAGCTGCCACTTGGCACACCAGCGCTGAGCAGCCAATGCTGAATAACGCGATTTCGAATTGCCAGGTGCAATTGGGCAAGACTTTCTACTTTTAAATCCGCTTCGATTTGGCAATTAGTAAACTGTTCTAAAGTTTCAGTGCTAAAAAAATCATTATCTACTCTTAATAGTTGCGCCGACCTCACTAAGCCTTCAACTACATCATCACCAAGTTCACGTTGCATCAGCGGCAGCACGTTTTTTCGAACTCGTACTCTTAAAAATGAATCATCTGCATTTGCAGGATCATCAATTACTGCATATGTGTCTGGAATTGAAGCATGAACCACACTGCGACTAATATCCAAAAGAGGTCTGATAAATACGCCTCGAATTGGATTCATTGCAGCAAGTGCTTTGCTTCCTGAGCCCCGCACTAAGCGCATCAGCACTGTTTCAGCTTGATCATCTTTAGTATGCCCTAATAAAACTGGAGCACCATTTAAGTCATCACTTTTTTGTTGGAGTATTTGATATCTGATTTCTCGGGCTGCGGCTTCCCGATTCTCAGCTGGAGTTTCTGGTGCAACGATGATTTCAGCGTTAACAATTCCGTGTTGGCTCAATTGATTTAAAGCGGATTCTGCATTTGCGGCCGATAGCTCACTCCATTGATGATCAACTACAACCACATGAACAAGCCAATTGTTTTTAGTAGCTACTTGATTTGTAGCTAACGCCAGCGCTACTGAATCCGGGCCGCCGCTGCACGCCACGATCACGTTTAACCCAGTGAAGTCGGCCAGCGCCGATTCAACTGCTGTTATCAACTCAAACCTAGGGTCGGGCACGAGGAATCTCCTTATTGGTACCTGCGCAAGATACGCCAAGAGCCGAACTTGCAGGTAACCCGGAGCTTAAATTGGCAGTGGCTAGACTTTTACCCCTACGCAACCCTCGGTTAATACCGGGAGATCGTCAGGCCCTCGACCAATCTCGATGGCCTTCCAAGGAGGAACATGTTTAGCTCGACCCTGACTGCCGCTGGCACAAGCAACATTGTGATCGAAGGCAGCAACCAAACTATAGTTTTGGTCGTAGCAGCTATCTCAGCTCTTGCCCTTGTTATGGCACTTGTCTTTCGCCGCGAAGTTCTAGCTTTTGGCGAAGGAACTGAAAAGATGCAAGAAATTGCAAAGGCCGTTCAAGAAGGTGCTGCAGCGTATCTATCTCGACAGTTTAAAACGTTGGCAGTTTTCGTTGCTCTAGTTTTTGGCTTGCTATTTGTTCTGCCAGGAACTATGGATGTTCGAATTGGCCGATCAATATTTTTCGTTCTCGGAGCTTTGTTCTCGGCTTTCATTGGCTACTTCGGTATGTCACTTGCAGTTAAGGCAAACGTTCGCGTTGCTGCTGCTGCTCGCGATAGCGGAATTGATCGTGCAACCAGAGTTGCCTTCCGTACTGGTGGTGCTGTTGGTATGGCCACAGTTGGTCTTGGACTTCTAGGTGCTGCAGTAGTGGTAATTATTTACCAAGGTGAAGCAGCGAAAGTTCTTGAAGGCTTTGGTTTTGGTGCTGCAATGGTTGCAATGTTCATGCGTGTTGGTGGCGGTATCTTTACCAAGGCTGCAGATGTTGGTGCAGACTTAGTAGGAAAAGTTGAACAGGGAATTCCAGAGGATGACCCACGCAACGCTGCGACCATCGCTGACAACGTTGGTGACAACGTTGGTGACTGCGCTGGTATGGCCGCTGATCTATTTGAATCATATGCCGTAACACTTGTTGCTGCGCTAATTCTTGGAAAAGTTGCATTCGGTGTTGAGGGACTAATTTTCCCACTAATCATTCCTGCTATTGGAGTAATCACAGCTGTAATTGGTGTGTTTATTACTAAGCCAAGGCCAGGCGAGAATGGGTTGAAGGCAATTAATCGCGGATTTGCGATTTCTGCAGTTATCTCTGCATCTCTTTCAACAATTGCAGCTTATGTTTACTTGCCAGCTACCTTTGCTGAATTCGCTGGTGTTGATGAAGAAGTTACTTCACTAACTGGCGATCCACGCCTTATTTCTTCGGTTGCTGTGATTCTAGGTATTGCGCTAGCTGCCATCATCTTGAAGGTAACTGGTTACTACACCGGAACAGACAAGAAGCCAGTTCAAGATATTGGTAAGACATCTCTTACCGGTCCTGCAACGGTTGTGCTTTCTGGAATAGCAATCGGTTTGGAATCTGCTGTTCTTACCGCAATGATTATTGGTGCTGCAGTTTATGGCGCCTTCTTGCTTGGTGGAACATCAATTGCTCTTTCACTGTTTGCAATTGCACTTGCTGGATGTGGTTTGTTAACAACTGTTGGCGTCATTGTTGCAATGGATACCTTTGGTCCTGTTAGCGATAACGCGCAAGGTATTGCTGAAATGTCAGGCGATGTACATGGTGAAGCAGCCAAGATTCTTACTGAGTTGGATGCTGTTGGTAATACCACAAAAGCAATCACTAAAGGTATTGCAATTGCAACAGCTGTATTAGCTGCAACTGCGCTATTTGGTGCTTACCGAGATGCCATCATCCAAGCAGTAGATGAGCTTGGTGCTCAATTTGATTTGCTTGACGCATTTAACGTAACTAAGCCAAACTCACTGTTTGGTTTGTTAATCGGCGCTTCAGTTGTATTCCTTTTCTCATCACTTGCAATCAATGCGGTATCACGTGCTGCAGGTGCTGTGGTGTTTGAAGTTCGTAACCAGTTCGCAACCCGACCTGGCATCATGAACGGTACTGAGCGTCCTGAATATGGTCGCGTTGTTGATATCTGCACCAAAGATTCACTTCGTGAATTGATCACACCTGGCTTGCTTGCTGTGCTGGCTCCAATTGCAGTTGGTTTCGGTCTTGGTGTTGGTGCGCTTGCTTCTTATCTCGCAGGTGCCATTGGCACTGGAACTTTGATGGCTGTTTTCTTGTCAAACTCTGGTGGCGCATGGGATAACGCAAAGAAGCTAGTTGAAGATGGTGTTCATGGCGGTAAGGGCTCACAAGCTCACGCTGCAACTGTTATTGGTGACACTGTCGGCGATCCATTTAAAGATACTGCTGGACCTGCAATTAACCCACTACTTAAGGTGATGAACCTTGTTTCAGTGCTAATTGCACCAGTAATTATTTCACTTACTTTAAGTGCTGAACCAAATACTGCACTACGAATGACAATTGCCGGCGTTGCCGTCTTGATCATTTTAGTTTCAATTTTGGTTTCAAAGCGCAAAGGTGTGAGCATCGCTGCTTAATTAAGCAACCTTAAATAATAAGGGCGGCAGGGATTAATCCTTGTCGCCCTTATTATTTAATTGTCGTAACATTTCATTGTAAGCAGTTCTGTCTGCATCGCCATAATTATCAGCTACTCGATCAAGTCGCACTGCTTGCTGCTTATCTGCTTTTGCCCACTGAATTCCCAATGCTAGAAAAACTAATAACATCGGCAGCTCACCAAAACTCCACGCGATAGATCCTGCCAACTGCTGATCTGCAATTGGATCTGTAAGCCATACCGGCGCTACTTTGCCAAACCAACCGCCGCCAACAAGCGAAGTGCTTTGCATTAAAATTAAACCAAACACAGCATGAATTACCATCGAAACAAAGACAAGCAGCAATTTAAATGGGTAGCCAATGTTCCGCGGTTGAAAATCTGTTCCAATAACTAGCCAGAAAAATAGATAGCCGGCTAAGACAAAGTGGATATGCATCAACACATGCCCAAGATGGCTAGACATTAGAAATGTCATTAATGAAGAAAAATAAACAACAAAAATTGAGCCGCTGTACCAAGTAAGGGCAACTAATGGATGCGTAATTAATTTGCTGTAATAACTTTGCAAGATCAGCAAAATCCACTCACGTGGTCCAACTAAATCCAGTTTGGTGGGTGGCAGCGCTCGAAGCGCTAACGTGATTGGCGCTCCTAAAACCAGCAAAATTGGAACCAGCATTCCCAAAACCATATGTTGAGTCATATGCGCACTCATTGAAACCAAGGCATATCGACTTATCTCAGTATTAGTTATAAATACGCCAGCAACTACTCCAAGCGTCCATGTTGCTGTTCTAAGAATTGACCATTTGTCACCACGTTTAACTAAGCGAGCTACACCTAGTAAATAAATAAGTAGCGCAAAAAATCCTACTGTGATTGTTAATGGGTCAAGCGAAAAACTTAAGAAAGCAGATAGCCACTGCAGCTGTGCTGGTTCTGGATAACCAGTTAGCTGCTCTATTAACGTAGTTGCAGACGCTGCAGCTTTTGGAAAAGCTGTGTTTGCTGCAGCAGATGAGATCGCCAATACAGCGCCCAAAAGAAATACTTCAAGCATTAAAATTCTTACAGATCCAGTAGTTTCTGATATCAACCTGCTGCGTGCAAATTTTGCCAGAACAACTGCAGTAAGCGTTAAGGTCGATTTAGCTAAAATTAAATTACCGTAATTTGAACTCCATAATTGCGAGATTTGATCTATACGTGTCAATGAATTAGCCACTCCTGAGACCAGCACAACTAACAACGCCACTGTTGCCAACATGCCAAAGCGCTCAACTGCTAATTTTCTAAAAATTACCTTTGGTGCAGATAGGTGTTTTAGTAACGCAATCAAGCCAGCCAGCCAAACACTTATTCCAATAACATGGAAAAAGCCAGATGCTGTAGCCAAAGCATGACCACTAACTCCTGCAGCATGCGCTGTTAGCGCCGAAAATGTTGCTGCTACTAAAGCAACAACTGTTGCAAATCCAATCGTGCTAATTGTTTTTGTAAACATCAACATGATTGCGATAAAGATTGCAGCTACTGCAGTGAGTATCAATGCTCGAACTACAGTTAACTCCCAGGCATAAGTTATAAAAATTTCAATCGAGAAGAACCTAGTTGCTGAAATCCCCAAAATATTTATTAAAAGAGACTGTGCTGCAACAATTGCTAAGGCAGACCATATCCAAGCAATGCCAATTGCCTTCTTTTTATATTTAATCGCTACTGGTGAAAGTAAATTTTTAGCTTCGGTAGGTAAAAATAAAATGATGACTAGCAAATTAACTAATACCAAAATCCCAGCAAAAGCCGTGAGGTACTCGGCAACTGGCGATAGCGTATAAATAGTTGGTCCAGCATCTGGAATACCAACTGGTGATTGCTGCCACCAGTTATCTGCAAGTTTTAATGAAACCAATAAAACAGCAACACCAAGAAGCCAGATCAGAATAATCACTTTAGCGCCTTGCTGTGAGCTCGGTTATTAAGCCGGCAACTGCGGCTTCCACCATAACTAACACCTCTTGGAAAGCAGAAATTGGTTCATAGTAAGGATCTGGAACTTCTAACTTCATATAATCTTGCTCAGGAATTAGATCACGCAAAGCTGGATCAAATTGTCTTAGATAAAAGATTTTCTCATGATGCTTAGAAGTTTCAGATAGTTCAACTATATTTTTATAATTTGAATTATCCATAACTATTAATAAATCTTGCTGCTCAAACATCTCCCGCTTAAATTGCTGGACAACATGCTCATATGAATAACCTGCGGATTCCCAAGTAGATTTGGATTTTGGATTTGGACCATCTCCAACATGCCACGAGCCTGTACCTGAACTTGAAACGGTAATTTTGGGATTTTGAATATTACTAGCCTGATTAGCTAAAACTGCTGCAGCCATAGGCGAACGGCAGATATTGCCCAAGCAAATCATCATGATTTGTAACTCGGATTTCTCTTTTAAGCTAGAGATGTAATTGTTCAAGATCGGACTCCTCTGTTGCTAAGATTAGTCTAAATTCGAGGGAATTGAGTTCGATGAGTTCTTTTAGTCCAATTGCTGGTTTACGAATCACGCTTAAATTTGGAGCTACCGTATTTGGTTTAAGCGCAGTCTTGCTTGCTCTAATGCCAAACCTTTTCCTAGAACTTCTTGGTCTTAGCACGGATACTGCTTTGCAATGGTCAATGCGGATGATCGCAATCACGCTAATTGCGCTTACTGGCAATATGTTGGTTGTGGCTCAAACTGCGCCAGCTTATGGGGTTAGGCGTGCCGCTATCGTGATGTTGATTGCTGCCACTGGCCTTGGCGCAGTTACTTTGGCCATACCTGTTGAATTGAATCTATTTACTCAAGGTTATGCAGCGATCGGGTTTGGCTTTGGAGCGGCTTATGCCACCATGCTCGGAATGGATTATCGCTCCCGATAGGCTCGTGCCCTATTCAATTCACCAGCTAGAAGGGCCTGCAGCGTTGCTGCCATAAATATGAGTATACATCTGACTGATCTGCCAATTAAATCTCGCGATGAGCTTCGCAACATTGCAATCATTGCCCACGTTGACCATGGAAAAACTACACTTGTTGACGCCATGCTCTGGCAATCTGGTGCATTTGCTGCGCATAAGGAACAGTCTGAAGGTCAAGATCGACTCATGGATTCAAATGACCTAGAGCGCGAAAAAGGTATTACGATTTTGGCCAAGAACACTGCAGTTAAGCGTGGCGACCGAATTGTTAACATTATTGATACTCCTGGTCACGCTGATTTTGGTGGCGAAGTTGAACGTGGACTAGAAATGGTTGATGGCGTTCTGTTGTTAGTTGATGCTTCTGAAGGGCCACTTCCACAAACAAGATTTGTGCTTAGAAAAGCACTGCAGAAAAATCTGCCGGTAATTTTGGTTATCAACAAAGTGGATCGACCTGATGCTCGTATTAAAGAAGTTGTTGATGAGGCCTATGAACTTTTTCTAGATCTTGATGCTTCTGAAGCACAAATTGAATTTCCGATCATTTATGCATCTGCAAAAGCTGGTAAGGCATCACTTAATCGCCCTGTTGATGGGGGCATGCCTGATGAAGAAAATCTTGATGTTCTTTTTGAAGCTATCTTCAAAACTATTCCAGCACCCACTTATCACGAAGGTGCACCACTTCAAGCGCACGTGACAAATTTAGATTCATCACCATACCTTGGCAGATTAGCTATTTGTCGAGTTCGTCAAGGAAATATCAAGCGTGGTCAGATGGTGGCATGGATTAAATCAGATGGATCAATTTCCAAAGTAAAAATCTCTGAACTATTAATGACTGAAGCTTTAGATCGTGTTCCAGCTGCTGAGGCTGGCCCTGGTGACATTATTGCAATTGC
>JAURFT010000020.1 GCA_030834185.1 Candidatus Nanopelagicales bacterium
GATGCGCTGATGTCCCATATTAATTAAGTGACCAGTTGCCGCCTTTGCGCCGCCGATATCGTCAATTCGGACACTTGCACATCCTGCAACTTCAGCTCCAACTAATGCAACGGGAATTTTTAACTCTTGTAAAAAATCTATCTCTCCTTGACTTGGTGGCATTGCGCAAACCAGTAATGCATCTACTTGTTCCCGAAGTAATTTTTGATGAAAGATTCGCTCCCGTTCATCTAATCTATCAAGTGAATAAACCAAAAGCTCAAATCCACCTGATCTGGTTACACGCTCGATGCCAGAGAGTAAATTAGAAAAATACCAACGATCTATAAATGGAGTTATGACTCCAACTGTGGAAGTTTTGCCAGATGCTAACCTTGAAGCTGAAGCTGAAATTACATAATCAAGCTCACGTGCCGCCTGCTCGACTCGAGATTTGGTTTCAGGTGTAACGCTGGCAAATCCGCGAAGCGCTCTTGAAACTGTGGCGGTGCTCACCCCAGCCCGTTTGGCCACATCCTCGATCGTGGATTTCATTATTGAAATCTAGCAATAAAATGTAATAACAGCCAAGTTGTTACAAAATTACATCATTTATTGCAAACTTATTGTGGGTAGATCAGGGGCTGAGACGTCATAAATTTTGGCTTTCCGCTGCAAAAGCACGCTTAGCACTTCTGCCTTGCGAGGACTTCGATCTGCGCTGCCCCAGATTATGGTGACTCCGTTGGTTAATGAAAACCGAATATTTGAGCTGCTCTGCGCTGTGATTTTACTCAATTTTTGCTTCTGTGACTCTGGTAAATATTGGTACGCAGTTGCGCTTGCAGCTAGTAATCGATCCTCACGGGCTTCAAACTGCGCTAGGCCAGGTTTTGGGGTGGTAACTGCTGGGTCGTACTTCTCGCCAGTTTCATCAATGTAACGAACTTGATCTGTTTCGCGAAGCCAACCAATTGGACGGCGCAGTTCAACTGAAATAACAATTCGATCCGGCCAGCGTCGACTTACCTCAGCACTTCTAACCTGCGGCAACTGCGTGACTCGGGCTGCAGCAGCGACCAAATTTAGATCGGTTATCCGTTCACCTACATCAATTGCAGCGACATTAGAAATATTTCGAACCATATCTCGATTGGCAACTTGAACCTCCACACTAGAAACTAACGCAGCAGAAGAAGTTTGAACTGCCCAGGTAATTGCGCCAGCAACTGCTAAAACAACCACAAAGGTAATTAGCCACCACTTACGTAAACTTTTCGGATTGGTTTTAACCATTGGTTAACCGCTGTAAGCCAGCAACAATTTCAGGTGCCAACATCGCCATATCTCCAGCACCTAATGTAAGCACTATGTCACCGGGAGCAGCCCAGTTGCTGATAATTTCAATTACTTTTAAAAACGATGGCTCAAAAATAATGTCACCCACTGGTAAATCTACAGCTGCTGCTACAGCTGCGCCTCCTGCGCCAGCAATTGCAACCTCCCCTGGTGCATAAGTTTCCATCACCACAACTTTGTCAGCTAAACAAAGTGCTGCCGCAAAATCAGATAGAAAACTATTCACCCGGTAATATCGAAAAGGTTGAAATGCAACTATTACTTTTCCGTCACTTGCAACTAGCCGCGCCGCATTCAAGGTAGCAGTAACTTCTGTTGGGTGGTGCGCGTAATCATCATAAACAGCAACTTGGTTTCCGCTGCCTCGATATTCAAACCTGCGTCGAGTTCCAGTGAATAACTTCAGTCCTGAAATTATCTGAGCAGGATCTAGTCCCATGAGCAATGTTGTTGCAATTACAGCTGCTGCGTTAAGCAAATTATGCTCGCCTGGCACCTGCAAGATCAACTTTCCTAAATTTGCACCTTGCCAATTAACTTCTGCCTGCCAGCTTCCTGCAATTACTTCTACAGCTGTCAATTGCAGATCAGCGGTATTGCTAAATCCATATGAAACAAATTTAAGATCTGGATGCACTTTTGACTTTAATCGCGCAACACCTGCATCATCAATGCATCCAACCACACCTTGCTTGCAGCTGTTTGCAAACTTAACAAAAGCAGCCTCTATCTCATCTAGTGAATCCCATCGATCAAGATGATCTGCTTCAATGTTAGTAATGATCCCAATTTGAGGAGTCAAACTCAAAAAGCTGCCATCACTTTCATCAGCTTCGACAAGAAACCACTCGCTATCGCCGCTATGCCCATTACTGCCGGTCTCATTTAGTTCACTGCCGATGATGAAAGAAGGGTCTTTTCCAACAGACTGCAAAGCAACTGTGAGCATTGATGTTGTTGTGGTTTTTCCATGCGTGCCAGCAACCGCAACGATAGCAAATGAGTTAACCATCATTGCTAGAGCAGTTGCTCGAGACAAAATTTCGATACCCAATTCACTAGCAGTGATAAGTTCAATATTTGAACTTGGAATTGCGGTTGAAGCAATAATTACTTCTGCTTTTTCAACGTTGGCAGCACTATGGCCAACAGCCACTTCAATACCCAGTTGTTGCAGAGCTAGCAATCGCTTTGATTCTTTAGCGTCAGATCCAGATACTTGATGCCCCTGACCAATTAGAACCCTCGCCATCGCTGACATCCCAGCGCCACCGATGCCAACAATATGAATGCCTTGCTTTGGAAGTTGTTTCATGTTTTGATCATTCTAATTGAATTTACGATATCTCTCGCTGCATTTGGTCTGGAAACACTTCTAGCACGCTGGGCCATATCAGATAATTTATTTGGAGTTGCAATTAGATTATTGATTAAAGTTAACAACTCAGCTCCGGTGCAATCTTTATTCTCAAGCAGCACTGCTGCTTGAGCGTTCACCAGGGCAGCTGCGTTATGTCGCTGTTCGCCATTACCTACTGGATAAGGCACTAAAATTGCAGGTAAACCAACACTCGCTAGCTCAGCAACAGTTAGCGCGCCTGAGCGGGTAATCGCCAGATCAGCCACTGCATAAGCTAAATCCATTCGATCGCAATAACTAAGAAGCAGATACTTACCTGCTCCGATGGTTGAAATCTTCTGATATTTTTCAAAATTTAAATTCCCAGCAATATGTATTATATTGATACCAGTTGCGGTTAATTCATTCACAATTTCAACAACTGCCTGATTTAATCTCTCCGCTCCTTGTGAGCCACCAAAAACTAAAATAGTTCGGCCAGCAGGTAGATCAAAATGTTTTAATCCCTCGACCGACAGTTTGGCTTTATCAAAGCTAGCTAGACTTTTTCGGATTGGCACACCTAGCGTCTCAGCTCCCGCAATGCTGCCAGATACTGTATCAATTATTTTGGTGGCAAATTTTGCAGCTTTAGCATTTGCGACACCGGGGCGAGCGTTAGCTTCATGAATAACAAATGGAATTTTCATTTTTTTCGCTGCTAAATAACCTGGAGCTGACACATAACCACCAAAACCAATAACTAGATCTGGTTTGAATTTCGAGAAAATGCTTAACGTTGCCTGCCGTGCTAGCAATAACTTTAGTGGGTATTTAATAAAGTCCAGGTTAAATTTTCGAGGTAACCCAATTATATCAATTTGTTCTAAATTAAATCCCTGCGCTGGAACTAATCGAGATTCCAAACCACGTTTACCGCCCAAAAAAATGATGTCATTGATCTCGCAAACTTTTTGATCTATCAGCTCAGCTGCTACTGCAAGCGCTGGTTCAATATGTCCAGCAGTTCCACCGCCAGCAAGCACCACTCGCATTTGATTACCTCGCGTCAACTAAAGCAAGTTTTTCTTTTGTTGATTCACTTGTCGCAAATGATAGTAAAAGGCCAATCATTGCTAAAGTTGGAATTAGCGCTGATCCACCAGCTGAAACTAGCGGCAGCGGAACACCCATAATTGGTAGTACTCCTAGAACTGCGCCAATATTAATCATTGCTTGGCCGCCAATCCAGCCTGCTGACCCAGCACATGCAAACCGAATAAAATCAGATTGCGTATTTCGAGCTAATGAAATAATTGCAAAACACAAAATGATAAACAATCCTAAAATACAAATCGCTCCCAGCAGTCCCAGCTCATCACCGATGATTGCAAAAATGAAATCGGTGTGGGCTTCAGGAAGCGTTCCCCACTTTTCGCGACTGGCGCCTAGCCCTTGGCCAAAAAAACCACCTGATGCCATTGCATACTTTGCATGAAGAGCCTGAAAGCCAGCACCTTCTGGATCTGCCTCCGGATTTAACCAAGAGGTAATTCGCTGCCAACGGTAAGGCTTTAAATATGCCATAACACCGATTAAGCCAGCTCCAGCCATTCCTAGAAAAGCAAAATATCGCAATGGTGCATTTGCCACAAAAAGCATTGCGCCAATCGCAACTGCAATGATTACAGCATTGCCAACATCTCCTGCAAATAAAATTAGAGCTAACACGCTTGCTGTAGAAATTAAAACTGGTGACATATACAAAAATGAATTACCAATGTATTGCTTGCGCTGTGAAAGCTGCAGCGCACCGAAGAGAATTAGTGCAAATTTTGCAAATTCACTTGGTTGTATCCGGATGCCAAATCCAAAATCTAGCCAATTTGTTTGGCCACCAACAGTAGATCCAAATCCAGGAATAAAAACTAAAAGCAACAGCAGTAGCACGCTAGCTAAAATTAAGGGAGCTAATTTCTGCAATAACTTTACATCAATTTTGGTCAACACAATAAGTGCAATTGCGCCAAGCATTGCGTAAAAAGCTTGCCGGCCAAATATGGTGAATTCACTGCCGTAGACCAATTTGGATTGATAGTAAGAAGAGCTCAAAACCATGATGAGCCCAACAAAAAGTAGCAATATTGAACAACCTCGTATCAATTGAAACGAGATTTGGGCGCGAACGTGCGGTCGCCGAGAGGGGGACTGCACGGGGGAAGCGTGCTTTTCCATGGCTAAAGTCTCCCCTGCGATTGGCAAACTAGGGCGCAGCATAGGCTGCGTGTCGGAACAGCTTCATGAGAGGATTGGGCCATGACTAATGCAAATCTCCCAGTTTCCGCACCACCAGTTGATCGAGCCCGCGCAGACGCCGCCTTAAAGGCCGTGCCACATCAAAACCTGATGGCCGGCAGATGGGTCAATAACAGCGGAGAACCCATTCCAGTGCTTGATCCAGCCAATGGCGAGGTTTTACTAACGGTTGGAAGTGCAACGCCAACTGATCTGCTAGACGTGCTAGATGAGATGAGACTGGCTCAGCAGAAATGGGCCAAAGTTTCGCCGCGGGATCGGGCTGAGATTCTGCGAAAATCTTTTGATTTAATGGTGCAGCGAGCTGATGAAATTGCGCTGCTGATGACACTAGAAAGCGGCAAAACCATTCTTGAAGCCCGGAATGAAGTAATTTATGCAGCAGAGTTTCTACGTTGGTTCTCCGAAGAAGCAGTACGAATTGGTGGCGAGTTCCGCACCGCCCCATCTGGCATACATCGAATTTTAACAATTAAACAACCTATTGGTATTGCTTACCTAATCACTCCTTGGAATTTTCCAGCTGCAATGATGACTCGAAAAATCGGGCCAGCGTTAGCTGCGGGAAATGCCGTAGTAGTAAAGCCCGCAACTGAAACACCGTTAACGGCATTTGCAATAGCTCAGGTATTTCTTGATGCTGGAGTTGAGCCTGGCGTTCTTACAGTTTTAACCACAAAAGATCCAAATGGAATAACCGATGCTGCTTTCTCGCACCCGGATGTCCGAAAACTTTCATTCACCGGCTCTACTCCAATCGGTCGCATGCTTTTAGAGAAAGCTGCTGGCCGAATTCTTCGCTCATCTATGGAGCTTGGCGGCAATGGTCCATTTATTGTGATGGAAGATGCTGATTTAGATAAGGCCATTGAGGGTGCGATGATCGCCAAGATGCGAAATTGCGGTCAAGCTTGCACGGCAGCAAATAGATTTATTGTTCATACCAAGATTCATGATGAGTTTGTTGAACGGCTAAGCGCTGAAATGGGACAGCTAAAACTTGGTCACGGCACAGATCCAACCACAACGCTAGCTCCAATGGTTTCCAGAAAAGCTCACGATCGCGTAGCGCAATTAGTAAAAGATGCAATTAATCGCGGAAGCAAAACTTCGCTAGGCGGAGAAGGAACGCAAGGTCCTGGTGCTTTTTATTCAGCAACAGTGCTAGGAGATGTGCCAAAAGACTCACCGCTGCTGGGAGAAGAGATCTTTGGTCCAGTGGCTGCTGTAACGCGAATTGAAACTGAAGCTGAAGCTATCGATTTTGCCAATGACACTGAGTTTGGATTGGTTGGGTATGTATTTACCGAGAACCTAAATCGTGGACTGAGAATGGCCGAGAGAATTGAAACTGGAATGGTTGGGATCAACCGAGGCTTAGTTAGTGATCCAGCTGCACCATTTGGTGGCGTAAAGCAATCCGGACTTGGCCGAGAAGGTGGATTTGAAGGTATTGAAGAGTTTCTTGAAACTAAATACATTACAATTCCAGACTGGAATTAGTTTTTAGCTATAACGCTAGTGGCAAACAAATCGCCACGGTGTGAATAGTTTTCAAACATATCCCAAGATGCACAGCCAGGTGCTAGCAAAACTGTATCTCCGCTAGCGGCATACATTTTTGCCTGGGCGACCACCTGCTCCATAGCAACTTTGGGGTTCAGCTCATCAATTACTGTAATTGGCAAATCTGGCGCGGCAGCCTGTAATAACTGGTAAATCTCAACGCGATCTTTCCCAAGCAGCACAGCTGCTTTCATATTTCCTGCTGTGGTTTTGATCAGATCCATTAAATTCTGGCCTTTTGCGTCCCCGCCACCAATCCAAATCACATTCTGATAGGCCAAAATAGATTGAATCGCAGCATGTGAATTAGTTGCTTTTGAATCGTCAATAAATTTAACTCCATTTATTTCAGCAATCAATTCAATCCGATGCTTTGCAGGTTTAAATTCTCGCAAACCAATGCTTATCGAGCTTGCCGGAACTCCAAAAGCACGAGCTAAGGCAGCTGCTGCCAAAGCATTACTTACATTATGCGGTGCATACGGATGGACATCTAAAACTGATGCAAGCTCTTGAGCATTTGTGGCTCGCTCGACTATAAATGCTCTATCAACAATTAAATCCTCGACAACGCCAACCATGGAGCGTGCTGGAATTTTTCGCGTGAAACCAACTGCTCTGCATCCTTCAACCACACTTGCATCCTCAACCATTTTGATAGTGGCCGGATCTTCATCATTGTAAATGGCTGCCACCACTGTATTTTGATACGTCTTTGCTTTAACTCGCTGATACTCAGCCAAGGTTCCAAAGTGGTCAATATGATCTGGAGCTATATTAAGAATTACTGATGCCAACGGGGAAATTGAGTAAACAAAAGGTAATTGCTGAACTCCAACTTCCACTACAAAAACGTCATAGGTTTGACCATCTGTTACGGCATCAATTGCCGCGAAACCAATATTGCCAATAGCTTTAGATTTTAAGCCAGCTGCTTTTAAAATCGAATCAGTCATCAATGTGGTTGTGGTTTTGCCATTCGTTCCTGAAATCATAAGCCACGGCACCTTTGGGTTACGAAAACGCCAAGCTAGCTCAAGTTCGCCCCAGATGGGTGTTTCTGCGTTCAAATAATGCTGTATCCAGGGATGGCTTGGTGGCAAACCTGGCGAGGTGACAACTAAATCTGCTTCTATTAATTCTGTTGCATTCAAAACCACAGTTGCGCCCAAGGTTTCTAAAATTTTGGCTCGCTTTATTCCCTCTGGCGAACTTAACTCATCTAAAACGGTGACACTAGCCCCAGCACGCAGCAATGCATCAGCGCAAGCAAATCCTGCAACGCCAATTCCAAGTACTACAACGCGCCAACCTTTCAAATCTGAATTTCGAGCAATCTGATCTAGATCCTTCATCTAGCAACCCATTCGGCGTAAAATATTGCCATACCGGTGCCAACAAACAAACCTTGCAGAATCCAGAATCGAACAACTATTTGCTGCTCTGGCCAGCCTTTTAATTCAAAATGGTGATGAATAGGTGACATTAAAAAGATACGCTTTTTTCGCAGCTTAAATGAGATGCGCTGCAGCACCACAGAGCCAGTAGTCATAACGAATAAGCCACCAATTAGCAGTAACAAGATCTGCGTATTTGTAAAAATGGCTAACGCAACAACGCCGCCACCAATTGCAAAAGAGCCAGTATCCCCCATGATTATGCTTGCAGGTGACGTGTTAAACCATAAAAAACCAAATACAGCTGCAGCGAATGCCGCAGCAACTATTGCAAGATCTAACGGATCTCTAACTTCATAGCACTTTATATAGTCATCTTTCGCACAACTTTGACCAAATTGCCAAAATCCCATTAATGCGTAAGCAGCAAAGGTAATCAAAGCGGCTCCAGCAGCAAGGCCATCAAGACCATCAGCAATATTTACAGCATTAGTAGTTGCTGTGATCATTAGCCAAAGAAACAAAATCATTAAAGCCATTGGCAGAATTAAAGTTGTTTCACGAACAATTGAGATAGCCAATGAAGCTGGCGCAACACCACGCTCATCTGGAAACTGCAAGGCAAAAAATGCAAAAGACAAGCCAATGAGTGTTTGAAATGTAATTTTTGTTCTAGGCTTAATTCCTGCACTGTGTTGCATGAACACTTTTTTGTAGTCATCAACAAAGCCAACTGCAGCGAGCGCAGTTGCTAGAAAAAGAACCAGTAAGCCAGATGCTGTTGGTGGAGTCCATAAAATTAAATGTGAACCGGTGTATCCAACCAATACTGAGAACAGGATTGAAACTCCGCCCATGCTGGGCGTGCCGCGTTTATGTTCATGGTCAGGATAAATAGCTCCATCAGTGGATTGCTTGATTGCTTGCGCCAATCCGCGCGATTTTAGAAATTTAATAAGAGCAGGGGTGGCCAGCAAGCTCGTGAGCAGTGACAGTACTGCGCTGAGCACAATCAATCTCACATCAACCTCGCTGTTCGGTTAGATCAGATATTACTTCAGAAACTAATTGGTCGAATCTTCCGGCACGGGAGGCCTTAAATAGCAGAACATCGCCTGAACCAATTTCGTGTCGAAGAAATTCTCGAGCTTGCTGATTGTTCTCAAACCAAAAAACCTGCTCTTGGCTCATACCTGATTCACGCGCTGCGGTTGCAGCAAACTTGGCTAACGCGCCAACGCAGACAAAAACAGATACGCCAGCAGTTGCAGCTTGATTCCCAATTTGAGTATGGAATTGTGCGGCATCAGGCCCAAGCTCCCCCATTTCACCGACAACTAGAATTTTTCGAGCTGTTGAACCGTAAGCATGCAAAACTTTCATAGCAGCAGTCATGCTTTCAGGATTGGCATTGTAGGAGTCGTCCAAAACTACAACACCAGCAATCTTTGATACCGCAAGTCGCATCGAACTTCTTGGCTGAGCTGAATTAAGCCCAGCTTCAATATTAGCCACCTCTACTCCAGCCGCGATTGCCATTGCAGCGGCAATGGCAGCATTATTGGCTTGATGTTCACCAATTAAGTTCAGCGCTATTGAAATTTTGCCCTTAGGTGTTAGCAAATCAAAATGTGGATGTGCCCATTCATCTAACTTTAAATTTACGATTTGTATATCAGCGTTAGCAGCAGTGCCAGCAAAAATAATATTGGCAGATGTTTTCTTTGCCATTTGATGTGAAACTTCTTGGTCAGCATTTAAAACTGCAATATCTTTAGGTTGTAAATTCTGTAAAATCTCACTTTTTGTTTCAATTAAGCGCTGCAGAGATCCAAATTCACCTAAGTGTGCAGATCCAATATTAGTAATTCCTACTATATTAGGTTGAGCAATATCGCATAAATCACGAATATTTCCAACGTGCCTAGCTCCCATTTCAAGCACCATAACAGCGGTATTTTGATCTGCTGCAAACAATGTACTAGGCAATCCCAACTCATTATTTTTCGATCCTATGGTTGCAACTGCTGGGCCAAGTGAGCTTGTTATGTCTATCAGCAAATCCTTAGTAGTTGTCTTGCCACTAGATCCAGTTAACGCGAGAACTGGGATAGCTAATTTAAGCCGATTGGCAGTTGCTAAATCTGTTAAAGTTTTTAACACATCAGGCACCACAATGCAGGGTGCAGAAACTGGCCTCGAAACAATGGCTAGGGCTGCGCCATTTGCAATAGCCTGATCAACAAAGTCATGACCGTCATGATGCGCCCCTTTGAATGCAGCAAAAAGTGAGCCTGCTACCGCATCTTTTGAGTTATAAATTGCAGTTGTTGGTTTAAAGTTTAAATCAGCTAACTGATGTGGTGTGCCACTTGAGATTGCAATAATTTCAGCAATGCTGAGATCACTCATTTATCCCACGCCCTTTAATAGCAGCAGTTAACTCCAGCACGTCATCGAAATGATAATAGCTACTTCCAATTTGCTGACCGTGCTCATGTCCTTTTCCCAGCACAACTACTAGATCATTGCTTGATCGAACTAACTCGATGGCTGCAACCAAGGCAGCTCTTCGATCTGGAACTTCAGAATATGGAATAGCAATAGCTTCAATGCCAGCTATTATCTGCTGTCTAATCTGCGCTGGATTCTCATCTCGCGGATTGTCGTCGGTTACTACGACGTGATCTGCCGCTTTGAGTGCCGCACCCATTAAGGAGCGCTTACTAATATCGCGATTCCCGCCTGCGCCCATAACCACAATTAGCTGTCCGGTTGTGCAATTTCTAAGTTCAGTTGTTACAGATTCTATTGCAGCTGGTGAATGGGCATAGTCAACAATTGCGTTTATGCCATTAAATTTCACAGATTGCATTCGTCCTGGAACTGCAACCACACTTAATGCCTTAAGTTGTGAAGCAGTAATTTCATTTACCTGATCAGCCATTGCAATAGCTAGTAGTGCGTTTGAGAAATTAAAATAACCCCCCATCGCCAAATTAAGCTTAAGGCCGATTGGTTGAATCACTCCCTCAATTGCGTCAATTCCAACCACAGCATCAGTTACTGACCAGGTACCACTTGTTTCTTTGGTGGAGATGGTGGAGACTACTAACCCATTTGCTTCTGCTAAATCTGCAATTGCAACGCCTTCACTAGAATCGATGCAAACTACTGCATATTCGCTGAAATCTTTGCTAAAAAGCTTTGCCTTTGCTGCTAAGTAATTATCCATGCTGTCATGAAAATCTAAATGATCTTGACTTAGATTGGTAAAAGCAACTGCCTGAAACTTTAAGCCATGCACTCGATACAGCACTAAAGCATGACTTGAAACTTCCATAACAACTTTTTTTATCTCTAGTTTTCGAAGTTTTATCAACAAACGATAAAGTTCATCAATTTCAGGAGTAGTTCTTGCTAGCTCTTCCCTGGATGAGTTATAAACAACTCCAGTTGTTCCAATGGCAGCGGCAGGTTGTGGTAACACTGCACGCAACATGTAACTAGTTGTTGTTTTTCCATTAGTTCCAGTTATTCCCCATAGGTGAACATCTGCAATGTGAGGTCCGTAAATTAACTTCGAAACGTTCGCCAGCTCTAGTCGTGGGTTATCAACCACAATTATTGGAATGCCCACTTCCATTAGGGATGCGCCAACTTTGTCTGTAAAAATGGCAACAGCACCATTAGCAACTGCCTCAGCTACGTAATTTGCTCCATGCGCGCTGCTGCCAGGTAAAGCGAAGAAAACGCTGTTTGGCGTTACATCGCCTGATGCGTGGTACACATTCTCAATCACAGTTGAGTTTGAAATTGCATGGCCATATGCAGCACACAGATCGGTTAACTGCACTGGTTGAATCATTACCTACCCCAGGTCGCCGGAATTTTTTCTACTTTTCCACCTTGCGGCATGACTTTCAATTTTTGCAGCGCAAAATTTGTTACCTCTTTAAAAACCGGTCCTGCCAGCACCCCACCATAATGCCCGTTTCTTGGGTTATCAATGATCACAGCCACGACAATGCTTGGATTATTTGCTGGCGCCATGCCAATAAAAGATGCTGTGAATCCCTGATAGCAACCTCCACAAGATTGATCTGATCGCTGGGCTGTTCCTGTTTTCCCCGCTACCCGATATCCACTTATGCGTGCCGAGGGCGCTGTGCCATCTGGACCAACCACACTTTCTAGCATCTCGCGCAGATCTTTTGCTGTTTGGGCGGAGACAA
Source organism: Candidatus Nanopelagicales bacterium (assembly GCA_030834185.1). GTDB lineage: Bacteria > Actinomycetota > Actinomycetes > S36-B12 > UBA5976 > AcAMD-5. Next base: position 12,192 of record JAURFT010000020.1, read on the forward strand.
CTTCAATACCCGTTTTCGCTGCTGTTGGTTGATAGATTCCATCTACGCCAACATATCCATCAACTAAACTTATTGGCATTCTTACGCCATTGTTTGCGATTGTAGCAAAAACCGAAGCTATCTGAACTGCATTTGTGGAATAACCTTGACCAAATGCCATGGTTGGGAATGTAGTGTTTGACCACTTCGAAGGCGTGCGCAGAATTCCGTTTGTTTCGCCTGGGAATCCAAGGCCCGTATTTTGTCCAATGCCAAATTTTACAAAATAATCATGCAGAATAGTTGGGTTAGCCAATTTTTCCGCAATCAATATCGTTCCGATGTTTGAGCTTTTAGCCAAAACACCATTTGCAGTGAGCCTCAGGTGACCATGCGGCGTATGGTCATTAAATACTTTTGATGGCCTAGGCAGTCTTGGTGGTACTTTAATTTTTGAATTTGGAGTTATTACTTTTTCTTCAAGCGCTGCTGCAAAGGTAATTAATTTTCCAGTTGATCCTGGTTCAAACATATCAGTTACAGCACGATTTTTGCGATCAGTAATGCTTGACTGTAGTGGAGAATTCAGATCTACAGTAGGTACTGATGCTAAGGCAAGTAATCTACCGGTTGCTGGTTCGAGTACAACAACGCTACCCCAATCAGCATTCGCCTCTTTTACTTTTTTTGCCAACGCATTCTGCGCCACATATTGCAAATCGCGATCAATACTTAACCGCACTCCTGTGCCAGCAATTGCCGCTTCAGTTCGAAAATCTGTCGCTGGAATTCTTCTGCCAGCTGCTCCACCTTCGTAGCGCATCAATCCATCTTTTCCAGCAAGCACACTTTCCAGGCCAGCTTCAAGCCCTGCTAATCCATGACCATCAGTACCAACAAAGCCAATTACATTACCTGCAAGATCCGCATAGGGATATACGCGTCGGGTGGTGCGCTCTGAATATATTCCACCAAGCTTTAGCCTGGAGACACGATCCCAGGTTTGAGGCGTAACACCTCTAGCGAGATAAACAAATTTTTGATTGCCTGATAATCTTTCAAGAACTAATTTCTGATCTATTTTTAGAATTGGAGCCAGCTGCTTGGCTGTTGCTTTTCGGTTAATAATTCGAGTTTGATCTATGGTTAGATTAAATGCTGGCACTGTTGTTGCTAGTGCAATTCCATTGACATCAGTAATCGCACCGCGCATGGCTGGCACTGTTACCTCACGCTGTCGCTTTGCAAATCCCGTTTGAGCTAACTCATCTGCCTGAACAGCTTGAATTTTTACAAGTTGGGATGCATAAAGAACAAATACCGCAAACAATGCAAGAGTTGCTATGCCAAGTCTTCGCCGCGATTGCTTTTGATGCAACAGAAATAAATCGTTCGAGCTCATCTATTCCTTCGTCCATCAAGCAGCTTTTGGTCTGAAAGCCTTAAATATGTTGGTCTTTCAGGTACTACCATCCCAAGCTGCTGAGCCTTAGTGCGCAGTGCAACTGGTGATTCAAGTTCAGCAGCGCGCTGCATCAGCAGAGCTCTTTCTGCAACTAAGGCTGTGCGCTGTTGTACTAATTCGACTTTTTGGAACGCAGACTTAGCAACTAAGGCTTGCAAGAAAATAACTCCAACCATGGATGCCGCGATTGCAAAAGTAATTATGGCCACAAAAGTTGAGGTAGCAATTGATTTACGTTTACTGATAGTAGCGGTATTACTGCCTGCAATTACCCCAAGCTGAGGTCTGATAACTGCAACTGTTGAATTTGCAAAATCAACTAAGGCGCTCATGCGGCTTCCTTAATAAGCAACTGTGCTGCACGAAGTTTGGCGCTGGCAGCTCTTGGGTTTTGCTCAATCTCTTCCACGCTTGGGCGCTCAACTCCCTTTGTGAGTAAGCACAACTTTTCTGGAAGTTGAGGAATTGGCAAATATGACGGAGGTTGCTCTCCCATTGCAGCTTTTAACGCCTGCTTAACGATGCGATCTTCTAACGAGTGATAAGACAGCACCGCAATGCGTCCACCAACCCGTAGTAATTTAATTGCTGCTGGAATTGCTCGCTCTAAGATTTGTAATTCATCATTTACGGCAATTCGTAACGCTTGAAAAGTGCGCTTGGCAGGGTGTCCGCCAGTTCTTCTTGCAGGTGCAGGGATAACTTCGTATAGCAACTCAACTAATTGATCAGTTGTGCTGAAAGGGGTTTTGCTACGCGCTTTTACGATTTCGTTAGCAATTCTGGTTGCAAATCGTTCTTCACCATAAACTCGCAATATTCTTATCAATTCTCGAACATCTGAATTATTTAAAATTTCTGCAGCAGTAACACCACTTGAAAGATTCATTCGCATATCTAGTGGTGCTGGCTTTGAATATGAAAATCCACGTTCGGATTGATCTAGTTGCATACTTGAAACACCAAGATCAAAAAGGACTGCATCTACTTCAGAAATACCTAAATTCTTGATTGCAGTTTCAATTTGATCATACTCAGTTGTAACTACTTTGAATCTTGAAAGCACCTCAGATGAAACATTGTTTTTCAAATTTTCGGTTGCGAGCAGCACTGCAGATGGATCTCTATCTAAACCAATTAAAGTTAGCTTTGGAAACGACTTCAGGAAAACGCCCGCATGCCCACCAGCTCCTAAAGTTGCATCAACCATCAAAGCAGAAGGTCCAGTTATGGCAGGTGATAGCAATTCAACAATGCGATCCACCATTACCGGAACATGATCTGCAGATAGCCCTACTGTGGTGTTCAACTTAGCGACCAACCGCCAATAATGCTGGAGAAGATTCAGACACAACAATTCTGTTGCGCTTAAATGCCAGAACAGTTCTAACTTTCAACTTTGTAGAGCGATTGCTAACGCCTATAACATGATTCATCTCAACCCCCACTTTGATTTAATTGGATTTGAACTTGATGATCTACCCTGGTCCCCCTCCGCTGCTACTGCTTTCCGCTACGGGGGAAGACGTATCGGAGTGCAGCGGCGAGAGGCCGAGATAGATCAGTTAAAAAATTCCTGGAACTACCTCCTCTGAGATATCTGCGAACCTTGGTTCTGCATTTGTTAAATATGTGCTCCAGGTATTTGCATCCCAAACTTCAATGGTGGTATCAGCGCCTACAACTACTAACTCCCGATCCAGGCCGGCGTAATCGCGCAAGCTGGTTGGAAGTGTGATTCGACCTTGCTTGTCCGGAACTTGGTCAAATGCACTTGAGAAGAAAACACGCAGATAACTTCTAACGCGAGCATCAGTTCGTGATGCCTCTCGAAGTCGATCTGCATATGCGCTGAATTCCGCCATTGGCCACAGCACCAGGGAACGGTCCTGACCTTTAGTCATAACTACGCCTTGCTCAAGTCCATCGCGGAACTTGGCAGGCAACACCAATCGACCTTTGTCATCGAGTCGAGGCTCGTGAGTGCCTAGAAACATCATCACTGCCTCCCCCCGGTTGCATGATTTTCAGTGTTTGTTTACCACTTTGCCCCACTTTACTCCATTTTAATCCAAAGTCAACCTCTTTATGCCAAAAATTTCCCTTTTTGGCTCATCTCATCGCCGGCAGCAAAAAACGGCTAGTTGCGGCTTTTTCGGAAGTGGTGAGTTGGGTTAGGAAATCAAGGCATACCTCTTTTATCGTGAGGCATGCTTTCCCAGACCGAATTTGAGCAACTGGCCCAAGCGGCGCAGTTCAGGCCTGAGCTCACAATTGCCGCAGCCCCGGCTCCTAAGAAATTAGCGCCGTTTGGCATATCCCTGCTGGGTGAAATTGAGACCGAATCGCACTTTGCAGATTCCAGAGTGGTTGTGCTCTACAGCCCAGAAGGTGATCCAGCCTGGAATTCCACTGCCAGAGTCGTGATATTCCTCAAGGCTGAGATTGAGAATGAGCTTGCTGATGACCCGCTTATTTTGCAGATTGCCTGGCAGTGGCTCACTGAAGCGCTAGGCAAGTTTGAAGCGGTTGCAGTTGAGTTAAGCGGCACCGTCACCCGGACATCTTCACAGGGTTATGGCGCGATTGCCGAGGAAAGCCCGTCAACAATTGAAATCCGCGCATCGTGGAGCCCAGTGGATGAAGTAGATCTCGCCAGTCACATATCCGCCTGGGGGGAGCTGGTCTGTCTTGCCGCAGGAATCGGCCCTGAAGGAGTCTCCCAGCTTTCGGGTAAATCCCATTAATTTAAAAAAGTCACTTTAGGTCTAGATGTTTTTAACCAAATAATGCAAAATTAAGTCAAGTAGTCATCGGCCCTTTCAACTAGATAAAGCAAGTTAGCTTGCAGTAAGGCCGTTGACTACTTCTTAAATCCCACCAAATACCATAAACAACTCTACGCTTGCGCAGTGCTTGAGCCTGAAGATTCCACGCCACCAATTCGGCGCGCTCCCTTGGTGCCAGTAACGGCAGTTATTGATGATCCAACTGAACTTAAAAAAGCTGTTGACCAATTAGCTGCTGGGGTTGGCGATGTAGCCATAGATACTGAACGTGCCTCTGGGTATAGATATTTTCAACGCGCATATTTAATTCAAATTTATCGAACCGGATCACCGATTGTTTTGATTGATCCAATTGATCTTGATTTAACTTCACTGCGCGATTTTCTAGTTGATATTCCATGGATTCTGCATGCAGCAACGCAGGATCTGCCATGCCTAAATGAGCTTGGTTTATACCCATCTGAATTGTTTGATACTGAGCTTGCAGCGAAGCTGCTTGGCTTTCCAAGAGTTGGGCTTGCAGCGTTAACAGAGAGTTTACTTGAAGTTTCATTAGCTAAAGAACATTCTGCAGTTAATTGGTCAATTAGACCATTGCAGCCTGATTGGCTTAGTTATGCAGCCTTAGATGTTGAGTTATTGCCAAGTTTGAAGGATTTATTAACCGCACAACTCAAGCAAGCTGATCGGCTGCACTGGGCGAAACAGGAATTTGAAACTTTAAAGACATTTAAACCTAATCGACCCCGGGTAGATCAGTGGCGCAGAACTTCAGGGATGCATGAGCTTCCACATCGACGCCAGAAGGCGATTGTTAAGGAGCTTTGGACTGTGCGCGATGAAATCGCTAAACAATTAGACCTTTCACCTGGTCGGCTGCTTAATGACCGCGTAATAATTGCAATTACCAAGCTAGCTCAACAAAAACCTATAACACCAGAGCAGATAAAAAAATTGCTGCGTGGACCAGCGCAAGATTATTTACCGCAATGGTTGCAAGCAATTGCTACTGCGCAATCGCTAGCTGAGACAGAGCTGCCACGAAGTTCAAAGCGTGATGATGCGATTCCAAATCCAAAAGCTTGGGAAGAAGTTAAGCCCACAGCTGCGGCTAGGTGGGGTAAGCACCGACCTGCTGCAACAGAGCTTGCAGCAGAACTCGAGATCGCGCCTGAAGTGCTAATTTCGCCTGATATTTTAAAAAAGTTTTGTTGGGAGGATGACGCTCCAACTAAACATACTGAAATTTTGCACCGGTTGCTTGAGTTAGGATCTCGAGAATGGGCTGCAGCTTTAATCGCAGAAAAGTTTGCTGAAACCTAGTCCCTGATCAGGTCAATCAATTTTGCAAAAATCTTAAGTACGATAAATACCAAGATATAAACACTTGCAGCACTTGTTAATGCTTCGCTTAAACTTAATTTGTCAGGCGCTGCTTCACCCCAGTCGTAAGTAAGTAAGAAAGCAAATAGCGCAAGCATCAGTCCAGCTAGCGAAATTGACTTGTTAGACATTCACTCCCCCACAACTAAGTAAAGTCAGTTTATTGCATATGCTTATCGAACTACCCCGTTAAGGAGCGTCATGGCTGGCATGTTGGCCCTGGTTGGTTCTGGTGAATACATCTCGACAATGTTGCCGCTCGAAAAGCAGCTAGTAACTGCTGGACTGGAAGCTGGATGCTCTCCAAAATATGTTCAGCTGGCAACAGCTGCAGGTTTGGAAGGTTTTGAGAGCCTTGCCTATTGGAAAAATCTAGGAGAACAACAGGCTCAAAGGATTGGCATAGAACCTGTTTTTGTAGAAATATTCAACCGGGAAGATGCTTTTCGGAGTGAACTTGTTTCGCAGATTTCAAACGCTGCCCTGATATATCTTTCTGGAGGTAACCCAAATTATCTTGCTCAAACCTTAATTGGCACTCCAGCGCTAGCAGCCATCGTTGCCAGTTGGCATGCTGGTTCCTCATTAGCAGGTTGCAGCGCCGGCGCAATGGCGCTCGCTGGTGAAATTGCAAATCCCTTTAAGCTCACAGCTAAGGCTGAGCCTGGCTTCAATATTGTTCCAAATCTAAAGGTGCTGCCACACTTTGATAGATATTTTGGCTGGATTCCAACTCCAGCAGCAAAGCTGCTTGGTAAATCAAAATCTGGGGCGCTAGCTGTTGGAATAGATGAGAACACTGCGCTGGTATCAACTGGGGATCTCAAATTTTGGCAGGTGCAAGGGCTGGGAACTGTGCAGCTGCTCAATGGTTCGCAGCGAAAGCTAGCTGCGCTTGCTGACCTAGATGTTGCTCAGGAAATGGCCCAGATCTAGCCAACACAAGGACAGCCAGCTGGGTGCGGTACAGTTCGGTCGCTTCAAATTAGGATGCATCTTGCATTCTCTTGCGAGTCTTTGATTTCGATCGACGGTTACTTAGTCAATTTTGAGACGCGCTTGTCGTCTCGATAGGTAATTTATGTCATTTTATGCATTAGGTGTTAATCCTGCCCTGGTAAAAACTCTTACCAAAAAAGGAATCAACGATCCATTTCCCATTCAGCAAGCATCGATTCCAGATGCGATTGCTGGTAAAGACATTCTTGGACAAGGACAAACTGGTTCAGGTAAAACACTTGCCTTCGGCCTTTCCCTGCTAACCCGATTAGCTGGCCAAAAAGCCAAGCCACATAAACCACTCGCCCTAATTTTGGCACCAACTCGTGAATTGGCGATGCAAATTCATACAGTAGTAAATGAACTTGCATCAGCTGTTGAGCTCAAAGTGCAGTTAGTTGTAGGTGGCGTTTCTTACCGCGATCAAATTCATGGCCTAAAGCAAGGTGCAACAATTGTGATCGCAACACCTGGTCGCTTAATTGATTTACAGCAACAACACAAAATCAACTTGAGCGAAGTTAAGGTAGTAATCTTGGATGAAGCCGATCAGATGGCTGATATGGGATTTCTACCAATTGTTAAACAGATCATGGATCTTCTTCCAAAACATGGACAGCGCATGCTTTATAGCGCAACCCTGGAAAAAGGGGTTAATGCTTTGGTGGATCGCTATTTGAAAGATCCGGTATCGCATAGTGTTGATTCAGCAGCAACTGCCCCAGCCAAAATGACTCACCATCTGCTACTGGTGCATCCAGATGACAAGGCCGAAATTACATATCGAATTGCAGCTCGAACTGGTAAAACCATCATGTTCGTCAGAACCAAGCATTCTGCTGACCGACTATCACAGAAGCTTGCTGCAGCTGGCATTCCAAATGCATCACTTCATGGTGGCAAATCACAAGCTGTTCGAACCAGAACGCTGAACGAATTCAAGTCAGGTAAAACGCCGGTATTGGTAGCTACCGATCTTGCTGCACGTGGAATTCACGTTGATGACATCTCACTTGTAGTTCATGTCGATGCTCCAACAGATCCAAAGGATTACTTGCACCGTTCAGGCCGTACAGCTCGAGCGGGTGAAGAAGGTGTTGTAGTGACACTAACTTCTAGCAAGGCACACACCTCTGTGGTAAAACTAACTAAGCAAGCAGGCGTTGATGCTGAGGTGCTCAGAGTAAGACCAAATACCCCAGAATTTATCTCGCTAACTGGAGCTCGTGAACCTTCAAGAGTGCCATGGACTCAACCAATTCCAGCTGAAAAGCCAACTCAGCGTCGAGGCGGTTCTAGACCAAATTCAAAGAACCGTAGGCGTCGTCCGCGTTAGTCTTACTTACCAAAAATACGCGAGAAAAAACCTGAGCCACTGCTAACTGCTGCGTTACCCGCGCACTGACAGCGATCCTTTTTGGCGACGCCAGCCAACGCTTCTTCAATGTGATTTCCGCAACCAGACCAAGTTGGCTTACTGCAACTGCGGCATTTTACTCTTGAGCACATGATATTTTCCTTCTTTGTTTTGTTAGTTGTTGGTGAAAATCAATTATTAATTCGTCGTTAGTGGAAAGCCTGAATTAGTCCAGTCAATAGTGCCACCATTCATGTTATATAAACTAGTGAAACCTGCATTTGCCATAGTCTCAGTAGCAACGCCAGATCTTCTTCCACTCCTGCAATAAACTGCATATGTCTTAGTATTGTCTAATACCTGAATTTCAGCTTCAAAATTTCCACTTTCAGCATCAATATTAATTGAATTAGCAATACGTCCAGATGCGAATTCAGCCGGAGTTCGAACATCAAGAATTACAACATCTTGATTCGCGATCACATCAGCGAATTCAGATACATCCATATGGATGATGGTCGCTGTGGAATTTGATGAGCATGCACTAAGTAAGGCAATGCCAACAACTAATACAGCAAAAAACTTTTTCATATATCTCCCTTTGTTAAGCTAAACTTAAAAATAGTTTTTTCAATTGCTCAGATACTTGATCTACATCTGTATTATCTTCAACTAAGCATTCTTTTAGGCTCGATGAGATCAACATAAACGCCGCAGAATTCACAGCCTTACTCACTGCAGCAATCTGCGTGATGATTGCTTGGCAATCCCTGCCTTCTTCTAGCATTTTAGAAATACCGCCGAGCTGTCCTTGGGCTCGATTAATGCGTTTAATTATGTCTTCCACCTGATCCTGATCACTCAGAATGTGAGTTGGAGACTGCGCTGGTTTTGTAGCTAGCTTGGTTGCGTTTTTCTTAGTCATCTTGCTTTTCCTGATCTGCAATTTCTTTAAGAATTTCTTGCATATCGAGCGCTTTAACACCATCAATTAGATTTTGTAGTGCAGCGGCAGGAAGAGCGCCTGGTTGTGCAAAAACCAAAATGCCGTCCCTGAAGGCCATCAAGGTTGGAATGGAGGTGATGTTCGCAGCTGCTGCTAATCCTTGCTCTGCTTCGGTATCGACTTTTCCGAATCGAATATCAGGATGCTTTTCAGAAGCTTCTTCAAATATTGGTCCAAACATCCGACAAGGCCCACACCATTCGGCCCAAAAATCAACCAAGGTTATTCCATCCTTGTTTATGGTTTCTTCAAATGTTTCAGCTGTTAGCTCAAGTGTTGCCATTTTCACTTCCTTTCATAGATAATGATTCTAAATTGAAATTTTTTGGCAGCGCGCAAGCGCTCTCTCCTTTTAGTCGAACCTGCAATGCGTAACCAAGCAGCACAATTCCCAGTAGAGCAAGAAATGGTTGAATTGGAGCAAAAAAATTAAGCGCACCAGTTGTACCTAATGCAATTAAAACTAATTTGTTACAAACAGGGCATCCAACTGCTAAAAATCCCAGCACGCCCCCAGCCGCTCCAAGTTTTAACTGTCGATCCCCTGCCTTGGATGGTTCCACTGCAACATAGGTTGCCAACAGCATTCCTGCCAGCAGCGATGTAATGATTAAAACTGGCCATGACCAGTTTGTTACCGCAATGGCTCTGCCAAAAATTGGGGTCTCGATCATGGCGGTTGGAATTGCTACTAACAGCACAGTTCCAATTGCACCAGCAACAGCAGCCGCCCACTTCTTGCCGTTCCACAGCATTATTGCCTGTAAGCAGCTTGGCATCTCGCCCCTCCAAATCGATAAACCAATTAAGTAACTTAACCATAGCATACCCCTGGGGGTATGCTATGGTTAAGTTAGAAAGGATTCAAAATGTCACTAAAAATTCTCAATATCGACACCCCCACCCTAGGAGATCGGGGCTACATAGCCCATGACGGCGCTACGGCATTGGTGGTTGACCCGCAGCGTGATATCGATCGAGTTGAGGAGATTTTGCAAGTGCATGGCCTTGAACTTGGAGCAGTTGTTGAAACGCATATACATAATGATTATGTCAGCGGTGGATTGGTGTTGGCTCAAAAATATGGATCGCAGTACATAACTAACGCCGCTGATCCAGTTGAATTCGACCGAGTTGCTGCCAATGACTTAGACGAATTCGTAATTGGCGACTTTGCCATTAAGGCTCTTCATACTCCTGGCCATACCTTCACTCACCTTTCTTATATTTTGTTAAACAATTCAGGTACGCCAGCTGGAATATTTACTGGTGGTTCGCTATTGCATGGTTCAACCGGCAGGCCAGACCTGCTTGGTCCAGATCATGCCGCCAGCCTTGCCGCGCTACAGCACAATTCGGTTCATCGAATAGCTGAATTACTGCATGACGATATTCCAATTTTTCCAACACATGGATTTGGTTCTTTTTGTGCTGCAACTGCAACGTCTGGATCTGCATCAAATATTGGCGATGAGAAAAAATTCAATCCAGCCTTGCAGCAATCAGTTGAGCGTTTTGTATCAGAAACCCTAGCTAGCTTAGATGCGTTTCCTGCTTACTACAAACATATGGGTCCAAGAAATCATGCTGGAGCAGCAGCTATTGATCTATCAGAGCTATCGCGCTTGAGCACGGCTGAAGTGATTAAATTATTGGAATCAAATGCTTGGTTAGTTGACCTTAGAGATAAAGCAGATTGGGCCAACGCTCATTTACCAGGCAGTGTTAACTTTGGCGTTAATGGTTCATTTGCTACTTATTTTGGTTGGTTATTCGATTATGAAAACCAGTTAGTACTAATTTCTGACCAAGCAGCAGACATCTCCGAAGCGCAACGCGAGCTGGTTCGCATTGGCATTGATCGTCCTGCTGGAAGCTATGTGGGCGATGTCGAAAGTTTAGGTGCAGTTAAAACCACCAAGTTGGTAAATTTTGCTGACGTTCCAGCTGTTTTAGCTAAACCAGAGATTGCAGTGCTTGATGTTAGACGAAAAGGTGAACGAGACGCATCGCATATTGCAGGCACATTACATATCCCACTTCATGAAATCCAAAACCGAATTGGTGAGCTTCCTAAGGCTAAAACCATCTGGGTTCATTGCGCTGGTGCTTATCGCGCTGCTATCGCTGCTAGCCTGTTAGAAAATGCCGGTCTCTCAGTTGTCATGATCAATGAGCCCTATGAAAAAGCGCTGCTTGTAGCAGATCTAGAGATAGTTGCTGGCGCAATTGATCAAACTCCGGTAGCCCCATCGGATACAAAAGTCACCGCGTAAGGTACCCACATGCAAACAGTAACTGCGCTCCAAGCCTACGAAATGCTGCTAGCTGCAGAAGCTCATGGCGTAGATGTCCGTGAACAATCAGAGTGGGATGCTGGCTACTCCGAGCAATTCCAGCTAAATCCGCTAAGTCAGTTCGACCCAGCAGCTATTCCTACTGATAAACCAATCATCTTTGTTTGCCGATCTGGAAACAGATCTGGAAAGGTATGTGATGCGCTAGCTGCAGTAAGAACTGATATTTACAACCTAGAAGGTGGAATGCAAGCCTGGCTGGCAGCAGGCTTACCGATGCTTGCAGTTAACGGGTTGCCTGAGGTTCCCTAACAAGTGACGATCTTGCTTGGACTTGTTTTAGGACTAGTTGTTGGTGGCGTGCTTGGTTTAATTGGTGCAGGTGGCGCGATCTTGGCTGTTCCTGGTTTAGTTGCAGTGCTTGGACTTTCAGCAACTGCTGCCACAACAAGCTCAACCATAATTGTGGGTTCAGCAGCGCTTGCTGCTGCGCTTCGCCGCTATAAATCTGGCGCCATTAATATCAAAATTGGTTTAACTTTTTCAGCATTAGGGTTCTTAGGAACATTTCTTGGAACCTACATTCTGCAATTCTTAGCCGAGAATGTTGTTCTAGTAATTTTTGCTATCTTAATGTTTGGCTCTGCTTTTGCGATGTGCTGCAGAGAGCTGAGATTAACAACTAGCGGAGATGTCAATTGGCTTGCAGTGGCAATTGCTGCCACAACGGTTGGTGTATTAACTGGGCTGCTTGGAATTGGAGGCGGGTTCTTAATTGTTCCAGCCTTGGTGCTATTTCTTAAAATTCCAACCAATATTGCCGCTGGTACTTCACTTGTGGCAATTAGCGTGAACTCGTTATTGGCTTTCAGTTTGCGATACCAGTACTGGAATCAGATCCCGCTGCTAGAAATTGCAGTATTAACAGCTGTTGCTATTGTTGCATCGGTTGCGGTTTCACCATTTTCAACAAAAGCAAATCCAAAATTATTACAACGGGGCTTCGCAGTTGTAATCAGCCTTGTTGCTAGCTACTTGCTTGCGACAAATTTAGGCTAGGCACTAACCAAATTTCGCAGCACATACTGCAAGATTCCACCATTGCGATAATAATCTGCTTCCCTTGGGGTATCGATGCGGAGCAAGCATTCAAAATTGATATCTGCTCGATTTGGATGGGAAGCAGTAACAGAAACAGTTTTTGGTGTTTTACCAGTATTCAGCTCAGTTACACCTAAAATAGTAAAACTTTCATCGCCAACCAGCCCCAGGCTAGCTGCGTCTTGGCCAGCTGCGTATTGCAGCGGCAAAACTCCCATTCCAACCAAATTGGAGCGGTGAATACGCTCATAAGATTCGGCAATCACAGCCCGCACTCCAAGCAGCGCAGTTCCTTTTGCAGCCCAATCGCGTGATGAACCAGAGCCATACTCTTTGCCTGCTAAAACCACTAAAGGCGTTTTTGTTTCAGCATAAGCTTGTGCTGCGTCGTAAATTGCAACTACAGGAAGATCAGATTTGGTGAAATCTTTGGTAAAGCCACCCTCTTTTCCATCAGCTAATTCATTTTTTAGTCTGATGTTGGCAAATGTGCCTCTAATCATCACCTCATGATTACCGCGTCTAGATCCATATGAGTTGAAATCTTTAAACTCAACGCCATTTTCTTGTAAGTAAAGTCCTGCTGGTGAATCCTTTTTGATGCTGCCAGCTGGCGAAATGTGATCTGTCGTTACAGAATCTCCTAGTTTTGCTAAAACTCTAGCGTTTGTCACGTTCTGAACTGCAGATATTTCTAATTTCATATCATCAAAATATGGTGGTTTGCGAACATAGGTTGAGTTCGCATCCCATTGAAACACTTTCCCGGCTGGAGTTGGCAAGTTCTGCCAATTGAGATCACCTTTGAAGACATCTTTATATCGGTTTGTAAATAGCTCAACGTCGATAGATTCAGCTATCGTTGCTTGAATCTCTGCTGTTGAAGGCCAGATATCGTCAAGCATCACTGGTTCGCCAGCTTCTGTAAATCCAAGTGGCTCAGTGGTTAAATCAATATCCATCGTTCCTGCAATTGCATATGCAACAACTAACAGCGGACTTGCAAGAAAATTCAATTTAACATCAGGATTGATGCGCCCTTCAAAGTTTCGGTTACCGCTAAGCACCGCAGCAACAGCAAGGTCTGCAGTTTGCACAGCTTTGCTGACTTCAGCTGGCAGTGGTCCAGAATTTCCAATACAAGTTGTGCAGCCATAGCCAACTAAATCAAAGCCAAGTTCATTCAACGGTGCTGTTAACTTCGCTCTATCTAAATAATCAGTAACAACCTGCGAGCCTGGGGCTAGCGATGTCTTCACCCATGGTGCTCTAGTTAGTCCTTTAGCTACAGCTTTTTTCGCTAACAATCCCGCACCTATCATGACCTCTGGATTTGAGGTGTTTGTGCAAGAAGTGATCGCAGCAACAACAACTTTGCCATGCCCAATCTGTTCGGATTTTCCATCTAGAACAACATCTTGAGTAGCTGCAATATTTGAGGTGAAGGTAG
>JAURFT010000021.1 GCA_030834185.1 Candidatus Nanopelagicales bacterium
ATCAAATAACTGATAACAGTTTAATAGTTAATTAAGCTGTTGCTTAGCAACGTTAATGAATGTTTAAAGCTTTTGCTATAACGAAATAGTAATTCCAACAACTGCAATAATTAGCAAGCACAAACCCATGCCAATAAAAATAATGGTTAAATGGCGTTGCTCGTTTGAATTCATAATTACTCTCTCACATAAGAAACATTTAATTCTTAGTTATTGAAAAGACAACTAAAGTGATTCAGCTAGCTGCTGACTTAGGCCTTATTTCGGTAAGCGCTTCGAGATAGGAAAATTGCAAATACCAGCGCGACAACTACTAATGCATTTAAACCTAACTCATATAAAGCTCGCTCAAATGCTTCATCTGACTTGCCTGTTTGAAGTGTTAATGATGCACCAACAGTTAAAATATGTCTGACAGCAGCAATTACGCCGATGATCAAAAACTTATTAAGTTGATAAACGCCATCGGTAAATCGTGAAATCACAGTTCTGAGAATTTCCAGAATAATGACAATAAACAAAATGTCATTTATTCCTTGGATCATTCCAGTTGGGAAAAAAGGATCGGTTTCAATAAGTCTTTTTATGCTAAAGAAAAAAGCTCCAGCTCCAATTGCTAGCAGCGTGAGTGCCAAAATGGCATGAAAAATATCTTCTACGATATCTACAAACCTCAGCGGAACTATCGAGGTTTCAAGGCGTGATTGCTGATCAGACATAGTTCAGGATAAACCTTAGATTCCATCTTGTCCATAGCAACTTAAGGCAAGCTGCCCCCATCAAAGGAGACCAATCTGCCCGTTGAACGCACTCGCTGAGCCTGCTCAAGTAGTGCTTTAGCGCAGTTGGCAAAAACTCTAAATTTAAATTATTGCCTAGCTACTTTTTGGCTATAAATCCTGTTGGGCACTTTGGTTTAACTGCCGATACTTTTTTGATTCTTTTTCCTTTAATGCAAACAATAGATTTCTTTTTGGCTTTGATTGGCTTAATCTGAACTGGCTCAACTGGCTGATTGGCTCTTGCTTCCTGTTGAATTCGAGATCGATTTGCTTCCGCAGCTGAGATTAATGAGCCGGCATTTGCTAACTGATTCTTAGGAATTAGATCAAGCACTAGTTCAGTTTCATTATTATCTGTAATCAATAAGATGTATTTTGAAGAACTAAACTGAGTTCCAACTCCACCAAACTTAGAAACAATTACTCCTGGAAATGC
The DNA here is from genome assembly GCA_030834185.1 of Candidatus Nanopelagicales bacterium. Lineage (GTDB taxonomy): Bacteria > Actinomycetota > Actinomycetes > S36-B12 > UBA5976 > AcAMD-5. Next base: position 1,219 of record JAURFT010000021.1, read on the forward strand.
TGATCCTTGCACTGGGCTATGCATCCCAATTGGCGGCCGAGCTTCATTATTCAGCGTATAAAAAGCTAATGCGTTATCGCCAAGGCCGCTGGCAATTTCAATAATTATGGCGCCAGTTTTGGTGCCGTCATTTATGACCAGTACTTGATCAGTTTTATTATTTGGCATTGTGATCCGTGTGCTGATTTTGTTGGGGTCAATCTCAGTTGATTCAACCAAGCACTGCACCTGACTATCTGGTAACCAGCCTAAAACCCATTTTTCATAACTAAGCAAAATATCTTCATTCGATGCCATCAAGGAGAGAGTTCCAGGGCTAGCTGGAGTGCCATACAGATCTGTTAAACCATAAAGATGCATAATTTCATGTGCAATAGTTGCTATAGAAGTTCGTTTATCCAGCAGCACTGCATTAAGAATTTCTCCCTCTGCAGTCTTAATGGTTCGGAACCACTGAGTTCTTGGATTTTTACTAAACATCATTGCTTCAGCAATTCCTGACTGACTACTGGTTGAAGAGCCGTGCATGATTACGCCATCAATACCAGTGAAATCAATCTTGTCATCATTGTCAGCAATTAATTTGCGAATAAATCCCCAGGTGGATTTTGTTTCATCTTGTTGCCATTGGTTTTGCTGATTTTGGCGCAGAATAACCATGTCTGCTACCGTCTGTGGAATATCAACAACTGGGTTAAATACAAACTCCGGCTTACTTAATCCTTTGGAGTATCTTTCAATATATAAGGCGGATGCAAGGTAATCTGATTTTTCAGATTCAGTAAATGTGTAAGTTGGCCGGTCACTAAGTCGGAACGGCAGAACTAAAATCTTTGGTTTTGCTTTGGTATTTAATCGCTCTGGGGCTATTGGAAAGCCAAGTGACACGGTTTGATTTGGTGAGGCGCTGATGCGGCATTCAGAAACTGGTGCTGCATGGGCAACTGGTGTGACAACTACTGAAAAACCAAAAGCAATAACAATACCTAAACTAAAGATTCGATTCCGCATGCAGCGACTATATCAAAAACAAAGCCACCAAAACATCAGCCACTTAATGCGACAAGCAGTTCTTGCATCAACTTAATTTCTTGCTGCTGCGTGATCGTTATTGCCTTACCTAGCTCAGCTGCGGCTTTTGTTGGGGAATCAATGACCATCTCTGCCATCTCAATTGCCCCCTCATGATGCTTGATCATCCCTAGTAAAAATTTGCGATCAAACTCAATGCCACTGCTTTGCTTAAGCTCTTCAATCTCAGCGTCAGAGAGCATCCCTGCCATTTGATGGCCAGCATGCGAGCCCATCATGGAGCCGCCCCATCTGAGCATCTGGTCAATCTCTGGTTGCTGGGCAGATTTAATCTCATTAGCTAGCTTCAAGATCTCTGGGTTAGTTGAGTTTTCAAGCGCAATCTCAGACATAACAATTGCCTGCTCATGATGAGGCACCATCATGGCCGCAAACATCTGGTCATCCATCGTGAACTCAGAGTCAGTTGAGCAAGCTGCCAGCAATAATAAAACTAGGCCAAGAATTAATCTGCGCATATTAGAAATATAGCAATTAAATTAATAGTCGCGATTTCTATTCGGCTTAATGTGGCAGCAGCGGAGTTTGAAATGCCGCAGTGAGTTCCTGATATGAGAGCTCAAGCAGTCCGGTAATTTCAAGGCCTGCGCCTTCTGCTGATATCTCGCCAATTAAAGTAACTGGTTGCTCCAGCTGCTCGCAAAGTTGATTAAATGCAGTTATGCCATTTTCTGGAACTACCACAATGGCGCGAGATGCCGATTCACTAAAGAGCATGGCGCCAGCAGCAAGCTCTTGCGATATCTCAATTTTCATGCCAATTCCAGAGTCATAAACCATCTCAGCAAGGGCAGTTAGCAATCCACCATCAGAAATATCATGAGCAGCTTCAGCAATTCCATAAGCAGCAAAATTTCGCATGCAACGAGCTAACAATTTTTCAGCAGTGATATCCAGCTTTGGCGGAACTCCGCCTAAGTGATTATGAATAATCTCCGCCCAAGTTGAGCCATCAATTTCAGCGCGGGTTTCTCCTAACAAATAAACTTTACTGCCAGGGTTGCTATAAACCCGAGTAATTCGTTTACCAACTTCTTCAATCACGCCAAGCACTCCAATAACTGGAGTTGGCAAAATAGCAATCTCACCAGTTTGGTTATAGAACGAAACATTTCCACCAGTTACTGGTGTGCCAAATTCCAACGCTGCATCAGCTAATCCTGAAACAGCTTCTGCAAACTGCCACATCACAGCTGGATCTTCTGGAGAGCCGAAATTTAAACAATTAGTAACTGCAATTGGCGTAGCTCCGCTCATTGCCACATTTCGATATGCCTCAGCAAGATTTAGCTGCGCACCAAGATACGGATCTAATTTGCAAAAACGACCATTGCCATCTAACGCTAACGCTACGCCTTTACCAGTTTTGCGATCAATTCTCACCATGCCAGCATCATCAGGAGCTGAAAGCACAGTATCGCCACGAACATATTTGTCATATTGTTCAGTGATACCAAATTTGTCGGCTAAATTTGCATGACTTAGCAGCTTTAATAAATCAGCTTTAATTTCGGCGCCAGTTGTTGGCATTGCTAATTTCGCAGCGCTATCAGCGATTAGCTCATCTTGATTTGCTGGTCGCTGCATTGGTCGGTTATAAACTGGTCCTTCATGCGCCACTGTTTGTGGCGGCACATCAACAATTAATTCATCATGCCAATAAATTTCTAATTTATTTGTATCTGTGACTTCGCCAATTACAGTTGCGGTTAAATCCCACTTTTCACAAATGGCGAGCACCTGATCAAGATTTACTGGATCCACAATTGCGCACATTCGCTCTTGTGATTCACTCATTAATATTTCCTCTGGCGAAAGTGAGGCATCGCGCAGCGGCACGGTGTCAAGCTGCACTCGCATCCCACCTGAACCATTGCTTGCCATCTCGCTGGTAGCACAAGAAAGTCCAGCACCACCTAGATCTTGAATTGCCTCAATTAATCCAGCTCGCGCCATCTCCAGCGTGGCTTCAATCAGCAGCTTCTCCATAAATGGATCACCTACCTGCACACTAGGTCTTGCTGATGGGGCAGCTTCATCAAAAACTTCAGATGCTAAAACCGATACGCCACCAATTCCATCTCCACCAGTTGCAGCGCCATAAAGCAGCACTAAATCGCCAACTTCATTTGCACCAGACTTTAAAATCTGATCATGCTTCATAGCGCCAACGCAAAGTGCATTAACTAGCGGATTTCCAGCATAGCTTTCATGAAAAACTGTCTCGCCACCAATATTTGGCAGTCCCAAACTATTGCCATAACCACCAATTCCAGCAACTGCGCCATTTAGCACTCGCGCGGTATCAGCAGCATCTGCTGCACCAAATCGCAGCGAATCCATAACTGCAAGTGGTCGCGCTCCCATAGCCAAAATGTCTCGCACAATTCCACCAACACCAGTTGCTGCACCTTGATATGGCTCAATAAAAGATGGGTGATTATGTGATTCAACTTTAAACGTAACCGCCCAGCCATCACCAATATCAACAACCCCAGCGTTTTCACCAATTCCTACTAACAACACATTGTTATCAGGAGTTTTTTCACCAAATTGTTTTAGGTGAACTTTGCTGCTCTTATAACTGCAATGCTCACTCCACATCACCGAATACATAGCTAGCTCAGCTGAAGTAGGGCGTCTGCCTAAAATATCTTTAATACGCTGATATTCATCTTCTTTTAAACCCAGCTTTTGCCATGGCTGATTTAGTGCTGGAGAATTTGCTGCATTCGAAACTGTATCGACCATTTAAACCGTAACTCCTGCTATCGACCAGAAAAAACCAAGTCCATCAACGCCAGCACCAACAAGTCCATCAACTGCATGCTCGGGGTGCGGCATGATCCCAACCACATTTCCGGCTTCATTTGTGATTGCCGCAATATCATTCATGGAACCATTTGGATTGTTGTTATAGCGGGCAACAACTAGCCCTTTGGCCTCAATTTCAGGTAATGACTCTGGTGAAACTTGATAACAACCCTCACCATTTTTTACTGGTATTAACAATTCAGCCCCAGGTTGGAAAAAATTAGTCCATGCAGTTTTGTTATTTGTGATCGTAATTAGCTCTGGTCGACAAATAAAATGTAAATCTTTATTGCGCGTTAGCGCACCTGGCAGTAATCCTGTTTCACAAAGCATTTGAAAACCATTACAGATTCCAAGCACCGGCATACCCTGATCTGCAGCTTTAATTACCTGCTGCATAATCGGAGACATGCTGGCAAGAGCACCAGCTCGTAAATAATCGCCATAAGAAAATCCGCCCGGCAAAATCACAGCATCAACGCCGTTTAGATTTGTATCTTTATGCCAAAGCGGAACAGCTTGTGCGCCACCTAGCGCAACGGCAGTAGCTGCATCTCGATCATCTAATGTTCCTGGAAAAGTTATGATGCCAACGCGAGTTGTCACGCAGTCTCGCCTTCATCGGTATAAATGGCATAAGTCTCAATCACTGGATTGCTTAAAACTGTGGCTGCTAGCTCTTCAATCTCATCAAGCAGCTCATCGGTGATGGGCTGGTTGATGCTGATTTCAAAGCGCTTGCCTTGCCGCACATTCTCGATAGCAGCATGGCCGCTTCGATTGAAAATTCCTAAAATTGCCCGACCCTGCGGGTCCAAAATCTCGGGCTTGAGCATGACTTCAACAATGATTTTCTCCACAACCCGCACCTTACTTGACCATGCTCAATGTGGGGGAACAACTGCGCGATTTGGTGAGTTGCACCAAATCTTTGGGCCTAAGTATTCAAACTCAGTGCAGCTAACGCACCGTTAAGAATCGAGCCTGCATCCAGATCATGGATTTTATACAGGTCAGGTATGTTTCCAGATTGTCCAAAGTCATCAACTCCCATTGCAACTTGCGGCACCCCTAAAGCTGATCCCAGCCAAGCCATAGCATGTGATGAACCATCATGAATTGAAACTATCGGAGCGCGTTCTGAAAAAACTGGACGCATTGATCCTGGGAAAGAGGGCGTATTTGCAGTTCTGATTCCTTGTTTTAAGGTGCGCTGCCAACTTCCAAATAATCGACCAGGTGAAGTCACATCAACAACGTGCGCAATAACTCCCTCGCTGGCTAATTCTGCTGCCGCAGTTAATACCTCGGGCATAACAGCACCACATCCAACTAAATGCACCACCGGTGAATTGTGATCATCTAGTTTTGCTTGGTTTACTCTGCCATCTACTAATCGATAAGCACCTGCTAAAACTTGAGTCCTTAATGTTGCCTCACCAAGTCGTTCGCGAGCCGCATTAAATGGTGATTGATCAATTGATCTAGTGGTTAATCTGAAATAAAACGCTAATTCTGTTGATTTAAGATCAGGTGCGGTATCTGGCTTTGTACCAGCAACATGTGCAATTGCATCACAGAGCAACCAATCTAAAGCTTGGCCATAAGCAGGCTCTATAAACACCACTCCAGGTAGCTCCATACCAACTGATGGTGTGATCGTGGATTGATGCGCACCACCTTCTGGAGCTAGCGTGATTCCAGAGGGGGTTCCTGCAACAATAAATCTCGCACCTGAATAAACACTGTAGATAAACGCATCCAAGCCACGCAAAACAAATGGGTCATAAACGGTTCCAATTGGAATAAGCGGTTGATTAGAAATATCTGACGATATACCTAGCTGTCCTAACAAACTAAACAAATTCATCTCGCTGATTCCAAGCTCAATGTGTTGTCCAGTTGGTCCTTCTGCCCATTTAAGAACTGGATCTTCATTCCAACGTCGCCGTAGCTCAGGATGAAATACTCCAGTTCGGTTAATAAATCCACCCAAATTAGTTGAGGTAGCAACATCTGGCGCGGTGCTTACAAGATAAGGGCGAATACTTTCGTTTCGACTAATCTCACTTAACACTCGGCCAAATACTTCTTGGGTAGCAGATTTTGCAGCAGGAGAAACTCCGCTGCTAACTGGAATTTGAACAGGTAGCTGCGCTGAGCTTGTCTGACGTTTTAGGACAACGCGCCTAGCTTGACACAGCGCATCAGCTGCACTGCCTGGCTCAAACAAGCTCCATTCATTAGCAACCTGCAACCCAACCTGCTCGCGCAGTTGCGATAACTGCGACTCTGAGATCTGTGCTGAATGATTACGTGGATCACCAGCTAGCGGTAAGCGCCAGCCTTTAATTGTGTAAGCAAAAACCACACTAGGGCGATCCGAGATCAAATCACATTCATTAAAGGCATCTAACAAAGATCCGACATCGTGCCCACCTAGATCAGTTACGATTTCAAAGAACTCTTGATCAGAAAATCTGGAGATAAATTCTGCTGTTTGCGCTGGTGCTCCTTCAAGAAATCTTGCTCGGGCAGCTGCAGCGGTTAGACCAAATAATGATTGATATTGCTCATTTGGAATGTCATCGAACCATTGTTTAAATGATTCGCTGCCAGGGAGTGAAAATGCGGCTAAAAGTTTGGTTCCATATTTTATCTCCCGAACATGCCAACCAGCTGCTTCAAACTGTGCTCGCCATTGCAAGATTCGCACACCTGGAACTACCCGATCTAATGATTGTCGATTAAAGTCAACAATCCACATAACATTGCCCAAGCCAGCAGTTGCTGGATCTGCAATAGCCTCCCAGATATTTCCTTCATCTAATTCTGCATCACCAATAATGGCAATAAACCTTGACGCAGGTCGCTGGCCAAAATGTGCATCAACATAACGCCTGGTTACAGCAGCAAACAGCGGAGCTACAGCACCAAGCCCAACTGAGCCAGTTGAAAAATCAACTCGATCTGGATCTTTGGTGCGAGATGGATAACTTTGCAACCCACCTGCAGTGCGAAGTTGAGTTAAGTATTTTTGATCCAGATTACCTAACAAGTATTCAATAGCGTGAAAAACAGGTGCTGCGTGTGGCTTGACACTAACTTTATCTTCAGCTTCTAAATAATTAAAATAAAGTGCGGTCATTAATGAAACCATGGACGCGCTGGATGCTTGGTGTCCGCCAACTTTTAAACCATCCAAGTTCTCACGCTCGCGATTGGCATAATCAATCATTCGAGTTGAAAGCCACAAAATGCGATCTTGAATTAGTTCAAGTAGTTGCTTGTCCTGCTCTGAAAGTTTAGGTCGCTCCAGCACCTGTTGGGACTCATCCATATCAACACCTATTCGCTAAGGTAGATTTTGAGTTTAGCGACTTAAGGAAGTTCTTTCTACCCCTTAATCGTCTGAAATCGCTCCCACTTTTAAACCAATTTTATTGATCAGCCAACCTGCATCATGCGATTAACTTCAGCTCTCCCCGCTGAAGTCAAAATTGCAGTTATGCCACTGGGCAGCTGCCGGGATCATCAAGCAGAACTGGCTTAATTACCAAGTAGCGCATTTGGCCCTGATCTAAGGGTTTAACTAAATTCGCAGCGCGGTTTGCGGTGTATCCTTACCGTAATATGAATCTCGAAGCCCTCGTTGAGCTACTTGGCGATAAGGTCAAAACTGATGCTGTCACCTTGACCGCATACTCAACTGATGCCACTCCTGAATACAAAGCCATGCCTGATGCAGTTGTGATGGCTGAATCAACAGCTGATGTTGTGAAGTTAATAAATTTTGCCAATGAACATAAAGTTCCAGTTATTACTCGAGGCGCTGGATCAAATCTTGCTGCTGCAACAATTGCCATCTCGGGTGGAATTATTTTGGTGATGACAAAATTAGATAAGATTTTAGAAGTATCCAAATCTGAGATGTTAGCTGTAGTTGAGCCAGCAGTAACGAATGTAAATTTAGATGATGAAGCTGCAAAATATGGCTTGATGTATCCGCCGGATCCTGGTTCAAAAACTGTCTCAACTATTGGTGGCAACATTGCCACCTGCGCAGGCGGCTTACGCGGGCTTAAATATGGAGTTACTAGAAATTATGTCTTGGGCTTAGAAGTTGTGCTTGGCACTGGTGAAGTAATTAACACTGGCTCACGTATGGTTAAAGATGTTGCAGGTTATGACATCACTAGATTAATGGTTGGCTCTGAAGGCACTCTTGGTGTAATTACTAAAGCAATAGTTGCGCTGCGACCGCGCCCAACTATCTCCAAATACGGAGTTGCATATTTCAATACGCTTGCTGATGCTTCAGTTGCAGTAGATAACATTGTAGGAGCAGGCATTCTGCCTGCAACGCTGGAATTTTTAGATCAAGTTTGCATTATTGCAGTTGAAAAATTTGCAAAGATTGGCTTAGACACTTCAGCTGGTGCACTGCTGCTTTTTGGTGAAGATGGCGATAGTGATGATGTTGAGGTTAAAACCCAACAAATGGCAGATATTTGCGCTGCAACAAGCGGCGTTATTTCAGTCACTCGAGCCAAAAATGTGGTTGAAGCAGATCAGTTGTTATTTGCCAGGCGCTGCGCGCTACCTGCGCTAGCACGAGAAGCCTCACTAGCTGTAAGCGAAGATGTTTGTGTGCCGCGTCCACGCTTGGCAGAAACCGTGGCGAAAATTAGTGAAATCAGTAAAAACCGAGATGTAAAAATTGGAGTATTTGGTCACGCTGGAGATGGCAATCTGCATCCAAAAGTGCTGGCCGATATTAATGATCCAGCGGAAGTTGCCAGATTGCACGCTGCGCTAGATGACATTTTTACGCTTGCACTTGATATGGGTGGAACCATTACTGGTGAACATGGAGTTGGAATTGCAAAACTGCCCTATTTAGAGCGCAAAGTTGGTAAAGCGCAGATGGAGCTGTTCCGGCGCATCAAAACTGCTTTTGATCCAAATGGAATTTTAAATCCAGGAAAAACTGGCTCATGAAACAAGACCTGCCTTTCACTCCTAAATTATTAGACCGCTGCATCTCTTGTGGCTATTGCCTGCCAGCTTGTCCAACTTATGCGCTCACGCAAGAAGAAGAATCATCACCTCGTGGCCGAATTAATTTAATGCGCGCAGTGCAAATTGGTGAGTTATCGCTTGATCAGACCTTGGAGCAATCAAGTTTTTGCTTGGGTTGCCGAGCTTGTGAAAGCGTATGTCCAGCTGGTGTGGAGTATGGCACTTTGCTGGAAGAGTGGCGATCAGCTGCTTGGCAAGGAAAAAATCGCAGCTTAATTTTGCATTTATTATTGTTTGCAGTTAATAAAGCTTGGCGAGTTAGATTTCTTGGGCTGTTTAATCTGCGTAATTATAAAAAATCAGAACCTGCGCAATATTCACTGATGCTTGGTTGTTTTGAACGTGGTTTATTTCCAGGCGTATCTGCAGCAGCCGCCACAAATGCCGATGTTTCAGTTTGTAGCTCGCAAGGCTGCTGCGGTGCGCTTCATGCCCATAACGGTGAGCTAGATCGTGGCAAAGAAATGGCCGCTGAGTTAGGCGAAAAACTACCAGGGAAAATTTTAACTACCAGCGGTGGTTGTGCAGCACACTTAGCTTCAGTATTAGGTAAAGATCGGGTAATTGAATACTCGCAAAGCCTGGCAGCGCGAATAGAGCAATTACAGCCAGTATTAATTAATGGCAAACGAGCAAGAGTGGCATTGCAAGATTCCTGTCATCTGCGCCATGGCTTACAAATTTTTAACGAACCTCGGGCCGTGTTAGCGCAGTTAGCAGATTATGTCGAGCTGCCCGGAGCTAGCGATTGCTGTGGAGCTGCTGGTACGTATGCAATTTTACGATCTAAGGATTCAAATCAGGTATTTGATAAAAAAGCAAAAGAAATAGCTAAATTAGATCTTGATTACATTGTTAGCGTAAATCCCGGCTGCACCCGCCAGTTAAAAACTCAGCTGCGAAAACGAAGAATAAAAACCAAAGTAATTCATATTGCCGAATTTGTGGCACTAAGCAATAAGCTCTAACACAAAAATTAAAGCTGCTTTAAACGATCCAACACTTCTTGATAACGCGCTTGCGTTAATTTAACAATCTCAGCTGGTAACTCTGGCGGTTGCGTGCCAGCATCTTTATCCCAATTTTCTAGCAACCAATTACGAACTAATTGTTTATCAAATGATGGCGCTAAATTGTCTGGTGCCATCTCAGCTGTATTGCAGTATCTGCTGGAATCAGGAGTGAGCGCTTCATCGGCTAAAGTTAAAACGCCAGCAGCATCAACGCCAAATTCAAATTTAGTATCAATTAACGTAAAACCAGCGCCTTTTAGTATTTGTTGGGCTTGGTTAAATATCGAGATTGATATCTCCATGACTTGTGTAGCTAGCTCGTTACCCAGAATTTCTACACTTTGATCAAAGCTGATATTTTCATCATGATCACCTTGTTGTGCCTTAGTTGCCGGGGTGTAGATGGGAGCAGCTAATTTGGATCCATTAACTAACCCTGGTGGTAATTTAATTCCGCAGACACTTTGATTTACTTGATATTCCAACCAGGCAGAACCAGTTAGATATCCGCGCACTACACATTCAATTGGCAGCATCTTAAGTTTTTTAACTTCAATAGCTCGACCTGCAACCTCGCTTGGCACTATTGTTGAAATTAGATGATTTGGCACAGCTAACCTGTTAAACCAGAACAGCGAGATCTCAGTTAAAATTTTACCTTTATTGGGAATAATGGTTGGCAGAATAAAATCAAATGCGCTAATTCGATCAGATGCCACCATTAATAAGGTGTCGGTTGCGGTTTCATAAAGATCTCTAACTTTGCCAGAATGAAGATGGCGAAAATCCTCAGGTAGCTGCCAATTACTCACTACAGAATCGCACCTGGCTGATAGCTTGCAGCTGCTTTGTTTGCGCTTACTATTTTATTAACTTTGCCAACCACAGCATGCACCTGCGCTTTTGCGCCAGCTAGCTGAGTTTCACTGTTTTGAGCAAGTGCAGTTAAATCTGAAACTGTTACTTGCAAACTGGCATCAGCTGCAATTAGTTCAAATAAATTATTAGCTTTGCCAGCTCGAATATTTTCAGCTGCAGCTAGCGCATGTGCTTGCACTTGTTTATGCGCAGTTTCTCGGCCGACGCCGCGCTTAACTAACAGCAACATGATCTCAGTTGTTAATAAAAATGGTAAATACCGATCCAGCTCAGCTTTTACTTGGGATTCAAATACATTAAAACCACTTAGAACTGTTAGCGCAGTTTGCACTGCACCATCAAAAGCAAAAAACATGCCTGGTAGCGCAACTCGACGCACCACACTGCATGACACATCGCCTTCGTTCCACTGTTTGCCTGTGATACCTGCAAGCATGGTGACATAACCATTTAACACTTCATGCAATCCGTTAATGCGCTCACTTGATCTAGCATTCATTTTGTGCGGCATCGCCGATGAGCCAACTTGGCCTTCTAAAAAGCCTTCAGTAACTAGCTCTTGGCCCGCCATTAATCTAATTGTGATTGCCAGCGAAGATATTGGAGCTGATAACTGATACAGCAGCGTTGCTACTTCATAATCTAATGACCTGGGATATACCTGACCTACGCTGTCTAAAACCTGATTAAAGCCAAGTGATGAAATTAGTTCTGATTCAAATTCTTTAACTTTTGCTAAATCTTGATCAAACAAATTTGCCATATCTTGATTTGTGCCAACTGGGCCTTTAATGCCGCGAGCCGGATAGCGATCAATCAATTCAGTAAGCGCGGCATAACCAATTAGTAGCTCATCAGCTGCAGTTGCAAAGCGTTTACCTAACGTTGTTAACTGCGCTGCTACGTTATGACTTCTGCCAACAATTGCTAAATCGGAATACTGATCTGCTTTGATAGCCAAATTATTAAGCAGCGCAATCACGCGATCGCGAACTAGATTTAAACTGCTAAGAATTTGAGCTTGCTCAATATTCTCAGTTAAATCTCGCGAAGTCATACCTTTATGGATCTGTTCTTCTCTTGCTAGCTCATTAAATTCATCAATGCGAGCTTTCACATCATGCTTTAATGCTTTTTCACGAGCCGCTATTGCGGCTAAATCCACATTCTCAATTTGGTTTTCATATGCTGCAATGGCAGCAGCAGTAACTTCCACTCCATTTTTTTGTTGGGCTTTAAGCACCTGCACCCAGAATTGCCGCTCGAGTTTAATTTTGGCTTCAGGTGACCAGATGGCAATAAATTCAGCTGAGGCGTACCTGGATGCCAATACATCTTCCATGCTTATGCGCTTCCTTTATCTTTAGCAATATCACTGCGATGCTGACTGCCTGCAAACCGCAGCTGCGCTACACCTTGATATGCCAATGCTCTTGCTGCTGCAATCGATGCTCCAACTGCAGTAACTGCAAGCACCCTGCCACCTGCTGTTCTCACTGCCCCATTCTCTAACTTTGTTCCCGCATGGAACACCACCAGATCGGGGTTTGGTGATATTTCAATAGCAATTTCATCACCAGTATGAACTGTTTGAGGGTAGCCAGCTGCTGCTAGCACCACTGCAACTGCGCCGCCAGGCTTAAAGCTAGGAGCAGGCTGCTGATCAAGATTGCCGCTTGCTGCTGCATAAAGCAGCTCAGTCAGCGAGCTTTGCAGCAGCGAAAGCACCACTTGAGTTTCTGGATCGCCAAATCTGGCATTGAACTCAATTACTTTTAGCCCAGCAGTTGTATTAATTAAGCCACAATACAAAACTCCAATAAAAGCAGCTCCGCGCTGATTGAGCAGCTCAACTACTGGTTTAGCAATTTTAGAAATCACAAATTGCTGCATCGCTGCATCAAACCAGTCAACTGGCGCATACGCGCCCATCCCACCGGTATTAGCTCCCTGATCACCATCAAAAATTCGTTTATAGTCTTGCGCTGCAACTAACGGATACACAGTTTTACCATCTGTTACACAAAGCACACTAACTTCTTCACCTGCTAAAAATTCTTCAACTACAACTTTACTGCCAGCAGCAATACATGCCTTTGCATGATCAAGCGCTGTTTGTAGTTCAGTTGTAACAACAACTCCTTTGCCAGCAGCTAACCCATCATCTTTAATTACATACGGCGCCCCAAACTGCGCTGTGGCAGCTTGCACTTGATCAAGATCATTACAAGTAAAAGCTTTTGCCGTTGGAATTTTTAGTTCATGCATTAACTCTTTAGCAAATGCTTTACTGGCTTCGATTTGAGCAGCAGCTTGATTTGGTCCAAATACTGAATAATTATTTGCGCGCAGCAAATCAGCAACACCGGCAACAAGCGGCGCTTCTGGGCCAATAATTACCAACTCAATATCTAGCTGATTTGCTAGCGCTAAAATTGCGCTTGGGTTTGTAGGTTCAATATCAAAGCAATTTGCAGCACCAATTAGCTCAACAATTCCAGCATTAGCACCAGTTGCAAAAACGCGAACCGAGTTAGGTTTTAACGCATTGTCTTTTAATAAGGTATGGATAATGGCATGCTCGCGACCGCCTGATCCAATTACCAGTATTTGCATATGTTTTAGTTCCTGCCCTCGCGCAATTGTAGGCGAGAGCAAGCCATTATCGAGTTGGGTTTCGAGTTAAAACAGCGCCGCCAGCCGGATCTTCAAAAATCCGCAGCTTGGTTACAACTTCACTAGTTCGGGTGTCGCGCACTTGATACTCATACTCTGCCTGCACTGTGTATCGGGCTTCGCCAATAGGCACCGTAAATCTCAGATCTAAACCGCGGTTTTCAACTGTGATAGTTCGGCTTTGCACTGCTTTGCCATCTTTAAGCAGCACAATTTTCCAGTTGATTGCTAAATCTCCAGTTGAAACCACAATTGTGGAAGGGGTTGTGGCATCGGTGATGCTGATGCCAACTAATCCAAATGGTCTAACATCAAATTTAGTTACTGCCGATTTTTCACCGGTATTTAGCACTACAAAATATCTGCCAAGAGCTGCTGGTGTAATAAAGGTCAGCTGGCCATTTCGCGGCACATTTTTGGTCTCAATTAAAAAGTTTTTACCACCCTCAGCTATAAACAAGCTGGCTTTAGTTGCGCTTAATTCGACAATAGAAACAGTAATTGGAAGTGAGAAGCCTTCAGTTATTGCAGTTAGGCGAGGTGCAATATAAACACCAGGTTTGGGCTGTTCTGCTTCGCTTAGTTCAGCTGCATCTGGTTCTTCAACCAGAGCTGGCGTTGCGCTGGGTTTTGGTTTAGGGCGTGGTGTGGCAGGTTTAGGAAGTGGCTCTAGCGCATAACCTGCTGCAATAGATCGGTTCACGCTGTAGCCTTTATCGAAACCTTCATATTGATCACCTGGCCCATTAACGCCAGTAATCACACCACCAAATTTTGCAACTAACGACAAGTCATCTCGCATGGAACCAAAAATTGGAATACCCAACGCAATAGATCGAGTTACGTTGTAACCTTTATCAAAACCTTCAAACTGATCGCCGCTACCGTTAACACCAATAATGACGCCGCCAAATTGACTGATTAAAGTCAGATCATCTTGTAAGAATCGTCGCTCAGAAGTTGTGGTTTGATTTGACCCGGCATTTTTAGGCGATTGATTCGCCACCGCGCTGGGGGCGATTAGGGCAAGTGAGATCGCCAGGGCGATCCCTGCTGCGCTCAACTTGCCTAATTGCATGAAGGTAGTTTGCTATGGCTCCCTCAGGAATCCAGACCTAATGTCCGATTTGTCGGTTTAATCTCAGGCAGCCTTAAGCAAATTCCCAGTAACCACCTTATTACTGCGCCTTTATACAGCGATATGCGGAAATTTAGATATATCGGTAGTTATGGATTTAGTAGCTCCATGGCAGCGATAGCTACAAGCAAGGCATTGACTACTAATTACTACACCTATATATAGGTGTAGTAATTAGTAGTCCTGCTGAACAAACTTGGTGGCCCTGCCGCAAAGCCGGGCTGGTAATAACTAGGCTTCGCAGGTGCTATTAAGTGACCGAGATATCAAAGCCGAGATTGCAGCTAACCGCGTAAGGCTTGAGCCATACGACGAAGCGATGGTGCAGCCCAGCAGCATCGATGTGCGCTTGGATCGCTTTTATCGAACTTTTGAAAATCATCGTTATCCATTTATTGATCCTGAGGTTGAACAAAGCGATCTAACTCGACCATTTGAAACTGCAGCTGATGAAGCTTTTGTGCTGCATCCAGGTGAATTTGTGCTCGCTTCCACATATGAAGTAATCACGCTGCCAGCTGATATTGCAGGTCGACTAGAAGGAAAATCTTCACTTGGTCGATTAGGTCTACTCACCCATTCAACTGCTGGTTTTATTGATCCGGGTTTCTCAGGACATGTCACTCTTGAGCTAAGCAATGTTGCAACGCTGCCAATCAAGCTTTGGCCTGGTATGAAAATTGGTCAATTGTGCTTGTTCCGACTTTCATCACCAGCCGAGCATCCATATGGCTCGGCTATTTATGGTTCTAGGTATCAAGGTCAACGCGGACCGACACCATCGCGCTCCCATTTAAACTTTCATCGCACTGAGATCACCGAGTAAATTTGGGATACTGGCGCATACACATTTGGATTACAAAATGACTTTAACGGATGCTCGGCCGCTACAACGTATCTTGTAGACGACCTAATCAAGTAAGGGAGCGTATATGAAAATCTGGTTTCAGAAACATACTGTCCAAGGTCGACTGCCGGCATTGGATGCAATGTATGAAGATCATTTCGCCAAATTGCTTAGGGCTGATGACCAAATACACATTGAGAGCCTGCCAGGAAACACTTATGAAAAACAGCTCCCAGAAGGACTCGTGAGATTTGCAGGCGCAGAGTCAATTTTTCTTACCCATTTTATGAAGATGGCAGTAAAAGCTGAAACAGAGGGTTTTGATGCATTTATCATGGGAACTAGTCAAGATCCTGGGCTGCGAGAATGTCGAGCCTTAGTGGACATTCCGGTCATTGGGTATGGTGAAAGTGCTGCTATTTATTCACTAATATCAAATTTCAAAGTGGGAATTGTAGGTTTTATTCCTGAACTGTTTGAAGCAATAGAAGAAAACTACGTTCGGATGGGATTGACAAAACTGCTAGCAGGATCGCGAGCGCTAGCTGGCGGTCCTGAGATTATGGTTGATGCCTTTAAGGGTAATCCAGTCAAGCATCGAGACTCATTTGTAGCAGCTGCAAGAGAGCTAATTTCTAATGGTGCAACCGTAATCATTCCTGGCGAGGGGTTATCAAATGAACTTTTGGTGGATCAGGGAGTGAAAGAGGTAGATGGTGTGCCAATTCTTGATCCAATAACCCTTACATTTGAGTTTGCTCGCATGATGAATTCGTTACAGAAATTGGGGGTGGCAGGAAAGTCTAAATACGGCTACTGGTCCGTACCTCTTGATAAAGAAGCTCGAAACAGATTGCTATCTATCTTCTTAGCTTAATAAATATGTAGCTGAATTTAAAAGCACCTTATGAAAGGGTTCGCCTTGGAGGAAAAAGCTTCCACTCTTATCGAGATCAGGGATCTCTTAAAAACTTTTCCTCCGCGCAGGATTTCGCCACCTGTGGTTGCGCTAAATAAGATTAATTTGGATGTCAAACTTGGTGAATTTGTTTCATTAATCTGTGCTTTTTGTCCGAATTCCAGATAGCTATAACCTGAAAATTCCGCACAAATATAGGGTTTTTGTGAGTATGTCCCCTCAATCACACTGTCAGGCTTTAGGCTGAACTTAATTAAAATTTGAATAATCAGCCAGCTAGTTAAGTGAGGGAAATAATGCTAAAAGAAATAACTCGAACTAAAGCAATAACTGTTGTGGTGGCATTATTAACTGGCTTTATCACCACCATCACCCCAGCAAGCGCAATCACTGCGATCACTCCCTCCGCAGCTGGACCATTTACATTTACTGCAGGCACTGCAATTACAAATATTACATTTACTGAAACTGATGCTGCTGGGACAACTACTTACGCTGTGAACAACCCACTTCCAGCTGGACTTGCCATTGATGCTGCAACTGGAGCAATTTCAGGCACCCCAACAACTGCAATTGCCGCTGCAAATTACATTGTGACAGCAACAGACGCTGATAGTTCAACCGCATCATCCACGCTTAATATTGCAGTGCAGATGGGTATCTCACCTGCAACCCAAACCGTAACTGGCAGCGCAGGTGCTGCGTTAGCAGCAACTACTGCTTTTACGGTAACTGGTGGCACTGGAACTATGGAATACACAGTTACTCCAGCGCTACCAAGTGGATTAGCTTTGAGCTCAACTACTGGTGTAATTACTGGGACACCACAAATTGCCCAAACCGCAACTACTTACACCATTACCGCAACAGATGATAATAATTTTATTCGCACCGCAACTGTCTCAATTACTATTAACGCAGTTATTACTCCCCCTACTCAAGCCATTACTGGGGTTGCTGGAACTGCAATTACTGCTTCTTCCGCATTTAGCACTGCAGGTTTTACTGGGTTAATTACTTATACCTCAACGGCACTTCCAACTGGTTTAGCCATTAGCTCATCAACTGGTGTAATTAGTGGCACTCCAACAGGAGCAACTGCAGCAACTGCGTACACAGTTACCGCAACTGATTCACTTTCTCGCACTGCCACAGCAACAGTCACAATTACAATCAGCGCAGCTGCAATCACCCCTGCAACCCAGACCCGGCTTGCAACGGCAGGCACTGCCATTACAGCAACTGCTGCGTTTACTGCAGCTGGATTTACTGGAGCTATTACCTATGCCATAACTCCAGCACTTCCTGCTGGATTAACCATGAGCACTACTACTGGAGTTATTACTGGCACCCCAACGGGTAATCAAGCAGCAACGGTTCACACAATTACCGCTACCGGCGCAACAACTGGCACTGCCACTGCCACAATTACAATTACAGTAAGCCCGCGAATCCTGCCGGCAACTCAGACGCTCTCAGTTGTTGCCGGAGCTGCGATCACGGCAACAACAGCCTTTACCGCGGCTGGTATTACTGGCACTGTGATTTATTCAGTTAATCCAGCATTGCCTGCAGGATTAACCATGAGCACTACTACTGGAGTTATTACAGGCACGCCTACAGTTTCGCAAACTGCAACGACTTACACAATTACCGCAACTGGCACTACCGCGGGATCAACTCAGGGCAGCGGAGTTGCAACTGCAACAATTGCAATCACAGTTGGTTCAGCAATTGCGCCGCTAACTAAAGCTGTGAATTTAACGCTTGGTGCGGCAATGACCCCAACAGCTGCCTACACCCTAAGTGGTTATAGTGGAGTTATAAGTTATGTAATTGCCCCTGCACTTCCAGCTGGGCTAATTTTAAATACCACTACTGGCGTTATTACTGGCACTCCAGCTGTAATAGTTGCGCCAAGTAATTATGTGATAACAGTTAGAGGATCAACTGCTGGAGTTGGCACTACAACAGTGACGCTTGCAGTTTATGCCCCACTTGCGGCACCAACCTCTGTTACCGCAACAGCTGGCAATGCCAGCGCAAGTATTTCTTGGGCTGCTGTTGTTGGTGCTACTAGTTATCAAGTAGTTTCAATTCCAGCAGGTGGCGTTTGTGCAATTACGGCAACTCAGGCTACTTGTTCAAACCTAACCAATAACACCAGCTACACCTTTCGGGTGAGCGCTGTTAATCAAGCAGGAGCTGCTGCGCTATCAACAACAAGCGCAGCTGTCACTCCAAAGCCACCGTTTGTTACTAAAACTGCAAAGATTACAGTTTCTTATAGTGTGACTGGAACTGTTATTCCTCGCGCCAGCTTAGTAAAACTGCGCGCCTTAGGCACACAGTTTAAAAACGATAACGGAACAGCAGCGGTAGTTTCAGTACGCGGCTTTACTACTAGAAAATCCCCAACGGCAATTGAAAAGCGACTTGCTGCAACTAGAGCAACGTTAGTAACAAGAGCGCTTAAAGCTGCTGGGCTGCGCGGTCAATACAACACTGTTGGCAATGCCACTACCAATCGAGTTGGGAAAAAAGCTAGAAAAGTGGTTGTGAAAGTTACTTATAACGCTGCAGGTTAACCTGCGGCCGAAGTAATTCGATCAGCTTGATGCTGGCATCTAGGTGCTAGTAATTAGGTCCTAAAAGAAACTAGGCCCCCAGCGAGCTGGGGGCCTAGTTTTGTAGCAAGTCAACTGCAGCACCAAAATTATTACAGTTCCAGCCGATCTTGGGAAGCCCCCAATTTAAGAAATTTTTACCCAGTTTCCTCTAAGCCCAGGCCTTTTTGATGCAGCTCCCGCATGGCCTTATCGATATTTTTAGCGATCTGGTTATCGCGCTCATGGGTTGCATGCTGATATCGCATTGCTGCATTTACGGTTGAATGGCCCAACCTAGCCTGTAGCTCTGCCATTGAGGCGCCATGTTGGGCGGCTAAAGTCGCAGCAAAATGCCGCAGATCATGCCAGTGCAGGTTTTCCAGTCCAGTTGTTTTTCGCGCTTCATCCCACCAGCCGCGTCGCTCTTCAATTGTGATTGGCACGCCGGGAGATGCTTCAAACACAAAAGCATCTGGATCGGGGTTGGTAAAGTTCATTAAATGCGATTGCAGCAGCTCAATTAAGCTGGTTGGTACTGAAACCAATCTATTGCTGGTTTTGGTCTTTGGTGGACCAACCACTGTGCCAATTCCTGGCACATTAACTACCGCTTGCGAAACGCGAATAGTGGCGCGTGAGATATCTAAATCACGCCGGCGCAGCCCAAATAGCTCACCTGCCCTCAGCCCACATGTCCCCGCAATTAAGACCGCCGCGCGGAATTTGATTGGCACGGCATCTGCTAGTTTTAATAAATCATCCATTGTGATCATTGGGCGCTCTTTTGCCTTTGGATTCATCTGTTTTAGCGGCGCAGGTGCTTTTTCAATTAACCCAGCTGCTGCTGCTTCATTTAATATTGCTCTAAGCACCCGATAGGCATACTGCACAGTGCTAGTAGATGCCTCTTTGTTTACTTCTTCTACCCATTTTTTGACCAGCATTAGATCAATCTCAGTTAGGTAATAATCAGCGAATTTTCTACCGTTTACTTTTAACTGTAACCAGCGATTCACAATTCGCTGATAATCATATTTAGTGCGATCGCGCAGATGAATATTCCCATTCATCCAATCTGCTGCAAATTCATTTAGCGTCATCATTGTGCCAGTAGTTTGACCTGGGGTAAGAATTAAATTCTGAGCTATCCCTATTTGTTGCAGCACTTGATATTTTGCTTGCCAAAGTTCATTTACTACTTTTAAACACCAAGCTTCTGCTGCTTGATAGGAATCAAATGTGTGTGGAGCGGCAATTCGAATGCCGTATTTGCGCACCAGTGCGCTGTAACGGGTAGATGGCAGTTGGCGAATACTGCCGACGCTTCGCCTACTGCGGGATGCCATCTGGTCGAAATTGGCGGGAAACCATAAGTGGGAGATTAAGGGGAAACTCAGACATTTGTGACGATGCGGATATCGGCGAGTACGCAATCGGATACAGATTTATCGGGGGGGGGTGCTATTTCCAGCGTTGCTAATAGGCAAATGTGACCTGAGTCACATGTCCTCATTTAATCACGCAATTGTGTGAATCGGATATTTCACCCAGAACTTTTTTGCATGGCAGGTGCCAATCTAACTGCGATTCGCCCAAAATTCACTTACCTCACATAGTTCTCACAGCCACATCTACCTAGAGTTACGACATGTCTGCTGCAGCCGAGCGTCTTGCCATATCTCGATTAACTCATCGATTTGGTTTTGGACCCAAGCCAGGTGAGTTTAAGCGCTTGCTAAAACTTGGTTTACCAAAAGCCCAAGAGCTGCTATTAACCAAACCACAGTTTGATATCTCTGCTGATAATCAACCGCTACCAAATGTTTATGATTCTGGTCGAAGACCACCTAACACCTCAGATCAATTAGGTAATTTCATATTAGATAAACGAGCCCAATTCCAGACAATGTTGTTTTGGTGGTTAGACCGCATGGTGATCTCAGATCATGGCCTAACCGAACGCATGACTTGGTTCTGGCATGGTCATTGGGCAACTTCATCCAGCAAAGTTAATGATGCGCTACCAATGTTTATTCAGAACCAAACGCTGCGAGCGCATGCGCTGGGTAATTTTGCAGCAATGTCAAAAGCGATGGTTAATGATGGCGCGCTAATTTATTGGTTAGATGGACAGCTTAATACTGCTAAAGCCCCAAATGAAAATCTATCACGCGAATTAATGGAGCTGTTTGTATTGGGAGTTAATCGCTACAGTGAAAATGATGTGCGAGAAACTGCCAAAGCGCTTACTGGTTACAAGGTAAACAAAACATCTGGTGCAGTTAGTTTTAACCCACGCCAGCATTACAACGCTCCGATCACCTTTTTGGGTGCTACAGGAAAATATGATGCCAATTCGCTAAGTGATTATTTAGTTGCTCGCGATGATTGTTCGCTGTTTATAACTGAACGGCTCTGGTATCGCTTTATCTCCAGCAGCGAAGTGCTAACTGGAATTAATCATCAAAGCATTTTTAAATCCCGCGATCTAGCGCCACTTGTTAAAGCAATTGGCGCTAGCAGCGCAATAACTAATCCCAAGTACGCCATGGTGAAATCCCCAGTAGATTGGTTTGTTTCAGTTTGTCGTGCGTTTGGTATCAGACCTAGTGAATATTCAAATCTACAGCAGCTGCGAAATGGTTTAGCTGCGTTAGGACAGCTGCCATTTCAACCACCAAATGTGGGCGGCTGGCCAGTTGATCAAGCATGGCTATCAGCATCAACTGCTCAGAACCGGATCTCGTTTACCTCAGCGCTATTAAAGCAAGCAGATTTATCTGCAATTGCAGATCTAAAGCAGTCGGAGCGCATT
>JAURFT010000022.1 GCA_030834185.1 Candidatus Nanopelagicales bacterium
ACAATTGGCGGGAATTGAAGTATCTGGACTATTCATTGGCGCAGCACGTCAAGTAGTTGGCGGAATTGCATTAGTAATACTGGTGTTAGCGCTGGGCGAAAAGCAATTATGGAAGCTATTCAGAACCAAAAATGGCATTCTTGCTGCAGCTGGAACTTTGATTTATCAAATAACTTTCTTTATTGGAATAACAAACAATGGTGTTTCTGTCGGAACGGTAATTGCGCTTGGCAGCGCGCCAGTTTTTACAGCTTTACTTTCTAGATTTGTGCTTAAAGAAGTTATTCAAAAATATCAAATAATCTTATTTTTAGTAGTTGGTTTTGGGGTTTGGTTATTGCTAATTGGTTTTGATAGCCAGCTTGAATTTAGCTTTGGGCTTCTAGCTTCTCTTGCGGCAGGTGTCGGCTATGCGATTTATACCGTAAATGCCAAGGCCCTTGTTAGTGCTGGAGTTGATTCAACAACTGCGTTGGCAGTGGCCTTTGGCGGTGGAATTCCAATTGCATTTATATTGCTGGCAGTTGGGGATTGGCAGTGGTTACTTGCGGTCTCAGGGCTATCAGTTGCGTTATACCTAGGCATATTTCCAACCGCTCTTGCTTATTTCTTCTTTGGCAAGGGGTTAAGAGTGCTCTCTGCTGCTACGGTTGCCACTATCACATTAATAGAACCAGTGGTTGCAACATTGTTTGCAATTGTTTTACTAGGGGAGAAATTGGCAATTCAAGAAGTAGCAGGCATCGCTGTTGTGCTAACCGGACTTTTGGTGCTGGGACAACTTGAGCATCGCAGGACTAGGCGAGTGAATTAATGACATTCAGGTCAGGATTTGTAAGTTTCATTGGAAGGCCAAATGTTGGAAAGTCAACGCTAACAAATGCATTAGTAGGCGAAAAGATTGCAATTGTTTCAGATCGACCACAAACTACCCGAAGATTGATTCGTGGCATCGTGCATCGTGAAGCCGGTCAAATAGTCATCTTGGATACACCAGGCATGCACAAACCCAAAACCCTGTTGGGCGAGCGACTAAATGAATTAGTTTTAGGTTCGCTTTCTGAAGTTGATCTAATTGGAATTTGCATTCCAGCGAACGAACCAATTGGCACTGGGGATAAGTTCATTTTGCAGCAAGTACTGCAGGTAAATCAAAATGTCTTTTTAGTTGTTACCAAAACAGATGCTGCTAACCCAGCTCAAATTGCCGAGCGCATCACGCAAGCAACAGAACTTGAAGCTGAATTAAATTTCAGCTGGAAATTTGTAGTGCCAGTAAGTCCAGTTGATAAGACGAATTTGCCTGAACTTGAAGTTGAAATTCTTAATGCCCTACCTGAAGGTCCTGCACTTTATCCAGATGGACAATTGAGCGATCAACCAGAGCGCGAACTTGTGGCAGAGTTTATTAGAGAAGCGGCATTGCAAGATTTACGTGAGGAGCTGCCGCATTCGGTAACTGTGATTGTTGAAGAAATGAATTTGCGTGAGAATCGCGACGGCATGAAGCCGTTGATGGATATTTTTGCAGATATACATGTGGAACGAGACAGTCAAAAGGCAATTGTGATCGGTAAGCGCGGCGCGCAACTTAGGGCGATTGGCACCCAGTCTCGAGTTCGAATAGAGAAATTATTAGGCATGCGGGTTCATTTAAATCTGCATGTTCGGGTATCGCAGAATTGGCAATCAGATCCTAAACAGCTGGGAAAACTAGGTTTTTAGATCTGATCCACTTCGTATCGATGTAAATAGGTTTGGGTAACCGCAACAATAATTGCCATTACCGGTATTGCAATTAATGCACCAACTGCACCGAACATGGTGCCACCAGCTAAAACTGCACCAAATGCAACTGCTGGATGAATGGCCAACGCTTTTGCAGCTAGTTTAGGAGCTAGCAAGAAATTCTCAAACTGCTGATAAACAGCACCAAAAACAATTACAGCAATTGCCAATGTCAAGCTCTCAGAAAGAGCAACTAAGGCTGGCAAGGCAATGCCAATATAAGTTCCAATTGTTGGAACAAACTGCGAAATAATTCCAGTAAAGAGCGCAATTGGTAACCAATACGGAATTCCAAGCAATAATAAAAATAGTGCAGTAGCAGCAAAGCACACTAGAGCTAGCACAATTCGAGTAAGTACAAAGCCGCCCGCTTTTTTGATCGAGATATTCCAAACTTTAGAGAATATTTCTTGCTGCTTTGGCGGTAGCGCTTGTGCGATGGAGCGGCGAACTTTGGGAGCATCTGCAGATAAATAAAATAGAAATAGCATAAAAGCAAGTAAGTTAATTACAAATCCAACTAAAGCTGTAATAAAACCAAATAATCCACCAGCTAACGAAGAGGCTAGATCAGTTGCTTGCGAAGAGGTGAGATTAAGAGATTCAATAATTTGTTGTGGGTCTAACTGGGTATTGAGATTTCGATTCAGCCACTCAGACACTGTTCGCACTATCTCAGGGGCAGTATTAAGCAAAGATGCCGCTTGCGTGAAGAGCAGCTGCCCAAATAATGAAATGAAGCCAAAAAAGCCCAGCAGGATTCCCAGCATTACAGTTCCAGTGGCTAAACCGCGTCGCCATTTACGCTGCTCTAAATAAGCTACTGCAGGCTCCATTGATACTGAAAACAACCAAGCTAAAAATAATGTCAACAATAAGCCGCGCAATGTGACTATTGCCCAGTTGAGCAACAAAAAGCTGGCGATGGCAAAAAGCACTAAGAGCACCACAGATCGGACCTTAGTTAGCTCAATTCGGACTGGATTGCTTGATGACTCAGAAGTATTCATGCCCCAAGGGTAGGCGAGGTTGTTCTGAATTCCGTGTTGCATCTGCATTTTGTGGCAATTCAGGCAAGAATCAGGTCATGCCAGTTTACCGAGATGAAGCGATCGTGCTGCGCACTCAGCGCTTGGGTGAAGCCGATCGCATTGTCATAATGTTAAGTAAGCAGCATGGGCAGATTCGAGCAGTAGCTAAAGGGGTCAGAAAGACCAGCTCAAGGCTTGGGGCGCGAGTTGAACCATTTAGTCACGTAGATTTAATGCTGGCAAGCGGCAAAAGTTTAGAGATAATTTCGCAGGCAGAAACTATTTATTCGTATGGATCGCAGTTGGCACTTGATTATCCAAAATGGACTGCAGGGCAAGCGATGCTTGAGACAGCTGAGAAGTTAACTGCAGAAGGAACTGAACCTGCGCTGCAGCAGTTTCTGTTATTAGTTGGCGGGCTTAGAAGCTTAGTTAGCGCTGAACACGATCCTGGTTTAATTTTAGATGCATTTATTCTGCGCTCATTAGCGGTTGCCGGCTATGCGCCTAGTTTTGCGGATTGCGCAATATGTGGTGAAGCGGGTCCGCATCGAGCATTTTCACCAAGTGCTGGTGGCATGGTTTGTGCAAGTTGCCGCCCAATTGGATCAGCAAGTCCAAGATCACAAACTGTTGAATTGATGTCAGCATTGCTAACTGGAGATTGGCAGAGCGCTGATGCTGCTCCAACTGCTAGCAGATATGAATCTAGAACATTAACAGCAGCATATTTAACTTGGCAGATAGATCGCCAGCTGCGATCTTTGAGATTAGTGGAGCGAACTTAATGCGTTCGGCTAAATCATTTCCAGCACCACCAAAACATGCAACTGGGGTTGCTGCGCCAAAACTTCCAGCTGCAAGATTACCAAACCATGTTGCAGTTGTAATGGATGGAAATGGGCGGTGGGCAAAGCAACGCGGATTGCCGCGAACTGCAGGCCATGAAGCTGGTGAAGCTGCATTAGCCGAAATGGTTTATGGAGCACTTGATCTGGGGATTCCATATTTAAGCGCATATGCATTCTCTACTGAAAATTGGAAACGCTCACCAGATGAAGTTAAGTTCCTTATGAATTTCAATAAGGATGTACTGCGCCGCAGACGCGATGAATTTATGGACCTTGGTGTTCAGGTGCGCTGGTCGGGCAGTGCAAAGCGACTATGGCCAAGCGTGATTGAGGAATTAACACAAGCTGTTAATTTAACCAAGAAGAATTCAAAACTGGTGCTAACAATGTGTGTAAATTATGGCGGCAGAGATGAGATAACTGCTGCAGTAAAACAAATTGCAACCCAAGCTGCAGCAGGGGATCTTGATCCAGCAAAAATCACCCAAGCCACTATTGCAAAGCATCTGTATCAACCAAAGATGCCCGATGTTGATTTATTCCTTAGGTCATCTGGTGAACAGCGAATTAGTAATTTCTTATTATGGCAATCAGCTTATGCCGAGTTTGTTTTCTTGCAAAAACTCTGGCCCGATTGCGATCGCCTAGATCTTTGGCGAGCTATTACGGTTTACGCTGATCGGGATAGAAGATTTGGTGGAACTAAATGATCGTGAGCACAGTTCATAAAATTGAAGTGACGGCTGAAACTGAGTTTATTGAGTTAGCAAATCAATGGTTAATTGCGCTTGCGCAGCTACCAGGCTGGGTAAGTGGCAGCCTTGGCCGATCTGTTGATGAAGTTGATACTTGGTTGATTCAGCAGGAATGGCAGGATGCTGGAAGTTGTCGCCGTGGATTATCAGCTTCACTGCTACGGCCAATTGCCTTTGCAATTGCGCAAAGCAACATCTCTGAAATTTCTACTTTTGAACAATTATTAATTGTTACTCAATCTGAAACTAAGAGATTCTTATCTGATCGAGCTGTTGATGCTGACACTTTTTCACTATCCACAAATACCAAAAAAGATAATGAAGTTTAAAAATTTTCAAGATGCAGCAGATCAACTAACTATAAAGTTGAAAGCTGATTTAGATTTAAACCAAACCTGGCTATTGCTAGGAATAGGTGACTTTGGCTTTGCGATAGCCCAACGGGTTGCGATGAATTTAGATTTAAATGCGGCAAAAATTCAGGTCAATCAAACTCAAGATGAATATGGATATCGAATTGTTGAATCAATTTTGATTTCTGATTTCTTAGAAACGAAGTTGGTAATTTGCGACCTTGGGGTTGAAACCGGCACTATGGCCCAGTTGGTTGCAGCTGAATTAGCCAACCTGAACGAAGATCTGCAGGTTTATTTTGCAGCACCTGTGATACCTGTTGAGGCTCAAGCTGATCTAAAATCAAGCTATAACGGGGTAATTTCGCTTAAAAATCCAATGATTCGGCGAGCTTTGCTGTGGGAATATCAACAGTTTTCCTGATTTGGGGAGCCGAGAACCTATTTGCTTAGTGCTTCCCGCTAGGCTCACGCGACCGCCGACAGCCAGCCGGAAGGAGCGATCATGGCAGAGCGCCAAAACTCAAATGTTGATGCTGTAGTAAACCTCGCCAAACGAAGAGGTTTTGTATTTGCTTCTAGTGAAATTTATGGTGGCACCCGTTCCGCTTGGGATTATGGGCCCCTTGGTGTTGAATTAAAAGAAAACATCCGTCGCCAGTGGTGGGGATCTATGGTGCGAGAGCGCGATGATGTGGTGGGCTTGGATTCCTCGATCATTTTGGCGCCGCAAGTTTGGGAAGCATCTGGCCATGTGAATGCTTTTGCCGATCCGCTAACCGAATGTAAAAATTGCCATAAGCGTTTTCGAGCTGATCAATTGCTTGATGAATATGAAAACAAGCACAACAAGCCAGCAGAGCAAGGGCTTGCTTCAATCGGTTGTGCAAATTGTGGCGTTAAAGGTCAATTCACCGAGCCGCGAGATTTCAATGGCATGCTGCGCACAACAGTTGGTGTTGTTGAAGATGAAGGGTCGTTGCATTATTTACGTCCTGAAACTGCGCAGGGAATTTTTATTAACTTTCAAAATGTACTGACTTCATCTCGGAAAAAACCACCATTTGGCATTGCCCAAACTGGTAAATCATTTAGAAATGAAATAACACCTGGCAACTTTATTTTCCGAACTCGCGAATTTGAGCAGATGGAGATGGAGTTTTTTGTTAAGCCAGGTGAGGATGAAACTTGGCATGACTATTGGCTGGATGCCAGGTGGAATTGGTACACCGACTTAGGTATAAACCCAGATAATTTAAGAAAATTTGAGCATCCAAAAGAAAAGCTTTCACACTATTCAAAGCGAACAGTTGATATTGAATATCGATTCCGGTTTGCTGGATCAGAGTGGGCAGAGCTAGAGGGTGTTGCAAATCGAACCGATTTTGATTTAAAAACTCACGGTGAGCATTCCGGCACAGATTTGTCCTACTTTGATCAAGAAGCAGGAGAGCGTTGGGTGCCTTATGTGATTGAACCCGCAGCTGGTTTAACCAGATGCGTATTAGCATTTTTACTGGACGCTTACGATGAAGACAAAGCGCCAAATAGTAAAGGCGGCGAAGATATTCGAACCGTGCTTCGACTTGATCCGCGATTAGCACCTGTAAAAGTAGCAGTGTTACCGCTTTCAAGAAATGCAGAGCTGTCACCAAAGGCAAAAGATTTAGCAGCGCAGCTACGTAAGCGATACAACGTTGAATTTGATGATGCTGGTGCAATCGGTCGACGCTATCGCAGACAAGATGAGATTGGAACTCCATATTGCGTAACTGTTGACTTCGACACTTTAGAAGATCAAGCAGTAACAGTGCGCGATCGAGATTCTATGGAACAGCAGCGAATCAGTTTGGACAAGCTCGATGGCTGGCTAGCTGAGCGATTGCCGATATCTTAAAACCGCAATGACTATTACCAGCTTTGGCTCAATTAGCACTCCACGCTTTGAGGTAAATCCACCAGTTGTGTTAGCTCCAATGGCTGGCATTACCAACAGCGCGTTTCGACGACTGTGCCGGGAATATGGAGCTGGTTTATACGTTTCTGAGATGGTAACTTCTAGAGCGCTCGTTGAGCGCAATGAAGAGACCATGCAGATGGTGACATTTGATGCAGATGAGACACCAAGATCGGTGCAGCTTTATGGGGTTTCACCAAAAGTGATCGCGGCTGCTGTGAAGTTGCTGGTTACTGAAGATAGAGCAGATCACATTGATTTAAATATGGGCTGTCCAGTTCCAAAAGTTACCCGCAAGGGTGGCGGTGCTGCGCTTCCATTTAAGCGCAATTTGTTTCGAGATATTTTGCGCGCTGCTGTGCAAACCGCGAATGAAACCGCTGCTGCAGTTGGTGTGGCTCCAATTCCAGTAACTGTAAAAATGCGATTGGGAATAGATCATGAGCATCTAACGTTTCGAGAAGCAGGACTAACTGCAGCCCAAGAAGGTGTGGCCTGGGTTGCACTACATGCTCGAACTGCAGCACAGATGTATTCACCAAGTGCAGATTGGTCTCAGATTAAAGTTTTAGTAGATGACCTAGCTCCGCTAGGAGTTCCGGTTTTGGGTAACGGTGACATTTGGCAGGCTTCAGATGCAGTAGCAATGATGCAACAAACTGGCTGTGCTGGAGTTGTGGTTGGCAGGGGATGCCTGGGTCGACCATGGCTGTTTGCGCAGCTAGCAGCTGCGCTGCAAGGCCGCCAAGCTCCACCAGATCCCAATCTGCGGCAGGTGCTCGCAACCATGGTGCGACATGCTGAGTTATTAGTTGATTTATATGGAGAACATAAAGGTTGTAGAGATTTTCGAAAACATGTTGCTTGGTATTTAAAAGGATTTCGAATTGGTTCTGAGATTAGATCAAAAATGGGGATGGTTTCAACATTAACTGAGCTAGCGCAGTTGGTTAATTTAATTGATGCCGAACAAGAATTTCCAATCATGGCCGAAGGTCCGCGAGGTAGAACTTCAGGCGAGCGACCCGTTAGCTTGCCGCAAGGTTGGTTAGATTCACCTGATGAATTAGGTGACTTTGCTGCTGATTTAGCAGCAGCCGAATTAGATGTAAGCGGTGGCTGAGTGCATTTAGTTAGAACCTTTATTGCAATTACTGCTGCAACGGCAGTTGTGGTTGTGCTTGGCGTTTCAGCTTGGGTTGTAAATATTGGCGGTAAGGATGTTTTATACAGATCTGATGCAATTATTGTTTTAGGTGCTGCGCAATTTGATGGTAGACCATCTGATGTGCTGCAAGCAAGACTTGACCGGGCATTTGAATTATGGAAATTACGCACAGCTAGAAAAGTTATAACCACAGGGTCAAATCAACCTGGCGATCGAACAACTGAGGCACAAACTGGCAGGCGATATCTGCTCAGCCAGGGAATGAGTCGGGCATCGGTAATTGCAGTAGCAAAAGGCACAAACACCCTAGAGAGCCTTAGGGCAGTTGATCATAGGCTTAAAGATTTAGGTGCTACTAGAGTCACTGTGGTAACTGATCCAGCGCATATGGTGCGAAGTTTAATTATTGTTCGGGATATGGGATACGAAGCATTTGGTGCACCCACAAGATCGGGCGCTGGATCAAAGTTAACTTTCACTTATGTAGTGCGTGAAACCACCGCTGTGCTTCGTTATGTTTTCTTACAACGAACAGGTATTTTGTGATGGCAAATTACACCGATTTTGATTTAGCGCGATTTCTCCCAGAGCAACCTGGCAATCCAACTCGATCTGAGTTTGCTAGAGATCGAGCTCGAGTGCTGCATTCACTTTCACTACGCAGACTGGCTGCAAAAACTCAAGTTCTAACTGCCGCTCAACATGATTTTCCAAGGTCTCGATTAACTCATACGTTAGAGGTAGCTCAAATAGCGCGCGAGATTGGCTTTGCCTTAGGTGCTGATCCAGATTTAGTTGAGACAGCAGCGCTAACTCATGATGTTGGACATCCACCATTTGGGCACAATGGCGAAACCGCGCTAGATGAAATCGCAGCACCTATTGGTGGGTTTGAAGGAAATGCGCAAACATTTAGAGTGCTAACAAGATTAGAAACAAAATCACTAGATGATAAGCGCAGCTATGGACTTAATTTAACTCGTGCAACTTTAGATGCTGCTTCAAAGTATCCATGGTATAAAAAAGCTGGAAATGTAAAATTTGGGGCATATCAAGATGACAGCGAAATTTTTCAATGGGTTCGCAGCAAAACTACTGATACGCAAGTTTGTTTTGAAGCACAGGTGATGGATTTTGCAGATGATGTGGCTTATTCGGTGCATGATGTTGAAGATGCAATTCACGCTGGCCATATTGATTTAAAGCTTTTATTTGATGCAGCCGAGCAGAAGTTAATTGTGAGCGAATGCCTTGCCCGCTACTTACCAGCTGCGCAGGAAGCTGAATTGCTTGATGCGCTAAACCGCATTTTAAATCTACCGCAGTGGCCTACTGAATTTGATAGCACCAGAAAATCAGTAACACAGCTTAAATCTATGACCTCCACATTAATTGGGCGATTTGTTGGGGCTGCAGAAACTGCCACAAAATCAGTTTTTGGCGAAGAGATTTCACGTTTTGACGGTAACTTGATTATTCCTGCAGAAATAAAAGCTGAAGTTGCTGTTTTAAAAACACTGGCAGTGGCTTATGTGATGCAGCGCGCTGCGATGGCAAAGCAGTACGCAGATCAGCGCGAGCTGCTCGCAGAGCTGTTTGCTGCTATATCGGCAAGCGCCCCTGATTCGCTGGATTTAATCCATCGCGAAGCTTTTGAGGCGGCAGCTGGGGATGCTGCTAAAACTCGAGTAATCATTGACCAGATAGCCAATCTGACTGATATAACTGCGGTGCAGTGGCATCAGCGGCTGTGTAAGTAGCCAGCACCCCAAGCCGGCTGCCACCTAGACTTGGGCCATGGCCGGGCGAATCCACGATGAAGACGTAGCAGTAGTTCGAGAGCGCTCACGCATCGATGAAGTGGTTCGAGATTACGTCACGCTGAAAACAGCTGGTGGTGGCAGCCTAAAAGGTATCTGTCCATTTCATGATGAAAAATCACCATCTTTTCACGTCACCCCAAGTAAGGGGCTTTGGTTTTGTTTTGGCTGCAACGAAGGCGGGGATACGGTTAATTTCTTACAGAAAATTGATCACCTGAGCTTCTCTGAAGCAATTGAGAAATTAGCTAGCAAGCTTGGCATGCAACTTCGCTACACCTCAGCTGGGACAGCCCCTGCCAAACAAGCTGGAGTTAGAACCAGATTAATTGAGGCTAATCGATTAGCTGATCAGTTTTATCGGGAACAGCTAAGCACTCTGGCAGCTGAGATTGGTCGGGAGTTTTTGCAATCTCGAGGCTTTGATAAAGCTGCAGCAGAAAAATTTGGAGTTGGGTATGCACCAGATGAATGGGGTGCGCTAACCGAGTTTTTGCGTGGCAAAGGATTTACTGATGAAGAAATTAAGTTAGCTGGACTTGGAATTGATGGTCAACGCGGAGTTTATGATCGCTTTCGGGGCAGATTACTTTGGCCCATTCGAGATTCCTCTGGTGACACAATTGGATTTGGTGCTAGAAAATTAAAAGAAAATGATGAGGGTCCAAAGTATTTAAATACGCCAGAGACTCAGCTTTATAAAAAAAGCCAGGTGCTCTATGGCATTGATCTGGCTCGCAAAGAGATAGCTAGACGTCGCCAAGCTGTAATTGTTGAAGGCTATACAGATGTCATGGCAGCTCATTTAAGCGGTGTGGAAACTGCAGTTGCAACCTGCGGCACTGCTTTTGGGGAAGATCATGTTCGAATTCTGCGACGATTGCTAATGGATCAAGAAGAGCTACGCGGTGAAGTGATTTTCACATTTGATGGCGATGCAGCTGGTCAAAAAGCAGCGCTAAAGGCTTTTGAGCTAGATGCGCAGATCACAAGTCAAACCTTTGTGGCAATAGAGCCTACCGGGTTAGATCCGTGCGATCTTCGATTACAACATGGCTCAGAAGCTGTGCGCGAATTAGTAGCTAGGCGAGTGCCGTTGTTTGAATTTGCTATTAAAACTAGTTTGGCTCAGTATCCGTTAACTACCCCAGAAGGCCGAGTTGCTGCTACTAGATCAATTGCACCTTTAATTGCCGGCATTAAAGATCCTGCGCTTCGCCCTGAATATTTAAGACTTGCTGCTGGTTGGATTGGAGTTGAACCTACTGCGCTTAAAGCTGCAATGGGGAATCAAAAACGATCAACTTCTATTGCAGCAGCAGAGCTGCTACCAAGTATGGATCTGCTTGATCCAATTGTTCGAGTTGAGCGCGAAGCGCTGAAGTTGGCAGTGCAACAACGAGATTTATTACCAGAGTGGTTTGCGGCGCTAGAAATTACTTCCTTCTCAATTTCGCAGCACCAAGGAGCATTTACGGCAATTTCAGCAGCTACAGCAGCAACAGAGAATGAGTTCATTGAAACTGCCCTCCAAGCTGCAGCTGATGATGAGCAGCGCAATTTGCTGCGGGCGTTATTGGTAGAGCCAATTCAAAGCAACGATGAGCAGCTAGATCGATATGCCAAAGCAGTTTATTCGCGGGTGATGGAGCTTGATGCAACGCGCCAGATTGCTGAGTTAAAACGCACGCTGCAGCGACTTAATCCAGTTGACGAACAGGTTGAATACGACAAACTATTTGCCGATCTAGTCGCACTTGAGCAACATCGACGAACTTTGCGTGAGCAAGCCATGGGAATTTAACTAAATGCCGAGTTTTAAATCAAAACTCCCAGCTGAAGTAAAAGCCTTGGCAGCAAAGCTACAAGTATTGTCTTATACAGATAGTGAAATTGGATTAATTGTGGCAACTTCAGCTGGTTTAAATATGATTGAAAATCAAATTCCATGGCCAGATATTTATCAAGCAAGTTTTGATCCACCGCGATTAAAAATTAGCTATCAAACAGCAGCTGGAAATGTATCAAAAGTGATATCGCTGAACCCAATATTAGATCCAAATGATTTTCCAAATCTAGTTAGAGCAAAAGTAACCTCAACTGTCATTGTGCAAAATCAAATTGAGTATCAAAGTGGTTTAGTCGTGACTTTTTCAGCTCGCAGAAAAACTGCTACCGAACTTAATTTTGTGGTATCTGCAGATAGCGCAATTGATATCACCGAACCGCAATTTCAAGCTTGGGTTAAAATTCAGTTAGCAGAATTTAAAGAAACTTTTGGTTTTTAATAGTTTCTAATTGCGACACAAACATTATGGCCACCAAACCCAAATGAGTTATTTAGCGCCAGAATCTCAGAGTTTGAAATTGCTCGATGCTCATTTATGACCACATCGAGATTAACTTTTGAATCAAAATCAGAGATATTAATCGTTCTTGGTATTTGTTTATTGATGATGCTCATAATTGTTAGAATCGATTCAATCGCACCAGCACCTCCAAGGGTGTGTCCAATTGAGGACTTTGGTGCAGTGACTGCAATTTGATCAGTATGTGAACCAAATGCTTTGCGCACTGCTGCAGCTTCAGCAATATCGCCTAGCGGAGTTGAGGTGGCATGGGCATTTAGATGTAGCACATCTGTTGTAGTGGCACCAGCATCAACAACAGCTGCCAACATGGCCCGGGCAGCTCCAGCGCCGGCTGGATCTGGGGCGGCGATGTGATGTGCATCTGAGGTCATACCAAAGCCGGCAATCTCAGCGTAAATATTTGCGCCGCGGGCAGTTGCATGTGTTAGTCGCTCTAACACCAACGCTCCGGCACCTTCGCTCATCACAAAACCATCTCGGCCTAAGTCATATGGCCGTGAAGCTGTAGCTGGATCATCATTTCTAGTAGACATTGCCCGCATTGCTGAAAATGCTGCCATTGCAAGTCGATTAATCACCGCTTCAGTGCCGCCAACTACCACAACATCAGCGCGGTTATCTCTGATCATCTGAGTGCCCCAGGCAATTGCTTCAGCTGAAGTTGCACAAGCAGAAACTGGAGCATGCGCACCAGCTTGCGCGCCGATCTCTAATTCAATTAGCGCTGCAGCTGCATTTGGCATAATCATTGGCACAGTTAACGGATTAACTCGATCTGGTCCGCGCTCATTTAAAATTTGCATCTGCTGCATCACTGTTGAAAGTCCACCAATGCCGGTTCCAAATGCCACACCCAATCTAATCGGGTCAACATTTGCTAGAACGTCGGCATCTGCAACGGCTTGCTTTGCGGCAACTACGGCAAATTGGGTTGATCGATCCATTCGTCGGGCCGCAACTTTGTCTAACACACCAGATAAGTCAGCATCAATGGCACCTGCAACTTTTGAGCTTAAATCAACTGCCCAATCCTCATGCAGGGCACGCACACCCGATTTTCCAGCCAGCACGGCTTGCCAAGTGCTGGCAACATCAGTTCCCAGCGGTGTGACAAGACCTAAACCAGTTACAACTACTCGAGTGTGCGCGCTCATAAATTGTGCAATTAAGCGGACTTAACGATGAAATTAACTGCATCACCAACGGTGCGAAGGTTCTTGACTTCCTCATCTGGAATTTTCACGCCGAATTTATCTTCGGCAGCCATGACAACTTCAACCATTGAAAGTGAATCAACTTCGAGATCGTCTGTAAAAGACTTATCCATCGCTACCTGATCTGCTGCAACGCCAGCAACCTCATCCAGGATTACAGCCATCTCTCGCATTACCTCTTCAGTGTTCATTTCGTTTCCATCCTTTTGGCCTAAGTGTTAGTTAGGCGGTCATTACGGCAATGCCACCACTTGGGCGGCATATGTAAGTCCAGCGCCAAAGCCTAAGAGTAAGGCCGGTGCGCCAGCTGGTGCTCTACCTTCACTGCGTAGTGCATGCAGTGCTAGTGGAACGGTTGCGGCAGTGGTGTTGCCGCTATCCCGAATATCCCTAGCAATTGCTACAGAATCGGGAAAATCTAAGGCCTTAACTATGGCATCTGTGATTCGATTATTGGCTTGATGCGGGATAAAAGCCGCTAAATCTTTTGGCTCAAGCCCTGCTGCGGTGATTGCTCGCTGCGCGACACCAACCATCTCAGAGACCGCCCAGCGGAAAACTTGCTGGCCTTCCATTCGAAGTGTTGGCGGTTCGGGCACTTTGCCGCTACGAAAATCAAACCAGGTTGAGGTCATTGAAATCGCTTCAGCTTGAGAACCATCTGAGCCAAAAATAATTGGACCAAACCCGTTGAAATCAGCCGGTCCAACTACAAACGCGCCAGCGCCATCACCAAAAATAAATGCGCTACCTCGATCAGTCATATCAAGCACATCGGTCATGCGCTCGGCGCCAATTACCAATGCATACTCAACACTGCCAGCTTTCACCATATCTGCAGCTGTGCTTAAGGCATAAACAAATCCAGCACAGGCAGCACCAACATCAAATGCACCCGGGTCTGGAATGCCAAGTCGAGTTGCAATAGTTGGTGCAACAGCTGGAAACTGCACCGGATTAGTTAGCGTTGCAACTAAAACCACGCCAATTTGCGCTGATTTAATTTTTGCATCAGCAATTGCCTCGGTAGCAGCCAATACAGCCATCTCTTCTAGTGTTTCGTGCTCGCTGGCAAATCTGCGTGAATTAATTCCAGTGCGTTGCTGAATCCATTGATCACTTGAATCAATTAATGGTGCAATTTCGTCATTAGTAACAACACGAGTTGGCCGATACGCGCCAATTCCCACAATGCGAGCACCAACTCGAGCTGGTGCGCTTTTAATTGTGATCATGCAGCCCGCCGTTGATGAGTCAAAATAAAATCTTTTGCCGCAGCAAGATCAGCAGGTGATTTGATCGCAAAGGTTTGCACATTTTCTAATTCACGTTTAGCAATATTTACCAACGTACCAGCTGGGGCAAGTTCGATTAGTCCAGTAACTCCGAGTTGCAGCATGCTCTTCTGGCATAAATCCCAACGCACTGGATTGCTAACTTGATCAACTATGCGCATCATAGCATCAGCTCCAGTATCAACAATTGCGCCATCACGGTTACTTAGCAGCGTAATCTCAGGATTATTAATTGCAATGTCTAAAACTGCACCATGCAATGCTTCAACTGCAGATTGCATATAGCTGGTATGAAATGCGCCAGCAACTGATAGTGGCCGCAGCTTGGTTTTAGCTGGCGGAGTTTCAGCTAACTGTGCGAGCGCTTCAAGACTGCCAGCAGCAATTACCTGACCTGCACCATTTACATTTGCTGGCACTAAATCTAATTTTATTAAATGCTCAATTACCGCTTCCTGCTCGCCACCTAGCACTGCAGTCATCGACGTTGGGGTAGCAGCAGCTGCAAGCGCCATCGCTCGACCCCGCACTCCAATTAGCATCATTGCGGTTTCATCAGTGATCACGCCACTAATCGCAGCTGCAACCAGCTCGCCAACTGAGTGGCCAGCAACTGCATGCACCTGGCGTAGCAGATCTTTGGGTTCAGGAAATATTGTCCTAATTGTTAGCAGCGAATTGGCAACAATTAGCGCTTGCGCAATTGCGGTATCTCTAATTGCTTCAGCCTCAGAGCTGGTTCCATGCGTAATTAGATCCACTTTGCTGACCTCAGACCATGAGCTCAAAGTGGCCGCAGCACCTGGTAGCTCAAGCCACGGCTTGAGCATTCCGGGTGACTGGGATCCCTGACCTGGGGCTACTACACACAACATTTGCCCCACCGTACTTCATTACTCATCGGTTTCCCCGATGAATCTGAGCCGGATTGGGGAAAATCAGCCCGATCCCTCAGTATTTCCAGCATCTGCGGCCTTTGGATCAGCTAACTGATACTGCTCTAGGGCTGCTGCCACTAAATCCGCGCTGATCGCCCCTTGGGCTGCTAGCGCGGCCAGCGCCTGAACTGTGATTGATTCGGCGTCAACTAAGAAGTGTCGGCGCAGCGCACCACGGGTATCGCTAAGCCCCCAACCATCGGTGCCTAGCGAATAAAAGTCCTGCTTAACCCATTGGCGAATCTGATCTGGCACTTGTCGCATGAAATCACTAACTGCAATCACAGGTCCAATTGCAGCAGCTAGCTGCTGGGTTACGAACGGCACAATTGCAGTTGCGGTTGGGTTTAAGAAGTTTTCGCGATCAGCTCTTAACCCATCGCGACGCAGCTCAGTCCAAGAAGTTACAGACCAAATTTCAGCTTGCACATTCCACTTCTCATTTAACAAGGCTTGGGCTTTGATCGCCCACGGCATTGAGATGCCAGAGCTAAGAATTGAAACCTTTGCGCCAGCTCCAACTGGAGCTTCGCTGTATCGATAAATTCCTTTGAGCAATCCGGCAACATCTAGATCATCTGGTTCAGCTGGTTGATCAATTGGCTCGTTATAAACAGTGAAGTAATAGAAAATATTTTCTGGATTCTCACCATACATGCGACGCAATCCATCTTTAACTAAATGTGCCACCTCAAAGCTAAATGCTGGATCATAAATAGTTGCTGCTGGATTTGTTGCCGCCAAAATAGGAGAGTGCCCATCTTGATGCTGCAGACCTTCGCCATTAAGGGTGGTTCGGCCAGCTGTTGCGCCGAGAATAAATCCGCGTGCCATCTGATCCATCGCCACCCAGAACTGATCACCAGTTCGCTGGAATCCAAACATTGAGTAGAAAACATAAACTGGAATCATTGGTTCATCGTGAGTTGAATATGAACTACCTGCAGCTAACCACGATGACATCGCGCCAGCTTCAGTTATTCCTTCTTCTAAAACTTGACCAGTGATACTTTCTTTATAAGAAAGAAATAGTTCGCGATCAACTGAGGTGTATTGCTGTCCGTGCGGTGAATAAACTTTATGCGAAGTAAATAGCGAATCCATACCAAAAGTTCTTGCTTCATCAGGCACTATTGGTACAAATCTTGAACCAACACCTTCTTCTTTAAGTAACTCACGCAGCAAGCGCACAAATGCCATCGTGGTTGCTACTTGTTGATTTCCAGAGCCGCGGCGGGTAAACTCAAATGCCTTCTCGCTAGGTTGCACAAGTGATTTAGCTGCTTTGCGTCGACTTGGCAGATAGCCACCAAGCACTTTTCGGCGCTCATGCAGATATTGCATCTCTGGAGAATCTGCAGCCGGCTTGTAATAAGGCGGTAGATATTTATCTAGATCTGCATCAGCGATTGGAATTTCTAATCTGTCGCGGAAGCCTTTGAGGTCAACTTCAGTTAGCTTCTTCATTTGATGTGTGGCATTGCGGCCTTCAAAGCTTTGTCCAAGCGTGTAACCCTTAATCGTTTTCACCAAAATTACCGTCGGCTGGCCTTTATGCTCAGTTGCTGCTTTGTAAGCGGCATAAAGTTTTCGATAATCATGACCGCCACGCCTTAGATTCCAGACCTTGTCATCATCCCAACCTGCAACTAAAGCTGCCGTTCTAGGATCTCGACCAAAGAAGTTTTCTCGAACAAATGCACCATCTTCAGCTTTATAAGTTTGGAAATCGCCATCTGGAGTTTGATTCATTAAATCAACTAACGCGCCATCGTTATCTGCTGCTAGTAGCTCATCCCATTCGCGGCCCCAGATAACTTTAATTACATTCCAACCAGCGCCGCGGAAAAGCGATTCTAGTTCTTGAATGATTTTGCCGTTGCCACGAACTGGTCCATCAAGTCGTTGCAAATTACAGTTAACGACAAATGTTAAATTATCTAAATCTTCACGGGCAGCTAACCGAATGGCACCTGTTGATTCTGGTTCATCCATCTCACCATCACCAAGAAATGCCCATACTTGTTGATCGGAGGTGTCTTTAATATTGCGATTGTGCAAATAGCGATTGAAGCGGGCTTGATAAATTGCATGTAGCGGACCCAAGCCCATCGAGACCGTTGGAAATTCCCAGAACTCGGGCATCAATCTTGGATGCGGATATGACGGCAATCCATTTGGTGCCTGACTTAGTTCTTGTCGAAAACCATCAAGCTGTGTTTCTGATAGTCGACCTTCAATATAACCTCTGGCATACATGCCAGGGGAGGCGTGGCCTTGGTAAAAAATCTGATCGCCACCACCGGGATGATTTTTACCACGGAAAAAATGGTTAAAGCCAACTTCATAAAGTGAGGCACTTGATGCGTAAGTGGAAATATGACCACCGGCACCAACACCTGGACGCTGGGCGCGGTGCACCATGATGGCAGCATTCCAGCGCATTAGTCGACGAATTTTTTTCTCTAAAGCTTCATCCCCTGGAAAATCTGGTTCAGTTTCTGGCGCAATTGTGTTGATGTAATCTGTTGAGCGAACTAACGGAATGCCAAGATCTCGAACTGAAGCATGGCGCAGCATCGATAGCATGATCTGTCCAGCTCGATGCGTGCCCTTTTGGGCAATTAGGCCATCCAGGGATTCCAGCCATTCGGCGGTCTCTTCAGCATCGGTCTCTACGTACTGGGTTGGCAATCCTGCCGGCAACATTGCTTCTTGCTCTAATTCAGCGCTCACAGTTTCCTCTCACGGTTTACCGGGGTATTCTCGCCTATCTGGGATAGATATGGCACCTCGATGGGTGTCTGACTTGCCACATTGCCGTACCCAGTCTTGACTTCTCCCACTAGCCCGTGTTCGGCGGGCTCTTCTCAAAGGAGCAAAGGTGACCTCCAGCGCTGAGAGCGCAGCAGCCATAGCTGCCCGCCTCGGGGTTACACCAGGCCAGGTTGTGCAAGAACTCGGCTGGGACGAAGATGTTGATGAGCAGCTGCGAGCTGCTGTTGTAGCTGCTGTTGATGCAGATTTAGTTGATGCAGATTTCGATGATGTTATTGATGTGGTGTTGTTCTGGTTCCGAGATGGCGATGATGATTTAGTAGAAGCGCTGATGGATGCCATTCACCCGCTAGCTGATCAAGGCGTAATTTGGTTGCTCACACCAAAACCAGGTCGAGCAGGTTATGTTGAACCAGAAGAGATAACTGAAGCCGCACCATCAGCAGGTTTACAAGCTACTAGCGCTATCAATGCCGCACCTGATTGGCAGGGCACTAGATTGGTAGCCCCGAAAGCAAAACGATAGGAAGCACGTGACTTTAAAAGTTGGAGATATTGCACCAGATTTTTCGCTGCCAGCAATTGATGGCCAGAAAATTTCATTAGCCGACTATCGCGGCAAAAATGTTTTAGTGTTCTTTTTTCCGTTTGCATTCACCGGCACCTGCACTGGCGAGGTTTGCGCAGTGCGCGATGAGATGCCAGCAGGATCTTCTGACACGGTGATTCTTGGTATCTCTTGTGATCCGCAGTATTCGCTTAAGGCTTTTGCTGCTGCTGAAAATTTGGACTATTTACTGCTTAGTGATTTTTGGCCGCATGGTGAGGTCAGTGAAAAATACGGTGTCTTTATGCCAGAGCGCGGCATGGCTACCCGAGGTTCATTTATTATTGACAAAACAGGTGTGATCCGCTGGCTGGTTGTAAACAGCCCAGGTGATGCCCGCAGCGTGAATGCATATATCGAAGCCCTAGCAACCCTGGATTAGTCACCCGATAAGGTTTGCTGCCCGGTAAATGGGCCGCTAGCTCAGTTGGTTAGAGCACCGCCCTTACAAGGCGGGTGTCGGGGGTTCGAGTCCCTCGCGGCCCACGTTAGTTCTGCGAATTAGATCTCGCCGTTCTCTAAACCCAGTAATACTTCGCTGGCTCGTTGTTTTAGTGCTGTTAAATCACCAAGTCGATCTAGTCCAAAGTATTGCTGTCGCATGCGATGGTTAGATTCAAATTCAGCTCGGTGCCGGTTTAAAAAATCCCAATACAAAGTTGTGAACGGACAAGCCGTATCGCCAACTCTTAGCTTTGGATTGTAAGCACATGAGCTGCAGTATTGACTCATCTTTGAAATATATGATCCACCAGAAACATAGGGCTTTGTCATCATCTGACCACCATCTGCATGCAGCCCCATTCCAATTACGTTTGGCACCATCACCCAGTCATATGCATCAATAAAGGTGTTTGTCATCCAGTCTAAGTATTCAGCTGGCTTAACTCCAGCTAGTAAGGCCAAGTTGGATAGCACCATTAAGCGCGGAATATGGTGCGCATAGCCGCGAGTTTTCACATCTTTTATCACGCTACCAACGCAATTCATTTTTGTTTTGGTTTCATCCCAAAATAGCGGTAATAGTTCTCGCTTTGCGCCAAGCTCATTTCGCTTCTCATAGCCGGCACCAAAAAACCAATACACGCCATTTACATATTCGCGCCAGCCAATAATTTGTCTAATAAATCCTTCAATAGAAGCAAGCGGGATATCGCCTTTTTCATAACGCTGCATAGCCGCATCAATTACTTCTTCTGGTGTTAAAAGTCCAATATTTAAATATGGAGTCAAGAGCGAGTGATAAACATTCCATGAGTTGGTTGGCATAGCATCTTCATAAGCGCCAAAATCTTTAAGCGAATCCGTTACAAACTGCTGTAACCGAGCCTTAGCGCCGGCAGCAGTAGTGGCCCAAATCCCAGTTGGTTCATCCCCCCAAAGCGTAATTTCACGGTGTTGAAGATCATTCCAAACTCGTTGATCAATCTCGTCTAGCTCAAAGTTTTGCAGCTTTGGATAATCGGTTTTGCCCTTTGGTGGCGGCAATCTGTTGTCATGATCGTAATTCCATTTACCGCCAACTGGTTCTTCACCTTGCATCAACAGTAAAAGTCGAGTTCGTTGCTTGCGGTAGAAGTTCTCCATCTTAAGTGACTTTTGGTCATTGGCCCATTGTTGAAATTCGCTTCTGCTGGTTAGGAAAAAATCATTCTCAACTAGCTTGATTCCATAAGTTTCTAAGGCATGCTGCTGAGATATTGAGTTTGGCTGAGCTGCAATGATTTCTTGATCAGGATTTGATTTTCGATATTCGTTTATTCCAGCTTCCATACTGGCAGCTCGCAGAAAATTAACTTTAAAACCGGCAGATTTTAACTCAACTAAAAAATGTTCTAACGCAGAATAGAACAAAAAAATACGTTGCCGATGCCAAGGTTTAGATGCTAAATATCTATCACTATC
>JAURFT010000023.1 GCA_030834185.1 Candidatus Nanopelagicales bacterium
TCGGTACACCAAAAACAACTAACAGCCCAAGAGTTGGTGCGCCGCGAACTAAAATAATTGCAACTACAAAAAAACTAATTACCGCACCTATAAAGCGTGGAATTAAATCAAATCCGCGCGCAACCCGCTCCACATCGTTTGAGTTAACTGAAACTAC
The DNA here is from genome assembly GCA_030834185.1 of Candidatus Nanopelagicales bacterium. Taxonomy (GTDB): domain Bacteria; phylum Actinomycetota; class Actinomycetes; order S36-B12; family UBA5976; genus AcAMD-5. The sequence goes on from JAURFT010000023.1 coordinate 158, forward strand.
TTCGCCAGTTGATACATATTTTGGTAGATCAGCACCTAATTTGTTTGCTTGGAGAGCAATTAATTGTTGTAATCGAGTTGCGCAGGTAACCCACATCGCAGTGGCTCGTCGATGTCTAGCGATTGTGGTCCATGCCGTGAAGGCACCTAGCAATAAAATCATGCCAGCCCAGAAGTTAACCTGATCTTGATTCTTGTCAGCAACCGCTTGAACGGCTTGTCCAATAAAGCCAGGCATAGCTGCCATAGAGCCAATGCCAAAAATTCCAAATAAAGTGCCAGAAACTAATAAACGCTTCATCCCGGTTGCAATCCACCACATCAACCTTGGCACGCTGTTGAGCACCGGCACGCCTGGATCCACTAGCGGCAATTGACTAAATGGCGTCGGAATTTTTAAAGTTGGCATAAGAGGCAAACGTTAGTGGTGATTGGCTTTTCCTTGCTGCTTGAGCAACCTTGATTATTAGATTGTCTTGGTTAGTTTTCAGTCACTAAAAAAGACCCCCAGCTGATGCTGGGGGTCTTTTTTAGTAGATCTTTAGCTACAGCCAGAGGTGTTTCCGCAACCCTCGCAGACGTAGCAGGAGCCGGCAGCGCGCATCTTGATGCCGCAGGTCATGCATAGCGGTGCATCAGCCTTAGTGCCCAGCAGCGCTTCTAGCACCTCAGTGCTGGAATGTGCTTCAGCTGTTGCTGTTTTTACTGGCCCTGGTGTCACCTGAGCTTCAATGGCAGCTGCAATTTCGCTGGTTGCTGCAACTGGTGCAATTTCATAACCATTTGCAACCTCAGCAGCACGCTCTTCGGTGGTGAAGATTCCAAGCGCTGCTCGCTTCTCATATGGCAGATAATCAAGAGCCAAACGACGGAATACAAAGTCGGTAATTGATTGCGCCATCCGGATATCTTTGTCATCAGTCATGCCAGTTGGCTCAAAGCGCATATTGACAAATTTCTGAACAAAGGTTTCTAGTGGCACACCGTATTGCAAACCAATTGAGATAGAGATTGAGAATGCATCCATGATTCCAGCTAGCGTTGAGCCTTGCTTGCTCATCTTCAAGAAGATTTCGCCAAGTGAACCATCTTCATAAGCTCCTGTTGTTAAGTACCCTTCGGCACCAGCAACGGCAAATGAAATTGTCTTACCAGTTCGTGACTTGCTGAGTCGACGTCGAGTTGGCTGACCTACTGCAATAGTTGCAGTTTCCGCTTCTTCTTTCTTGTCGCTCTTGGCATTGTTTAGTGGTTGCCCAACTTTGCAATTATCACGATAGATGGCAAGCGCCTTAAGGCCCATCTTCCAGCCTTCAAAATAAACTTCTTCAACCTCTTCAACTGTTGCAGTTTCTGGCATGTTTACAGTTTTTGAGATTGCGCCAGATAAGAATGGCTGAGCTGCAGCCATCATTCGTACGTGACCCATTGGATCAATTGCTCGAGCACCCATAGCGCAGTCAAAGACCGCATAATGCTCAGGCTTTAGACCTGGAGCATCAATTACATGTCCATTTTCAGCGATGAATTCAACAATTGCTTCAACTGTTTCATCCGCATAACCAAGACGCTCAAGAGCGCGCGGCACAGTCAGATTAACAATCTGCATTGAGCCACCACCAACAAGCTTCTTAAATTTAACTAGTGAGAAATCAGGCTCGATACCAGTTGTATCGCAATCCATCATTAGTCCAATTGTTCCCGTTGGTGCTAGCACTGAAGCTTGTGCATTTCGATAGCCGAATTTCTCACCAAGCTCTATGCACTCATTCCACACTTCAGTTGCAAGCTGATGAACTGGGCGATCTAATTCAGTTCGATTTCGGATTTGGTCATTTGCAGCAGCATGCTTTCGGATTACGCGCTTGTGAGCTTCTGCGTTTCTTGCATAACCATCATATGTACCAACAACTCCAGCAATTTCAGCTGAGCGCTTGTATGAAGTTCCGGTCATTAGTGAAGTGATGCTTGCAGCTAAAGCACGTCCCTGATCAGAGTCATAAGGCAAGCCAGTGGCCATCAATAACGCACCAAGGTTTGCATAACCAATTCCAAGTTGACGGAATTTGCGAGTTGTGTCTCCAATAGCTTCGGTTGGGAAATCTGCAAATGAAATTGAGATCTCCATTGCAGTAATTATGAATTCAACTGCCTTCTTGAAAACTACTGCATCAAAGGTGTTGTCATCCTTTAGGAATTTCATCAAATTCAAGCTTGCCAAGTTGCAAGATGAATTGTCTAGATGCATGTATTCGCTGCATGGATTTGAAGCATTGATTCGACCTGACTCAGGTGAGGTGTGCCAATCGTTAATTGTGTCGTCATACTGAATACCAGGATCAGCACAGGCCCAAGCAGCTTGTGAAATTGAACGGAAAAGTTCACGGGCATCAACTGTTTTAATTACGCGGTTGTCTTTTCGACCACGAAGGGCGAAATCAGTTCCGTTTTCAACAGCCTGCATAAACTCATCAGAGACTCGAACTGAGTTATTTGCATTTTGATACTGCACCGAGATGATGTCTTTGCCACCTAGGTCCATATCAAATCCTGCGTCACGCAGCGCTCGGATTTTGTCTTCTTCACGAGCTTTGGTTTCGATGAACTCTTCGACATCTGGGTGATTTACATCTAGCACCACCATTTTGGCTGCTCGTCGAGTGGCACCACCTGATTTGATTGTTCCAGCTGAAGCATCAGCTCCACGCATAAATGAAACTGGACCAGAAGCTGACCCACCGCTTGAAAGCAATTCATTAGCGCCACGGATGCGTGACAAATTCACGCCTGCTCCCGAACCGCCCTTAAAAATAATTCCTTCTTCTTTATACCAATTAAGGATTGAATCCATCGAATCATCAACCGACAAAATAAAGCATGCGCTTACTTGCTGTGGTGCTGATGTTCCGACGTTAAACCAAACAGGTGAATTAAATGAAAAAACTTGGTGTAGCAGCATGTAGGTTAATTCTTCTTCAAAGATTTTGGTGTCTTCTTCGGTAGAGAAGTATCCGTTTGCCTTGCCTGCTGCGGTGTATGTAAGCACTACGCGATCAATGATCTGCTTCAAGCTCCACTCGCGGTTGTCATGACCTACTGCCCCACGGAAATATTTTGTTGTTACGATTGTTGATGCATTAACTGACCATGAATCTGGAAATTCAACACCTTGTTGCTCAAAAACAACTTCTCCAGTTTTCCAATTTGTTTGTACTACATCACGACGCTCCCAATTAACTTCATCATAAGGATGAACTCCTGGCGTTGTGAATAGCCGCTGCAATTTAAGAACGTTTTTTGATGCGGCTTTTTTATCTTTGGCAATTTCAGTCATTTGCTTCTCTTTCTCTGTGGGGCGATCCACTTTTTGGTTTGGTTCGCGTCGTTTGTTTGATTATTTGGGTTAAGACGCGGAGCCATCCCTGTCACCCACGCTGATGAAATTTTCACCTGCGTAAACGGCAGCGGTGTCTCCGACTAAGCCGGCGCGTAACAATGCAATCTCAGCCTCGAAATCTTCGAGTGAATCAAATGACCGATACACGCTTGCATAACGTAGATACGCAATCTCATCTAGTTCTCGCAGTGGAGCTAACACTGCTAGTCCGACATCATGTGCATCAGTTTCTGCAAGACCTTCCAACCTAAGCGCTTCCTCTACTCGTTGTGCGAGCACAGCAAGATCTGCTTCAGTGACAGGTCGACCTTGACAAGCTTTTCTAACACCATTGACAATTTTGTTTCGATCAAAATTTTCCACAACACCATTGCGCTTAATAACTAAGAGCATGGCGTTTTCCGTTGTGGTAAATCGTCGAGAACAGTCGAAGCATTGCCGACGACGACGCACCTGCGTGCCATCGTCATTAGTTCGACTATCAATGACCTTGGTGTCTTCGGAGCGACAAAATGGACAATGCATGCGGTCGCTCCTTTCAAAAATCTTGACCTATTGCCTCACAAATTAGAGCCACAGAATCTCTCCTGTGGATAACTTACCCCAATTTGTGGAACATTTTCACCTATTAACCACTAGATGTAGGGGTGAAACATAGAACTCCTAGCCGAAAGATGCAACCGTTGCCAATCGGCGTGTTGGATTAGTTTTGGGCACAATGCGCTCATGGCATTTCCAACCTTCAGCGGTGAACGCAGTTTGGAGCTGGGTAATCCTGGAAAAATGCGCGAATCTTTAAACCAACTTGTACTCAGCGGCGCTAAGCAGGCAACTGCTGCACTTTGGGACTTGTACCTTGAAGAGGGCGAATCCCTGGAAGCTGAAGGTGAATTGATCTGGCTGCTCGATAGTGCGCTGCTCCCGGTGGCGCAACTAGAAGTGATCAGAGTTGATATTCGCAAACTTGATCAAGTTGACCTTAATTTTGTCCATGCTGAGGGCGAAGGCTTCGAAGATCTAGCAGGATGGGTGAAGCAGCAACGTGCCTATTGGTCTGCTACCGCTGAACCTGAGATGCAAGCTGCCGGTCATGAGGGTTGGCGAATCACGAACGAAACTCTCGTGGTCTGCCTTTGGTTTCGCTTAATTGACCGGGATGCGGATTCGCTCACCAGTAATTAGGCCATCGCTCAAAGCATTAATCTGCTTTATCTCCCAGACAACTTCGCGAGGATCGCGATCAGGTGAAATTGATCTAGCAATCTCCCACAGCGTGTCGCCTGATTGCACCGTAACCCAATTGGTCAGCTGCTGATTGCCCATGCTGGTGTTGCTCGCTCCAGCCATATTTACCAGGGCTGGCAAGGAAACAGAGAGCACAATTGCCAGTGAAATTGCAGTTAAAAGACGACGGCCACGTCGAGTTAAGCGCATTGGCGCTGTATTCGAAGTAATGGTCATTTGAAACCTCCAGGGAAGAATTCGAACATCTGTACGAATAATGCCACATCATTCCGACAAAATCAATAAAAAACGAACATATGTTTGGAACATTTGTTCGAATTAGGCTATATTGCGGCTAGTTCCCCTTGAAAGGATGTCGCATGAGCGAACATGATGCAGAATTATTAGAGTTTCCAGACCAAGGCAATGGTGATCTCACCCAGAGGCAGCAGTTAATCCTCAAGATGATCGCTGAGGCCACGGCCGAGCGAGGTTTCCCTCCCACGGTGCGCGAGATCGCCGATGGCGTCGGGCTGCGCTCCCCAGCATCAGTTACCCACCAGCTTCAGGTGCTAGAACGCAAGGGCTACATCCGACGAGATCCAAACAGCCCAAGGGCGCTAGAGATCCTGCATCATGGTGAGCAGCCAGCCGATTTGGCGACACCAATTTACGTTCCGATGCTTGGGCAGATAGCCGCTGGAGGTCCAATTTTGGCCCAGGAATCTGTTGAAATGGTGCTGCCTCTCCCCGTTGAGCTAGTTGGCACCGGCGAGACATTTATGCTCAGAGTTAAGGGTGATTCCATGATTGAAGCTGCGATTTGTGATGGCGACTGGGTGGTAGTTCGAAGCCAGAGCACTGCAAATAACGGGGAGATAGTTGCCGCTTTGCTTGACGACGAGGCAACTGTAAAGACATTTAAACGAGCTGGCTCTGAGGTTTGGCTGCTCCCACAAAATGCTGCTTACTCTCCTATTGACGGCAAATTCGCTCGCATCATGGGAATTGTGGTTGCAGTAATCCGCAAAATGTAGTTCTACTTGACAATGATTCTCAGTTATGTGAGAATCATTCTCATGAAAAAAATATTTGCAGCAGTTCTAGTTTTAACTCTGGTTGGTTGCTCTAATTCAACGCAGACCGCTGAGCTCCCGTTACCTCAGATAACAACAGGGGTATTCCCTGTTGCCTGGCTCGCATCCGAGTTAGCAGGTGGTTGTGCAGGTGTAACCGATCTAACCCCCTCCGGCGGAGATGTGCATGATCTCGAACTCACTGCATCGCAGACTCGAGCAATTTTAAGCGCCGACCTAGTGCTAACTGTTAGCGGTTTTCAGCCTAGCTTTGATGATGCTGTAACAACTAGAACTGGAACTACATTGGATTTAATTAATGAAATAAATCCAATCACTGGTGTCAAGCATGATCATGATCATGATGATGAGCATGGTCATGAAGATGATGATGAGCATGGTCATGAAGATGATGATGAGCATGGTCATGAAGATGATGATGAGCATGGTCATGAAGATGAAAGCGGCGATAAAAAAGATAACGAGATACTGGATCCTCATTTCTGGCTAGATCCAAATCGATCATTAACTGCAGTTGAGTTGATCAGTAATCAAATCGCTGCCCTAGACGAGAATTGCGCAACGGCTGTTGCATCAAATAAGCAGCGAGTAATAAGTGACCTAACTCAGCTCGACCTCGCTTACAGTTCTGAATTGGCCCAGTGTCAAAGCAGAACCCTAATTGTTAGCCATCAGGCATTTGGATACCTCGCTGATGCTTACAACTTAACGCAAATCGCTGTGGCAGGTCTTGATCCAGAAGGTGAGCCCAGTGCTGCTAGATTAAAGGAAGTTATCAATCTAGCTAAGGCTCAGGAGGTTTCTGCAGTGTTTACTGAATCAAGCGCAAATCCAGCAGTAGCAGAAACGCTTGCTAAAGAACTGGCAGTTGGCATCTTAACTTTAGATCCAATAGAGCTAAAGCCAGCCAGCTTAGATTACCTACTGGTGATGAACACAAACCTGGAAAATCTAAAACAAGGATTAGCTTGCCGGTAACAGCAAGATTGCTTGTTGAAGCTAAAAATTTATGTGTTGAACGAAGCGGCGCTTCAATTCTGCATGACATAAATCTAGAAGTAGATCATGGTGAAGTTGTAGCGCTGCTTGGAGCTAATGGGTCTGGAAAATCTACGCTGCTACATGCTTTAGTTGGACTAATTCCTATTTCAGCTGGCTCGGTTGAACTTTGCGCTGGTCATGATGGACAAACCGGAATTGCATTGGTGCCGCAATTCGCACCTCCCGTCTCACTTATTCCATTAACTGTTTTTGAATTGGTAGCCACAGGTTTAACCACAAAGCGAAGCGTGCTTGGACTGACTCGTAAACAGCGTGGGCAGATAAGAGATGCAATTGATCAAGTTGGATTGAACTCTAAATCAACTGAGAAATATTCATCACTTTCGGGCGGACAGCTGCGTCGAGCATTAATTGCTCGAGCTTTAGTTGCCGATGCTGAACTGCTGCTGCTGGATGAACCGCTTACCGGGCTAGATCGTGAAAGCATAAAAACCGTGGTTGAGCTAATGGCAAGATTAAGAGCAAGCGGACACAGCATGATTGTGGTTTCGCATGAGCTTGCTGATTTAGAAAATTTATTCACTCGAGTGATAGAGCTAAATAACCGAAAAGTCACATATGACGGTGTTCCGCTGGCACGGCATAAACATGAAGCTCACCATCATGACTATCAATTAATAGCCCCTGACCTTGGGCTGCTGCCATGAACATATTTGAAATTTTTGAGTTCACATTTATGCAGTATGCATTTATTGCAGCTTCAGTGGTTGGGTTAACTGCGCCTTTAGTTGGGGTGTTTTTAGTGCAGCGGAGATTGGCGCTTTTAGGTGACGGAATTGGCCATATCGCTTTAACCGGTATTGGTATTGCGCTGCTTACAAATCAGGCACCGATCTGGGGTGCTTTGGTGGCAGCTTGTTTTGGTGCGATCTTGGTTGAGTACTTAAGAACTAAATCAAAAATTGCCGGAGACACTGCTTTGTCAATCATTTTTTATGGTGGCATAGCAAGTGGTGTTTTATTAACTTCCATAGGTTCTGGCTCAGCTGGCTCAATGCTCTCAAGTTACCTTTTTGGCTCGCTTACCACAGTATCAAGCAGTGATTTATATGCGGTTGTAGGGCTTGGAGCTGCAATTGTGATAACAATTACGCTGTTAGGGCGACAACTGCAAGCTGTTTCCATCGACCCTGATCATGCTCATGTTCAGGGTATGAACGTAAATTTAATTTCAATAGTTCTCGCAGTTCTTTCAGCCGTGACAGTGACTGTTGGCATGAGGGCTGTTGGTTTGTTGTTAGTGAGCGCAATCATGATCATTCCAGTTGTAAGTGCTCAGCAGCTATCTAAATCATTTTTTCAAACCGCAATATTTGCAAGTGCTATCGGTTGGATTTCGGCTGTGATGGGCCTGACATTTTCTTATTACGTAGATGTGCCACCAGGGTCAACGATCGTATTGACGGCGCTAGCCTGCTTTGCGATAATCTCAATTCTCAAAACTACAATGATGCTAGTGACTAAGGGGAAATCGTGAGCATGCAATCTGTCCGAGTCACAAAACAGCGACAGGCAATTGAAAGTGTTCTAGATTCACTGCCAGGCTTTATTTCAGCTCAAGCACTGCATCAGCATTTAACTGCGAATGGTGAGTCAATTGGGCTTGCTACGGTGTATCGAACTTTGCAATCTATGTCAGAAGTAAACCTGGTGGATGTCCTAAGGGATCAATCCGGCGAGATGCTTTTTCGGGCCTGCAAATCCAAGCATCATCATCATCATCTAGTTTGTCGAAGCTGCGGTGCGGCAATTGAGCTGCAAGCTAGTGAAGTTGAGACTTGGGCTGCCCAACTAGCTGCTAGATATGGCTATCAGCAACTTGAGCATGAAGTAGAAATTTTTGGTACTTGTCCAAAATGCATTAATTAGCGTAGCTTAGATCCAACCGCTGCAGGGATTCGATAACTACGCTCTTATCGCTAGTGCGCCAAAATGGTGGCATGGAACGAAGTAAGACTTTTCCATATGATTTAGTTGAAATTCTAGAATCAAGCAACGCTACTACTCCTCGATCTGTATCGGACCGAATTAATCGGCCAGCGCCTTGTGCCAACATTAACGCGGCTTTGGGAACAGAAACTTCCATAAATCCATTTCCGCCATTTTCTTGAATTTTTGCAGCTCGAGCTGAGATGATTGGATCATCTGGCCTTGGAAATGGAATGCGATCAATTACAACCAAACTACAAGCCTCCCCCGGCACATCCACTCCTTGCCATAAACTGATGGTTCCTAGCAGCACTGATCGATGATCTGCAGCAAACTTTTCAACTAACACACCAACTGGATCGCCTTTACGTTGCGTAATTATTTTTATATCTCTTCGGTAAGCCAATCGCTCTTGTAGCATCTCGGCCGCGGCATCAACAGCACGCCAAGAAGAAAACAGCGCCAACGTTCGCCCACCAGCTGCCAAAATTAAATCGGCCAACTCTTCAAATCCTTCAACTACCGGGCCGCTACGACCAGGCTCTGGTAGATGCTGTGGCAGATAGAGCATTGCTTGCGTAGAAAAGTTGAAAGGTGATCCAACATCTAATGTTTTAAATCCAACTTGATCTGCTTCATCATCTAGCACCGTTAGCCCTAAGCCAATAGCTGTTGGTTTAAAACTTGATCCAACAGTTAATGTTGCACTAGTTACAATAACTGGAGTTTCCTCAAACATATTTTGCTGCAATACCTCAGATACTGACAGCGGAGCAACACGGATAGCGTTAATTGCAGCATCAAACCACATCACATCTCGGTCGCTGCTTTTGATTAGCTTCCCACAGGTTGCGCTCAGCTCTGAAACTGCTCCTTTTGCTCTGGCCCGCTCCGCAATTAAATCAAAATCAGTTAGCTCCTCATCAGCTGCCAGAATGCCTAAGAATTCACCTGCGGTATCGCGTATTAGAGATAATGCCTGGAGCAAGCTTGCTGGCAGCTGCGTTAATCTACCGCCGGCCGAATCATCTTCGTTCTGCTTTGAGATAAGTTGAAAATCCAATATTGCATCAGCGAAATTACTACAAGCATCAGTTAAATTATCAGCAACTTCACCTGGTAGATGTCTTCGAGCAAGTGAAGCTGCTCGATTAGCCATATTCGCTGTTATTTCTTCAGCTACAGCTTGAGTAGTTCGATCTATAAATTCATGACCTTCATCCAAAATTATGGCATCGCGATCAGGCAAAATTGGATGATTATCTACAACTTCAATTGCTAACAGCGCATGATTTGTTACAACGATGTCCGAGCTGCCCGCTTTAATTTTGGCGCGTTCCGAAAAGCATTTATCGCCATAAGCACAGCTATCTGCACCCACGCATTCTCTGCCACTTACCGAATGCGCCGTCCAAACTCGCCGATCCACTGCTGGCGCATCATCGCGATCACCAGTTGCACCAGGCTGATTTGACCAATCTCGCAGCAATTTGGCTTCAGCGGATAACGTACCTACGTCAAGCAGCAGATCAGCATCAGGATCAGGAAGCGTGGTATTCATTTTTTGTAAGCACAGGTAATTGCCTTTACCCTTATAAACACCAAATGTAATATCGCGCCCAAGCGCTTTGCTCAAAGCCGGAATCACTCTGGGCAGGTCGCGTTCTACTAATTGGCGCTGTAAAGCCAGCGTAGCTGTTGCAATCAAAACTGTTTTATTACGGAAAATAGCTGGAATCAGATATGCCAATGATTTACCAGTGCCAGTTCCTGCTTGTACCAATAAATGCTCGCGTTGCTCCATTGCATGATGAACAGCTTTAGCCATCTCAATTTGTCCTGGTCGAGAGTTGCCTGAAATGGCATTTACTGCAACTTCAAGAAGTTCTTCAAGTGTCAGAGGATTTTTGGTCATTTAAGACACGCTGCTTTTAATTCCTCAGCGAGCGCTGCTGGAACAGCTGCCACGATGCGGGTACCGGTTTCTAGATGTTCAATTTTCTCCACCCTGCCAACTTTGTGAACTCGAGAAACAAGTTGCTGCGCCGAAAATGGTAAAACTAGATCAACAACTAGATCTGCTGCTGCAAGTTTTTCGTCAATTAGTTCAAGTAGCTGCGCTAGGCCGGTGCCAGTTTTTGCGCTGATGAATAACGCATCTGGCACAAGTAGTTTCATTTCAGTTATGGTCTGGGCATCAGACACGTCTACTTTATTTATAACTACTAACTCTTTTACTTCAGTTAGACCCAACTCAGCTAAAACTTCACGAACCGCATTTAGTTGCGACACTGGCGATTCATCACTTCCGTCCAACAAGTGCAGAACTAAATCTGCATCTGTTATCTCTTCAAGCGTGGACCGAAACGCTTCTACCAACTGATGTGGCAGGTGTCTTACAAATCCAACCGTGTCTGTTACGGTAACTTCACGACCTGATGGCAGTTTGATCTTTCTAACTGTGGGGTCCAAAGTGGCAAATAGCGCATCTTCTACTAGCACGCCAGCTCCGGTGAGTTGGTTCAATAAACTTGATTTGCCAGCATTGGTATATCCCGCAATTGCGATTGCTGGAATTGCGTTCTTGCGTCTGCTACGGCGTTGAATTTCTCTAGTTTGACTCATCGCCGCTAAGTCTTTTCGTAGTTTTGCCATTTGATCTCGAATTCGACGTCGGTCGGTTTCAATTTTTGTTTCACCAGGGCCGCGCGCAAGCACTCCTGCACCCTGTCGGCTTAGCGCTTCACCCCAACCGCGAATTCGAGGCAGCATATATTGCATCTGCGCTAATGAAACCTGAGCTTTTCCTTCTCTACTTCTAGCATGTTGAGCAAAAATATCTAGAATCAACCAAGTTCGATCAACTACGCGGACCTTAATTACATCCTCTAGATTTCGTAACTGTCCAGGAGTTAGTTCACCATCGCAGATAACGGTATCTGCACCAGATTGTGCAACTATTCGTTTTAGTTCAGCAGCTTTACCCGATCCAATATATGTAGCTGGATCTGGGCGATCGCGCCGTTGAATTACCGCATCTAAAACCAAGGTTCCCGCTGTTTCAGCTAGCGCAGCAAGTTCACGCATCGACCGCTCTGCATCTATTGCAGTGCCGCTAGTCCAAACCCCAACGAGTACAACGCGTTCAAGTCGAACCTGTCGATACTCAACTTCTGTAATATCTTGTAACTCAGTTGATAAACCAATAACTCGTCTTAAGGCTGATCTATCTTCTAGTTGTAATTCACCTTCAGTGACTTCATTCAGCCAAGAATCCGAGCTCAACTCAGGCATTAACTACTCAACGCTTCAAGATCTAATTCGCCTTCGGCTACCAATACAGCCGGACCAGTTAACCGAACCAGTTGCTGCGGTAAACTTTCAATAATTAGTTCGCCACCGGGCACCACAACTGTGATAGCAGCATCTGTAGTCCAATACGCCTGCATGTATTTAGCTACAGCACATGCGCCAGAGCCACAAGAAAGCGTCTCCCCAACTCCGCGCTCATAAACTCGCATACTTACTTTATGCTCAGAAACTAATTGAACAAATTCAAAATTAGCACCATTTGTTAATTTATCTACCGGTGCGAAAACTGGCAGCTCAAGCATGTTGCCTAGTTGTGATAAATCTTCAACTATTGAAACTACATGCGGATTTGGAGCACTCCATAATTCTCCTTGGAACTGAAAGCCTTGAATCTGAACTGTCAAAACTTCCTTTTCATCAATAACTGGACCAAGAATGACAGAAATTAGATTGTTTTCATCTAATGAAACTTGCACATCGCCAGCTCGGGTGCCAATTGTAAAATTTGATTCTGTAACGAGTTTTTTGGAAAGCAGATACCGCGCCATCACTCTGGTTCCGTTGCCACAGATTTCAGCATGTGATCCATCTGCATTTCGGTAGTCCATAAACCACTGGCCTGCTTTTTTCACAATTCGTATCAGCCCATCTGCCCCAATGCCAAATGACCTATTGCAAATAACAGCAACTTGATCTGGGGTTAAATCCAATTGGTCATCATGGTCTGGAATTAGCACAAAATCATTGCCAGTGCCATGCCCTTTGATGAATTTCAGTTTCATATACCTTTTCGACTCTCGGATATCAGTTGCAATACTACGGCTAATAAATCAGATCTGCTGGCTTGCAGCCATTGCATTTTAGGGTCTCGCCGGAACCAAGATTCCTGCTTACGAGCATAACGTTTTGTCAGTCTTATAGTTTCAGTTTTAGCTGTCGCCATAGATATATCGCCATTTAGGGCCTCAATTATTTGAGCATATCCAAGTGCTTTACGAGCTGTTACCCCATCAGCTAAGCCAAGCTCCAAAAGTTGCTCAACTTCAGCCACAAAGCCACTCTCCCACATTAAATGCACCCGGTGTTCAATTCGCGCATCTAATTCAACTCGATCTCGAATCAGCGCAATTCGTAGATCAGGCTCGAGCGCAGGATTTGATTTAGGTAACGAAGATGCAAAAGGTTCACCAGTCAGCTCAATTACTTCCAACGCCCGCACAATTCGGCGGCCATTTGCCGGATCAATTCGATCTGCAGAAACCGGATCCAAGTTCTGCAGTCGCTGATGCAGCACCCCTGGACCAAGGTTGATCAGTTCCTCTTCAAGTTGTGCGCGTAATTGAAAATCGGTCTCTGGAAAATTTAAATCATCAAGTAATGCCGTTACATAAAGTCCACTGCCACCAACAACTAACGGTGCTTTGTTTTGGGCTCGAAGTTCCCCTGCAATTTCGCGCGCTTGCTGCTGATACATTGAAACATTTGAGATCTCAGTTACATCTAAAGTATCAATTAAATGGTGGGTAATTCCAGCTCGTTCGCTTAAAGGTAATTTTGCAGTTCCAATATCCATGCCACGATACAGCTGCATTGAATCTGCATTAATAATTTCAGTATCTAACTGAACAGCAAGCTGCAACCCAAGTTGACTTTTCCCAACTGCAGTTGCACCTACGATTACAACTACTGGATTAACTGACATTAATAAAGGCTTCCACTTCGGCACGAGTTGGTGGTACTGCACCGGCCTTGGTGCAGCTTAGAGCGGCAGCATTAACAGCAAAATGCAACGAATCTTGCAGATCTTCATCGCTGAGCATCTCAAGCGTTTGGTGATCCAACGCACCACATTCATACAATTTAAATAGTAATCCAGCTGAGAAGGTGTCGCCTGCTCCAACTGTATCTACAACTTGGACGGCTGGAGCATTCTCAAAAACAATAATTTTAGGGGTTACTAGTGCCGCTCCACCGCTGCCAAGCGTCACTGCAATTAGGGAGAGTTTGAAGGTGGCTAACAGTTGCTGTGCAACTTCCTGCCAGCCTTGGTTTGGGTAAAGAAACTCCAGATCATCTTCACTTACTTTAAGGATGTTCGCTTGAGCTATCCATGGCGCTAATTTTTCAGAGTAATGTGTTTTATCAGAGATAACACTGGGTCGTACATTTAAATCAATCATAACTATTGGCGCATTTTGTAAATTTTTTAGCCAATCAAATAAAATTGCATCTCCAGGTGGTATTACCAATGCCAGCGTCCCAATATGAATCGCCTGATACATCGAGACATCAGTTGGTAGCTCATTTAACTGCCAATTAAAGTTTGAAGTTTCATTTAAGTAAAAACTATAGGAAGCAGCGCCGCTACTATCCACTTCCACTACTGCCAATGAAGTTGGCTCTGGTGCTGCAATCACATGCTTAACTCCAACGTCATAACTAATTAATTCAGTAAGTAAATTCTGGCCAAAGTTATCTTTAGAAATTCGGCCTAGAAACTGCGTTGGCAGCTCTAGCTGCGCTAATGCTTTTGCGGTATTCATTGGACCGCCACCGTTATGGGCGATCCATGATGAATCTTGCTGCTTGATTAAATCAATTAGCGCCTCACCGCAGACTAAAAAACTCACGATTGGCTCATCACCTGAGGCATTCCTAAGCTAACGGCTGAACTTGATGTTTGATTGATTAATTGTGATGCTAACGTTTTGCGTGAATGCAATATCGGCTTATCCGAAATTAAATGAAATGGCGCAGCATCGGTAATTTCAACCTGAACAATATCTCCCGTTTGAGTATCTTCATCTGGAATAAAATGCACTAAACGGTTGTCTTTTGCTCTACCAGACAACCTGCCGGTGGCTTTATCCTTTTTGCCTTCTCCAGCTGCAACCAATACTTCAACAATTGTGCCAATTCTAGCTTGGTTCTCTTCCCACACTATTTGATTTACTTCTTTAGCTAAACGTTCGTATCGAGCCTGTTTTAGTTGCTCTGGGATCTGATTTTCCATCTCTGCTGCAGGAGTGCCAGGTCTAATTGAATAAATGAATGTAAAAACATTTGCAAATCTGACTTCTCGAATCAAATCTAGGGTTTGTTCAAAATCTGCTTCGCTCTCCCCTGGGAACCCAACGATGACATCAGTAGTAATAGCTGCGTCAGGTATAACTTCTCTAACTCGTTTAATTATGCCTAGATACTTATCTCTTCGATATGAACGCCGCATGGCCTTTAAAACATCATCGCTTCCAGATTGTAGCGGCATATGTAGTTGTGGCATTATATTTTTGGTTTCAGACATAGCCTCAATTACGTCATCTGTAAAATCTTTTGGATGTGGACTTGTGAATCGCACCCGTTCAATGCCTTCAATTTCACCACAAGCTTTAAGCAGCTTACTAAAAGCTGTTCGATCTCCAAATTCAGCGCCATATGAATTTACATTCTGACCCAATAGCGTAATTTCAATTACGCCTTGATCAGCTAACGCTTTGATCTCGCTTAGAATTTCACCAGGACGTCTATCTTTTTCTTTGCCTCGTAACGATGGCACAATGCAAAATGTGCAGGTGTTGTTACAACCAACCGAGATTGACACCCAGGCTGAATATGCCGATTCGCGCTTAGAGGGTAAATCTGATGGGAAAACTTCAAGTGATTCAACAATCTCAACTTGCGCTTCCTCTAATGCTCTTGCGCGCTCCAATAAAACTGGCAACACATGCAAATTATGAGTGCCAAATACGGCATCAACCCATGGCGCCTTAGCTACGATTTTATTTCGATCTTTCTGAGCTAGGCATCCGCCTACAGCAATTTGCAGCTCCGGATTAATTTTTTTAGCAGACCTTAGATCGCCCAATCGGCCATACAACTTCATATCCGCATTCTCACGAACTGCGCAGGTATTAATAACAATTAGATCTGGATCAGCCCCTGCAGCGACAGGTAGATACCCAGCAGCTTCCAGCGTGCCGCTGATGCGCTCAGAATCATGCGCGTTCATCTGGCAACCGTAAGTTGTCACCTCGTAGGTTTTAGTGCTCATATTGAGCCTAAGGGTAATTCACCCAAATTCTTCAGGCTAGCCGCCAAGCAATAGTTAGGGTTTATCCCAGACGCCGAGCCCAATTAGCAATGCTTGAGGAGTCACTTTAAGCGCTTGGCATAGCGGATCAACTAAGGCAACCGAAGGGCGCTGTTCTTGCGTGAAGTATCGATATATATTTCCGCGATTAATACCCGTTTCAGCAGCTATCTGCTCCAAGCTAGTAAAACCTAACTTATCCATACGCTCTCGCAGCCATGCGTATGTTTCATCTGGCGAATTTCGCTTCGCACCTTTTTTTAAAGTTTTTGGTTTCACGATCTTAATACTACTGGCTAATTCTGGAAGCGAAAATTTAAAACAGTAAATTTAGGATATTTTTTAAAGTTATCGCTGCTAGCGCAACTAAGTATGCCATAGTGAGTACAAAAATTTATGTAAGCGTGTTACTAAAGTCACATTTGTGATTGTTGATAACTAACTAATTAATTTAACTTTTAACAAATAAAAAGCTAGCGCAATAACTGGTATTGAGGCCATGACACAAAGCCAGCCATAACTCAGAACGGCAATAATGATGCCAGCCACCGCACCGCCTAGCGCACCGCTTAAATTCATAACTAAATCTGCAACACCTTGTGTTCCTGCTTTTAGATTAGCTGGAACTGATTCGGTTAATAAAGTTGAGCCAGCAATTAGCGTCGCTGACCAACCAAGGCCCAGTAAAAATAAACCGATTGCTAGCTGGACTGATTGTTCTGCAGCAGAAGTTCCAGAAATTATGGCTGAGGTAAGCAGCAGCGAGATACCCAGTCCAATAGTTGCTAATCGACCAATTCGATCTGTTAAGTATCCAATTACAGGTGAGAATGCATACATACCCGCTACATGGATGCTAATTACTAAGCCAATAACTCGAAGCTGCACATCAACATGCGCCATATGTATTGGTGTCATCACCATGATTGAAACCATGGCAGCATGTCCAATTGCAATAGTAAGCAGCGCCAGCAGCGCTCGAGGGCGTTTTGAAATCTCCTGCAACACTGCTTTGACTTTACGTCTTGATACTTCAACTGGTAGATCGGCTAACTTGGCCGCCACTAAATAAGGATCTGGCCTAAGTGAGCTGAATAAAACCAGCGCTGCCAGTGTTAAAACCACGCTGGCAAATAAATAAGGTCCAACTAATTGCGGCAATCCCAATGCAAGAGCCAATGTGCCTGCAGGTTGCATCAAGTTTGGTCCAATAACTGCGCCAACTGTCGCTCCCCAAACCACAACTGACAAATTTCGCGCTCTTGAAACATCTGTTGCCAGATCAACTGCAGCAAATCGAGACTGATAGCCAGCAGCTGAGGCAGCTCCGACTAAAAATGTGCCAAGCAGCATCAACACAATGTTGCGATATGTGCCGCCAACGATTGCAAACAGCGCACCAAGCGCACCTAATGAGTAACCGGCAGTGAGCGCTAAGCGCCTGCCACCGCGCGCAGTAAGTCGCGCCAGCGGCAACGCCATCGCTGCTGCTCCAAGTACACCGCTAGTTTGCGATAGCCCAGCCATTGCTTCAGAGCCAGTGATACCAGCTACTAATAAGGATCCAGCAGCTACGGTGCTAGCAACCCCAAGGCCACCTAAAACTTGAGCTGATGCTAAAACTTTTAAAGTTCTTCGCTGCAGCTGCTTAACTTCAGTCACTTCTAGCCCTTCGCGCTAACACAACATAAAACTCAGCTGGATTGCGGCTAGATGGATTGCGAATTCCAACCGGTTTGAATCCAAGTTTGCTAAAGGTAGCAATTGCTGGTTGGTTTGATTCAAACACACCTAGCGCTTGCACCTGCCAATTTTGCTCAATACAGAACTGGTCAATCCAAGCTAGCAGAACCACAGAGCCGCCAGCACCTCGAAATTGCGGCGATATCCACCAGCTCTTAATCCAGCAATCACCATAGCGTTCAGGGGTGGATTGGGTTAAGCAAGCTACTCCAATCTCATCACCTTGATTTCTCAATGCGATCCAGATCTGCTCAACTAGCAATTGCTCCCAAAAGTCCTTGGTTTGGGCTGCTTCTTCGTTTAAATCCCCATAGATACCCGTTGATTCAGCCAGCGCAGCCACCCGAAGATGTTGCAATTTTTGCCAATCGGTTGGTAGCAGCCTAATTGCGTCAAAACTCAATTTACTCCCTTTGCAACGCCAACCCTAAGGGGTGCGATTAATGATTCTGAGTTAGCGTTGGCTTGTGTTTAACTATGCTCGCCAGCTCCGCTGGATTCCGCTGCACCTAGCAGCTATAGCAATTTGTTATGGGTTTATTGAGTTAGGTTTCTGGCAATGGGAGCGCCGGTTTCGGGTCTTAGCTGATGGCTCCCAGATCGCTGATTGGCAGAACACCTTTTATGCGATTCAGTGGTGGTTTTTTGCATTGTTTATGGTTTGGTTTTGGTGGAAATTTTTAACTGATGGCTACAAAATTGAGCAGAAAGCAGAAAAGTCATGAAAGCAGCTGTTACCAGATATCGAATTATGGCAATTATTGCTGGTTTGGTGCTGATTGCATTCACGATTGAGATATTTATAAAGTATGCATTTGGTCCAGAGATACCTTGGTTTGCCCAACTGCATGGTGTGGTTTATATGGTTTATCTTTTTGTCACTATCGACCTTGCCCGCCGAGCTCGCTGGAAATTACTAACCACGTTAGGCATGTGTCTAGCTGGAACAATCCCGCTAGTTTCTTTTTATGCCGAGCGATGGGTTGTTAAAACAAATCTCAGTAATTAATCTTCAAACGGGCAATGCCGGCAACCACTATCACAACAAAATCCTTTTTCAGCCAATGATTTTGCAGTCAGTACAAACATCGAATTCACTGGATCGATGTAACCATCTTCGCCGGCAGCCATCGCTGCGCTATGGGCGGCTAGCCTAATTTCTCGCTGCGCGGTCTCAAGCGGCATCCGCTTAAGTGATGGCTCGGTTAGGTCGCGATTAGCTAAATTTCGATTGGGCATAGTGCGTATTGTCTTTGATATCAGTCAGCTACGCTCGCGCAGTGCCTAAATTCATCTCAATTCTGCTTCGACCTGCTAAAACTATTCCAAGCACCCCATGGAGCAACAAAGGCTCACAATGGAATTTTGAACCGCGCTCATTTTCCATGCTCTGTCTTGGCTTATGGATTTTTGGCACCGGTGAGGCGCTGCTGATTAACTCAAAGCTCGGAGTTTCGCCCTGGACGGTGCTTGCTGAAGGCTTGGGTAATGTATTAGATATTGGGGTTGGGGTTGCAACATTTTTAGTATCAGCAACAGTGTTGTTGTTATGGCTACCACTAAAACAGCAACCTGGAATTGGCACCATCATGAATGCCATTGTGATCGCAGTAGCTATTGATGTAATGCGCTCAATCATGCCTGCGCCAACCCAATTTACGTTGCAGCTAGCTGAAGTGCTGCTAGGCATTGCGTTAGTTGGGTTAGGTTCAGCAATCTACCTCTCAGCAAAGCTAGGACCAGGCCCCCGCGATGGCTGGATGACTGGGCTGCATCGCGAATTTGGTTGGTCTATTAGTCGAGTGCGACTTGGAATTGAATTAAGCGTTTTAACTGCAGGATGGCTGTTAGGCGGCACCGTTGGGCTTGGAACAGCGCTGTTTGCAATTCTAATTGGTTGGAGTATTGCAGTCTGGCTTGCTGTTATGCCAACTGCAGCAAACTAATTAAGCTCAGTTACATCAAACTCGATTTGAGCTGCAGCTAGCTCAACTGCCAGCACTTGTTTAGCCGCTGCGTAGCAAATATTTGATGAATAGCCTTTGCGTGCCAATAATCCAACAATGCGGTGTAATTTTTGATCAGCAGTGACTTTTTGTAAAGAACGCAGTTTTCGTTCAGCAAATCTAATTGCAGTAGCAAGCTCAACTTCAGCTGTAAGGTCAGCTACCGCTATATCAACTTCTTCTCGCGCTACCCCTTTTTTTTTCAGCTCATAGCTAATTGAACGCGCTGAAAGCCCCTTGTATTGATGTCTGCCTCTAGCCCAGGTAACTGCATAAAGTTGATCATCAATTAATCCAACTTCAGTAAATCTATCTAATACCGCCTGTGCAATTTCTGGAGCTACATTTTTAGCAGCAAGTATTTTTTCTAATTCAGATCTAGTTTTTGCACTTGCCGAAAGCTTCCGCAACACAATTGCCCGAGCGATCGCGGCTGGATCGGCATCGGGCAATTGTGTTACTGAATCTCTACTCATTACAAATCGGCAACTACCTCTAAGTTAGGAGCGCCATGTTCGCCAATCCCTAGCGCAGTGAGGATTTTAGTCTCAATCTCATTTGCTAACTCTGGATTATCAATTAAGAACTGGCGAGCATTTTCTTTTCCTTGACCTAATTGATCATTCTCATAGGTGTACCAAGCGCCAGACTTCTTTACAATTCCTTGATCAACTCCCATATCAATCAAGCTGCCTTCGCGAGAGA
>JAURFT010000024.1 GCA_030834185.1 Candidatus Nanopelagicales bacterium
GCTGTGCAACTCAATTGGCCTTAGGTATTCTGCTCCTACGTTTCAGCGTCTGGAGAAAGCATGGCTACAAATAAAGGTCGACTACGACTTGTAAATTACATGTCCGACAGTCTTGGACTCTCTCAAGCACCCAAAGACACTACCCACAACGAGAATCTTGACGCTGCTGCTGCAGAGCAGATCAGCGCCCTGCGATCTGAAATAAATGAACTTCGTAAACGCCGTGATTTATATTCACTCTCAGAAGTAGAGATAATTGCCCTTGCTGGTGAACACACTTTAGCAATTGTGAAAGCAACCAAAGATGCAGAGCAGCGCACCCTTGCTGAAATTGAACGTCGACTAACTGAATCTCGAAAAGAAACTGAACGTATGCGAAAGCAAGCTGAGGCTGCACTAAAACAAGCTGAAGAAAACTCAGCAAAATTACTGACTGATGCTGAAACTCAAAAGGCTCAAATCACTAATCAGTCTGAGCGCATCCAATTTGAAACTGAGCAAAAAGTTGCAACCCAGCTTGAAGCACTAAAAAAAGAAGTTGAACAACATCGAAATGCTGCTCGAAAAGAATCCGAACGATTAATTAGTGAGGCAGAGCGCACTGCACAGCAAAAACTTGATGAGGTTCGAAGCAAAATCTCAGCAGAACTGGCACGAGAGCGCCTAAAGATTGAAAAAATTCGCCGTGAAGCTACAGCTGTAGCTAAATCATTAGAAACCGGTTACCTGTCAATCCGCGATCAAATTGATACTGCTCGTACCAGCTTAGGTCAATATACAAGCGGGCTGGAAGATCTAACTGAGCTATTAGCCGAAGCCCCACCTGAAGAGAAGGCTTAATTAGTATCGTAGTTAAAGTATTCAAACTCTAACGGTGATCTGGTTTGAACTTTTTGCTTCTGACTGCTTGACAAAATATCAGTTGCTTTGGGGCGAGCACTAGTAGAGCTTTTTTTAGTCATCGGTAGATACTGCCAAATTTTAATTCCAAGTTTGTTTTCAAGTTCAATCGTATCTTTTTCAAAGGATTCCATTTTCAAATAAATATCGCAGATTTTATTGCCATCTTCAAAATAATATGGCGTATTTGGTGCTGGCTCTTCTAGCAGTTCATCAATAATTTGTGATATTGGTAAATTCCGTCGCTGCTTTCCTTTGTGTAACCAGTATGCCTGCGAAATCAACTGCTCGTAAGGATGGCGAGTGATGGTGACTTTAAGTGCATTATTAAAACTTGCAACACCAAAATTCAATTTTATATCTGCAGGAACAATGTGGTTGTAATACAACCGGTGTCCTTTGATGTGTAGTAAATCTTTAATCTGTGCTCGTTTAGCTTTAAGCTCATCAGAGTTAACATCCGCGCGCTTAATTCGGTGAACTTGTTGCACTAATGAGACATAACTTGCCTCAAGTTCTGGCTGCCTAGACCAATTAATAGGAAGCTGTCCTTTTTGGTCAGTTCTGATCAGCTCATCTTCAAGTGAGATTGGTGTCACGATGTCACCTGTTCCCGCAGACCTT
This sequence comes from Candidatus Nanopelagicales bacterium, assembly GCA_030834185.1. GTDB lineage: Bacteria > Actinomycetota > Actinomycetes > S36-B12 > UBA5976 > AcAMD-5. Next base: position 1,525 of record JAURFT010000024.1, read on the forward strand.
GAAAGCGCGATTTCAAAACTTGTCCCTGCCACTTTTCGAGGCTTTAGGAACAGCATGTTTGACTTTAACAAATAAAGCAAAATGACCATCCTGAATGTATTTGCTTAACTGTAGCGAACTCAGAGATGAAACCAGCGCATCCAAACCTTTACAGGACACCCATAAGATTGCGCCCTTGCTGATATCTCGTGGCCCCCATAGCTCAGGGGATAGAGCATCGGTTTCCTAAACCGTGCGCGCAGGTTCGAATCCTGCTGGGGGCACAATGAATGTTAAATTACTGTTGTTTTAAAGTTAACGCGTCTCCATTTTTTTTGGGTGGTACATAGTTCATCCTTAGCTATGACTTTATTCAAATCTCGTCTTGCCATTTTCTTCTCATTAATGGCATCTATCGCTGTAGTTGCTAGTGCTGGAATCTCAGGCGCTGTAGCTAATTCGGCTGAAACATTTTCAGCACCAGTTGCTCCAATATTTACCAACTCCGCAGCCGCCCCAGGTGGAATCAAGGTAAATTGGCAAAAAGTAACCGCTAACCCCCCAGTTACCAACTACATAGTCACAGCTGGCCCAGGCAGTTGTCCGGTGATTGTTGGTGCCAATTCCACCTCTGCAGTGCTTCCAGTTTTAAGAGGTAGCGACGATTTAGCTCCTCAAGTACATGCTGTAAACGCATATGGAATTTCTGAAGCTGGTTCAGATGGAGTTTCCATTACCGTTAAGAGGTTCGCTCCAGCAAGCATTAAAGCCATGCAGGTGCTGCAGCTGAGTGATTTTCATGGAGCACTTGAAGAATCTAGATCAACTATTGGTGCAGCCGGACTTGCTGCTGCATTTGCAAATGATCGATTATTAGTCAAACCAACTGTAACTGTTTCTGCGGGTGACAATATTGGAGCTGCACCTGCAATTTCATCACAGTTCGAAGAGTTGCCTACCATCGAAGCTATGAATGCCATGAAGTTTGATGTATCAGTATTTGGCAACCATGAGCATGATCGAGATGTTGCTCACCTAACCAAAATGATTGGTGCTTCCAATTTTCAATGGATTGCTAGCAACTACAATACTTTAGCTCCGTTCAAGAGTGGCAAAAAGGCAGCAAAGCCTTTCACTATCATTAAGCGCGGTGGCATCAATATTGGACTTGTTGGAATGAATACCTCACAAACTGTTGAGCAAGTATTTCCCGGCAATCTAAGCTACACCGCAAAAGGCAAAAAGCAGGATCTATTGATTTCAAGCAAAATCGATGGCGTAGAAAAGGCAGCAAAGAAAGCAAAAGCTGCTGGTGCTGATGTTGTAATTGCACTTCTTCATCAAGGCTGGAATCAAAATGCTAACGGAAAAGCCATTGGCGAACTTGTAGATTATGCAGCCCAGCTGAAGAATGCTGATGTTGTTTACGGCGGCCATAGCCATCAAACTTATGCGTCTGTAATTGGTGGCAAACTAACTGCACAGACTCGAAATTCTGGCACCGAATACACCAGGACTCAGGTTTGTGTTGATACTGCAAAGAACAAAGTTCTTGGTGCATCAGTTGAGCATGTCAAGAAAGCTGCCATACCTGCAACTTTGGCAGATACAGCAACTGCTGCGCTAGTAAAGTCCTATAAAGATCAGCTCACCAGCAAGCTTGACGTGAAAATTGGAACTGTCTCAGAGCTTTTCCCTCGAGGTGGCACTCCACCAGTTGAGCGCTCTGGTGAAACTCCACTTGGAACATATACAGCTGGTTTGTTGTTGGCTAAATACAAGACAGATTTTGCACTCATTAATGGTGGTGGCATCCGTGATACCTTGCCAGCTGCAACTTACACACCAGCAGATAAGTCACTGCGACGACCTGGTGCTGGAAGTAGCGGACCTTACGACGTCACACTGGGAGATGCCTACACGGTCTTCCCATTTGGAAATTCAATTTCAATTGTGAATATAACCGGGGCAAATCTTTGGGCAGCACTTGAAAACGGTGTCTCACGCTGGCCAACCGATGGTCGCTTTCCACAAGTTGCCGGACTCAAGTTCACAGTTGATACCACCAAACCAGCTGGCAGTCGCATTTCTAATCTGTCCAAATTCAATGGTGGTGCCATCGCTAAGGACTCAACGGTGTATTCCGTTGCAACTGTCGACTTCTTGGTTTATGGCGGTGATGGTTACACCCAGTTTGATCCAACTAAACAGCAAATCCGAGACCTACTTGTGGATGTGTTCGCAGAAGGATTACGAGCAGATCTTGCAGCTGGCAAGGTCACGCTCATGCCTGCTGCAGATGGACACATCACAGTAATCAAGTAGCTTGCAAACTCACACGGGCCACATCACTCTAGAGGTGTGGCCCGTGTGCTTTTTCTAAAGGACATCTCTACGATTACCCCTAGGTAATATAGATTCAGGTGAATTTAGAAAACTGCTAATAAACGGAGGATTTTCGATGTCGCAGGGTCAGCTCAACACCCCAGATAAGTCAATTGATTTACCACTAGTTAAAGCAACTGAAGGACCAGATGCACTTGATATCTCCAAGTTGCTAACTGGCACAAACCACATCACCTTTGATAGCGGTTTTGGAAATACTGCCACAACTCAATCTGCAGTTACTTATCTAGATGGCGATGCTGGAATTCTGCGCTATCGCGGCTATCCAATTGAGCAGCTAGCAGAGAAATCATCATTTCTTGAAGTTTCTTATTTACTCGTTTATGGCGAACTGCCAACTGCTGAGCAGCTAACTTTATTTACTGAGAATATTCGTTTACACACCATGCTGCATGAAGATCTCAAAGGATTTTTCTCCGGCTTCCCGCGCGATGCGCATCCAATGCCAGTTTTAGCATCTGCAGTTAATGCCCTATCAACTTTCTATCAAGACTCACTTGACCCGTTTGATAAGCAACAAGTAGAAATATCAACAATTCGACTGCTAGCTAAAGTTCCAACTATTGCTGCCTACTCACTTCGCAAATCAATGGGTCAACCATTCCCATACCCAGATAACAGTCTTGATTATGTTTCAAACTTCTTGCAGATGACATTCTCACTTCCTGCTGAAAAGTATGAAGTCAATCCAGTTGTTGCAAAGGCGCTTGACCTGTTGTTTATTCTGCATGCTGATCATGAACAGAATGCATCAACATCCACAGTGCGAATGATTGGCTCTTCTCATGCCAACCTATTCGCATCTGTCGCAGGAGGCATATCTGCGCTGTTCGGCCCGCTGCACGGTGGAGCCAATCAAGCTGTGCTTGAAATGCTTAATGATATTCAGCAATCAGGCCAGTCTGTTGAGCAATTTATTGCAAAGGTTAAAGAAAAGGATTCGGCTGTAAGGCTGATGGGCTTTGGCCATCGGGTTTATAAAAACTATGACCCACGAGCGAAGATCATTAAGAACGCAGCTGACCAAGTACTTAAAGAACTTGGCGTTAATGATCCGTTGTTAGATATTGCGCTAAAGCTTGAAGAAGCAGCGCTAGCTGATGATTACTTTATTGAACGCAAACTTTATCCAAATGTTGATTTCTACACTGGTGTTATCTACAAGGCTATGGGATTTCCAACCAAGATGTTCACGGTGCTATTTGCACTTGGTCGACTACCTGGCTGGATCGCACAATGGCGAGAGATGATTGAAGATCCAGCAACTCGAATTGGTCGCCCTCGTCAGGTGTATACCGGTGAAACAGAGCGCAATTACCAAGAGATCACTAAGCGTTAACTTAAGCCAAGCTAAATCCTGAGATACGCCAAAAGATTAAGCTTTACTTTCCTTTAACTCAGGAAGCACAAATCCCACCCTGGCGCCACCAAGTGGTGATTGGTCAATAATCACTGAACCAGAATGCGACTTTGCCATATCACTTACAATCGATAAGCCCAGCCCAGATCCTGGCAAGCCACGTGACTCTGGAGCACGCCAGAATCGCTCTAATACCTGCGAGCGATAATCCGTTGCAATGCCCGGTCCGGCATCATCAACTAGCACCATGCCATCTCGAACGGTCACAGAAATTGCAGTTTCAGCTGGTGAGAACTTAATTGCATTACCAACTAAATTGGCAATTGCCCGTTCAATTAGCGCCGACCTTCCTTGAACCAAGGATGAGTTGGCGTCGAGTTTAATCTCCCGACCAGACCTGCGGGCAAACCTGCGAACCACCTGCTCTGCTAATTGCGCTAACTCAACATCTGCTTCTAATGAAACTTCATGCAGCGTTGGCACCGGACTTGCTAGAGCAACTAACTCTTCAACTAACTGACTGAGCTCTTCGAGCTCTTCATTCATAGAGCCCAGCATCTCGCTGCGTTGTTCCAGCGTAATGCCGCGCTCGGTTGCTTCAGCCATTGCCATTAGATCCAGATTTGCTCGCATCGAAGTTAGCGGAGTGCGAAGTTCATGAGCAGCATCATCAACTAGTCGTTGTTGTTGCTCGCGACTGCGAGCCAGAGCTGCTACCAGCGATTGCAGCGATGCTGACAATCGAGCAATCTCATCACTGCGACCAGCCGTTGCCTCAATTAGACCCGAATCATCTAGTTTCTGAGTTTGCGCAATCTGCTCAGCTGCTGCTGTTAACTTCAAAACAGGCCGAAGCGCTGAGCCAACAACCACACTTGCAATTAGTGCAGTTATTAATGAGGCTAGGAAAGCTAATGCCGAGATTCCTGCTGTTAGCGTATTTATGCTTACTTGCAGATCATTAATTGGACGCATTGCCCGAATCACTGCACCATCTGTGAATGGGATAACAGCAACTCTTAATGAAATATCTGTATTTGTAGTAACCGATTCAAAGATCGGCTCGCTGCTGCTTCCTAAAAGCTGTTGGAAAACCGCATCCCCTGGTGGCACTGCTGCAGTAACAGAGCCGCGTGGTTCAACGGTGCCCTCAACGAAATAAACATCAATTAAAATATCTAGTGATTCAGCAGTTAACGTTGTTCGTGAAGATAACTCTAATTTTGCAGCTAATTCATTTTCAACATTAAAGTTCAGCGCAGATCTAAGTTCTGCATCAACTTGTTCATACATAGTGCGAGCAGAAAGCAAACCACTAAGCAGCGCAACTAATAAGACGGCAACAGCTGTTACACCGCCCGCAATTAATGCTAAGCGCCTTCTGAGTGACACTAGTTATTCCTCAAGCCGCAGCACGTAGCCAATGCCGCGAACGGTTTGAACTAGTCGAGGCTCCCCGCCTTCTTCAAGTTTCTTACGTAAGTAACCGATATAAACATCTAAACCGTTACTTAAAGTTGGCGAAGCCCAGCCCCAAACTTTTTCTAACAACATATCCCGTGGCACAACTTTGCCAGAATTTTTAGCTAGTACTTCTAATAGCGAGAACTCAGTGCGAGTTAAATTGCAATGTCTGCCATTACGACTAGCTCGATAGGCGCCGCAATCCACAATTAGATCTTCAATTTGATACACCTCGCCAAGTGGCACAATTCCGCTTGGAGTGGCATCAATTTGAATTCGGCGCAGCAGCGCACGAACTCGTGCCAGCAACTCTGGTAGCGCAAATGGTTTTGGTAAATAATCATCAGCACCAGCATCAAGTCCAGCAACGCGATCAGAGATCTGCGTGCGAGCAGTTAGCACCAAAATTGGTAGGTCATCACCTTTTGCTCGAACCTGACGCACCACATCAAGTCCATCTAGATCTGGTAGGCCTAGATCTAAAATAACTAAATCTGGTCGCTTACCTTTTTCGCCGTTGATATATTGCAGCGCCTCACGGGCGGTAGCAACAGCTTCGCAATCCATGCCATCGAATTTAATGGCGCGCAGCACAGCATCACGGATTGCTCGATCATCATCTACTACTAAGACTGTCATGGCTAGATTCTGCCTTGTTTGCCTGCTAAATGGCTATCTAATGGGGCCAGTCTCAGAAAAACCCCACTTAAAGCGCTTTTAACGCGCTCACTACCGCCGTTAACGAGGTTTTGGCATCGCCAAATAGCAGCGTGGTCTTCTGGTCATACAAGAGCTCATTTTCAATTCCAGCAAATCCAGGTCGCATTGAACGCTTTAAGAAAATAACGTTTGCCGCGTTCGCTACCTCCAAAATTGGCATGCCATAAATTGGAGCGCTTGGGGTGGATTTAGCGGCAGGATTGACCACATCATTTGCCCCAATTACTAATGCCACATCAGTTTGCGCAAAAGTTGGATTGACTTCTTCCATCTCTGCTAACTGCTCATATGGCACATTGGCTTCAGCTAACAGCACATTCATATGCCCTGGCATTCGTCCGGCAACTGGATGAATGCCATAGGCAACTTCAATTCCTTTTGCTGTTAACAAATCCGCCAGCTCGCGAACCGTATGCTGCGCTTGGGCAACTGCTAAACCAAAGCCGGGCACAATTACAACTCGCTGCGCATAATTTAACAAAATTGCGACATCTTCAGCTGAGCCTGATTTAACTGGCCGAGCTGAATCACTTCCTACGGCATCAACAGCTTTGGCAGTGAAAGCGCCAAACAGAATTCCAAAAATAGATCTACCCATAGCAGCTGCCATCAAACGAGTCAAAATTGTGCCAGAAGCACCAACTAATGTGCCAGCAACAATTAGTAGCGTTGCCTCCAGCACATAACCACTAGCTGCAACAGTTAGACCGGTAAATGCATTTAGCAATGAAATAACAATTGGCACATCTGCACCACCAACTGGTAGCACAAACAGCACACCAAATAGCAATGACAAAGCGCCAAGCAATAACAGCGGAGTTGTTCCACCTTCAGTTATTACCCAAGCTGCAACCGCAATAATCCCTGCCAGCGTTGCGCCAATTACAAATCTGCCACCTGGAAATACCACTGGCCGGGTTGTCATTAATTCTTGTAGCTTTAAAAACGTAACAAAAGATCCTGAGAATGAAACTGAACCAACTACAACTGTAAAAATAGTTGCGATTAAAACCGCAAGCGATGCCGTTTCACCAAGTTTGAGGTATTCCACAATCGCAACTAGTGCGGCAGCGCCACCACCAACACCATTAAACAGCGCCACCAGCTGCGGCATCTGCGTCATCTGCACACGCCTAGCTGCTGGCACACCAACTAAAACACCAACAGTCATAGCAGCCAAAATCAAGCCAAGGTTGTTAAGTGGCAGCACGTCTGGTGATTCCACGTAAAAGAACACAATAACTGTTGCTAGCAAAGCGCCTACAGCACCAATCAAATTTCCACGACGAGCTGTTCTTGGTGAAGATAGCCCTTTAAGCGCCAGAATAAAACATACTGCAGCAACGAGTCCAAGCAGATCATAAATATCTCTGCTCATTTTTTCTTACCCTTGAACATTTCAAGCATTCGGTCAGTTACCACAAATCCGCCAACTAAATTTATTGTTGCTAGCACAATTGCAATCAGCGATAACACCAACTCCAACGTGGTATCTGAATGGTCAGCCACAATTATTGCGCCAACTAAAATAATTCCATGAATTGCATTCGCACCGCTCATAAGTGGTGTATGCAAAGTTGTTGAAACTTTAGATACCACTTCAAATCCAATAAAGATAGCAAGAATAAATATTGAGAATAGCGCTACAACATCACTCATTTAGCTCCACCTACTGCCTGCTTGGCTGCTTCAACTCGAATTTCGCCGTTATGCGTAACTGCAGCTGCCGCAATAATTTCATCTTCAAAATTAAGCTCGAGTGCATTTGTTTGGGCATTAATCATCAAGGTTAATAAATTAACCACATTTTTTGCATACAGCTGTGATGCGTGAAATGGCAGCGAACTTGGCACATCTTTACCGCCCCAAATTTTCACACCATCGATTTGCACAATCTCACCTGCAACAGATCCCTCGACGTTACCGCCTGATTCACTTGCTAAGTCAATTACAACCGAACCTGCTTTAAGTCCGCTCATCATTTCTTTAGTGATCAACCGTGGTGCAGGTCGACCTGGTACGGCTGCAGTTGTGATCACCACATCAGATTTTGAAATATAAGGAGTTAGCAGCTCGCGTTGTTTTGCGGCGCGCTCAGCAGTCATCTCTCTGGCATATCCACCGCTGCCTTCAAGCGCTTCTAGCTCAAGCTCAATGAAACTTGCTCCCATTGAGATAACTTCATCTTTGCTAGATGGTCGAACGTCATATGCCGAAACCACTGCACCAAGTCGCTTTGCAGTTGCAATCGCCTGCAACCCAGCCACGCCAGCGCCCAACACCAGCACCTGAGCTGGTGTAACTGTGCCAGCTGCAGTCATTAGCAGCGGGAAAAATCTTGGTGATAACTCCGCTCCAACTAGCGCTGCTTTATAACCGGCGCAAAGAGCTTGTGAAGTAAGCGCATCCATTGATTGCGCTCTAGAAATTCGCGGAATTAACTCAAGTGAAAATGCCGTAACTTTTGCAGCTTGCGCAGCTTGAATACTCTGGGTTGCAGCTACTGGCAAAAACGAAATGGTGATCGCGCCTGATTTAAGTTCAGTCATTGCAGCTGCTGCAAGCGGCTGCACGCTAAGCACAACATCGGCGGTTTTAGTTGAGTTTGCGGCAACTAAATCCACCCCTGCAGCCTGATAGGCAGCATCGGTGAAACCTGCTTTCTCCCCAGCACCCTGCTCCAGCACCACCTCAAAGCCTTGCTTGATCAGCTTGGCAGCCAGCTCTGGAGTGAGGGCAACTCTGGCCTCGCCAGGTTTGGTTTCAAGTGGAATTGCAATTTTCACAGGCTAACCGTAGTGGGAAACTAAAATTTTGCCGGAGTTTTAGATTCGGCCATATGTTATGTAGGACGTTTGGCGGCCACCAGCAAGCGAAATTGCCTGCTTTGAGACACTTCGACCTGGCCGTGGTGCATGCCATGCCTGACCAGCTCCAGCATAAATCCCTACGTGAAATACCCGTCCACTAGCTGAATGCCAGAAAATCAAATCACCTTTTTTAAGATCAGCTTTATTGATTTTCTCAGCGGCGCTGCGAATTGCGCTAGATGAGTGAGGCAGCTCGGTTCCAACTTTGTCAAATACGTATGCCATGTAGCCAGAGCAATCAAATCCTGAGCTGGGCGATGCGCCCCCGAAGCGATATCGCACCCCTTTGAGATCTGCTGCGATGCGAAGCACTTTGTCTGCTCGTTTAGCCAGCGCTCGAGCCTGTCGATTGGCCTTCTGGGATTGGGCTGCTCTATCTGCAGCTGTCTTATCTTGGTTAAGGGTTGCTGGCACAGTTATTTGGTACAGGTCAGCATCAAGCTGTCCGACTACATCTTCGCTAGCCGCAGCTGGCAACACAACTGCCACCATGGTGAGGCTAAGCACGAGTCCAAGCAGGGCTTTTCGCATCTATGAAACCTACCAGAACCTTAAAAATACCTTAAGAAGGCTCAGGTGGCAGTTAGATTTATTTCCCCGTACCGTGCGCCAATGGCCACAATTCATTGGTTTCGCCGGGATCTGCGCTTAAGCGATAACCCAGCGCTGCTAGCTGCCATTGCCGAGGCAGCTACCGCCAGCGATCCGCGAGTAGTGCCGCTTTTCATCTTAGATCCAGCGCAATTTGCGCAGCTTGGCGCGGTTCGTGGCGCATATTTAATTCGAAGTTTGAATGAATTAGGAAAATCACTGGATCGCAATTTATTAATCCGCCATGGTGACCCAAAGCAGGTGCTCCCTGAAGTTATCGCTGCTGCAACAGCCAGCAGCGTGCATATTGCCGCTGCCTTTGAGCCCGAGCTTGCCAAACTTGATCAAGAAATTGAGAACCTAATTTCTGTGCCATTAGTTCGCACCGGTTCGGCATATGCCATCTCGCCTGGCCGAGTTAATAAAGATGATGGCACGCCATATCGAGTCTTCACGCCGTTTTATCGCAGTTGGGCAGCGCATGGTTGGCGATTGCCAGCAGCTAAACCAGAATTTGCCAACTGGTGGATGCCACTGCAATGCCATGGTCGACCAGCGGAACCTGAGCTTGGCGATTTAGTGCTGCCAACAGCTGGTGAGCAAGCTGCGTTAGCTCGGTGGGAGACATTTCAAGCTACCGCGTTAAAAGATTATGCTGAAGATCGCAATCGATCTGATCTTATTAACGGCACTTCAAAAATGAGCATCCCGTTACGGTTTGGCGAGATACATCCGCGCACAATTTTAAAAGATCTAAAAGAAACTGATGAGGTTTACAAAAAAGAAATCTGTTGGCGGGAGTTTTATGCAGATGTGCTGCATCACAATCCCCATACCAGCACTGAAAACTTAAATAAACAATATGACCAAATGCCGTGGGAGCGCGGCAAAACTGCAGATGAAAACTTTGCAGCTTGGTGTCAGGGTAAAACCGGATTTCCCTTTGTTGATGCCGGCATGCGACAACTAATGGCTGAAGGCTGGATGCATAACCGAGTTCGAATGGTGGTTGCAAGTTTTTTAATTAAAGATTTACATATTGATTGGCGCCGCGGCGCGGATTGGTTTATGCAGTGGTTAGCTGATGGTGATATCGCATCAAATCAACATGGTTGGCAATGGACTGCTGGCAGCGGCACGGATGCATCGCCGTTTTATCGCGTCTTTAATCCAATCACGCAAGGATTGAAGTTTGATCCAAACGGGGATTATGTTCGTAAATACATTGCAGAACTTGCGCATCTGCCAGCAAATACTGCGCATGAGCCATGGAAGACGCCTGCTGGATATCAGAATGGTTATCCGCAACCAATTGTGGATCATGCCGTTGAACGAATTCGGGCGTTAGCTGACTACGAAAAAATTAAAAAGAACTAATCTCCCAAAACGGCCATACTTAAATCTGGATCTCTTGTTACTTTACTAATTCCGCGCAGCGGTGCAATATCAGCTTCAACTGGCATTTTTGAGCCTGGCAGTCCAACTGCTGCAGCGCCCCATGCCATTGATTCCAATAGTGCAACTTCAAGTCCTTGATCATATTTAGAAAGAAAACCCGCAAGTGATGAATCACCAGCACCTGAGGTGCTTCGTGGTTTTACTTTTGGTGCAGTTGCATAAAGCAGATCGGTTGCTGAAACAAATACCGCACCTTGCGATCCCATTGAAACAATTACAGATTTACAACCCATAGCTATTACTTCTTTAGCTGCTTGGATTAACTCACCTAAAGTTGTTAGATCACGTTTAACAATATCGCGCAGCTCATGCACGTTAGGTTTAATTAAATCAACTCCAGCTTTACAAGCCAAAAGCAATGGTTCGCCTGTGCAGTCAACTGCAGTTTTTGCGTTAAGCGATTTACCACCTTCAACAGCCATCGCATGAAAGCCTTTATCAACACTTGGTGGCAGCGAGCCGCAGGTAACTAGCCAATCAATTTCATCTGTTGCAGTAATTGCTAGCGCAACTAATCCCCGACATTCACCAGGTGAGATTGGCGAGCCCAGCGAATTAATTTTTGTGGTATTTCCATCAACATCTACCAGCGTGACATTCACGCGAGATGCACCTTTAACTAAAAGTGGTCTGGTGTCTAAATCTTCCAGCATCAAAAGGTCCAAAATGTGCTGGCCCTCAGTTTGGCCAAGCGTAAGCACTGCTCTTGATCTAAACCCATTTAACGAAAGTGCTCGCGCCACATTCACGCCTTTGCCACCAGCATCACACCTGGTATCAAGTGGTCGAATTACACCGCCAAGTGAAAATTCGCCAGCTGGTAATTCATAGGTGTAATCAAGCGAAGGATTCGGCGTGATCGTAACAATCATGAGACAGCTCCTTGGACGCTTTTGGCTAAGCCTACGGCGCTAGCCGCTTCACCTGCCAGGCATCGGCGCGATTGAGCACTGATCTGCCATAAAAGCTTGGATCTGCCAGCTCATATCGGAAGCGATCATGCAATCTAGATCGCTGGCCTTGCCAGAATTCCACATATTTAGGTCGAATCAAATAGCCGCCCCAGAATGGTGGGGTTGGGATCTGCTCGACATCTGCATACTGAGCTTCAAGTTCAACAACTCGATTGGCTAGTTCTGCTCGCGAACTCAGCGTGGCCGATTGCTCGCTTGCCCAAGCACCAAGCTGCGAAGAGCGCGCTCGCGTTGAAAAATATTGCTCAGCTTCAGCTTGCGATACCTGTTCGATATCTCCTGCCACCTGAACTTGTCGATGCAGGTTTAACCATAAAAAAGTGGCAGCAATTTGTGGGTTCTGCGCTAACTGCTGCGCTTTGTGGCTGTTGGTATTTGTGAAAAAAACAAACCCGCGTTCATCAACTAACTTGCAAAGCACAGTTCGAGTTGTTGGTGCACCATCGCTGCTCGCGGTAGCAATCACCATGGCATTAGGTTCTGGCAGCTCTGCTGCTACTGCAGCTGCCAGCCAGGCTTCAAATTGTCCCAGCGGAGTTGGCAGCAGGCTGGGCATATCGATGCCATCAACTTCATAACTGACGCGCAGGTCATTTAGCCATTTTGGGTCGTTCACGGGAACATTGTTGTGGGTGCCGTGCGAAGCTGCCTGTTGATGGGTAAGTTTCACCCGTAACTCGAGGAGAAAAATGAGCGAGCCGATAAAAATCCCAGCTAATTTGCTACCAACCGATGGTCGCTTTGGTGCCGGCCCTAGCAAAGTGCGAGCAGAGCAACTTACTGCTTTGAAAGCTGCCGCAACTAATGTGCTTGGCACTTCACACCGCCAAAACGCAGTTAAATCTCAGGTAGGCCGAGTTCGAGATGGCATTACCAATTTATTTAACCTGCCTGCAGGTTACGAAGTTGTGTTGGGCAATGGTGGATCAACTGCATTTTGGGATATCGCTACTTTTCACTTAATTGATTCTAAAGCGCAGTTTTTATCTTTTGGTGAGTTTGGTGCCAAGTTTGCCGCTGGCGCTAAAGCCGCACCGCACTTGGCGGATCCGCAGGTAATTAAATCTGAACCAGGCGATGCGCCAACATTTAATCCAGCATCCGATATTGATACGTACTGCACTCCGCATAATGAAACTTCAACAGGTGTAGCAATTGAGGTTAAGCGACCAAGCGCTGATGGGTTAGTTGTTATTGATGCCACCAGCGCAGCGGGTGGATTAATGGTTGATCCAACTGAATTTGATGTGTATTACTTTGCTCCGCAAAAATCATTTGGCTCAGATGGTGGTTTGTGGTTTGCAATTATGTCGCCAGCAGCGATTGCCCGAGTTGAAAAAATTGCCAGCACTAATCGCTGGACGCCAGCATTTTTGGATTTAGCTATTGCAATTGAAAACTCAAGATTGAATCAAACCTATAACACCCCAGCAGTTGCAACTATTGTGATGATGGCAGCTCAGCTGGATTGGATGAATGAACAAGGTGGCATTAACTGGTGTGCCCAGCGCACAGCAGATTCAGCAAATCGACTTTATAGCTGGGCTGAGGCTAATGAGTTAACTACGCCATTTGTCACAGATCCAACCAAGCGTTCAAATGTTGTGGCAACTATTGATTTTGCTGATTCCATTGATGCAACAGCAATCACAAAAGCGCTGCGTGCAAATGGAATTTTGGATGTTGAGCCATATCGAAAGCTTGGCCGAAATCAAATCCGAGTTGCTATGTTCCCAGCTGTTGAACCAGCTGATGTAACAAAGTTAACTCAAGCTATTGATTATGTGGTAGGTCAGCTTTAAACAGCTAGCACAGCATTAACTAGCGGGGCTGCAATTAGTGCTGCGAGCACAATTAGCGTGATAAGTCGGCGGGTTCGGGCGGTCACGGCCACATCTTAGACTTTCTTTATTAAACTGCTGCAATGAGTAAAGATCCGCTTGCCGTTGATGGACTTCGCGCTGTTGTAGTGATTACCGGTGTTTGGATTATTGCGCTGGTGGGTCAGTTAGCTGGTTGGTTGCAGCTGGATCGAGAAATTTTAAGCTATGGCGTATTAATTGGATTTATAATAATTATTTTTCTGACTCGACGTCGACGTCGTCGTCAGTAATCTCAAGTCCTTGATCATAAGTATCGTCATAAACTAAATCCACCGTTGGTACAAATACTTCAGCTGCATCAGTTTCACTATGTGCACCGCAACCAAAATTAGCTGCCACAACTTTGCCATCTGCAGGAGATACGGCATTGGTGCAAGCACCAAAAGCAGAACCAAGCGAGCCCGCTAACGGATTAAAGTAACCGCAACCAATGCACTTTCCCTGCGCAACTTTGGCCATAATCGCCGCCGCTGAATACTCGCCGCTTGACCATCTCGCTGCAGCAAGCTCACGTCCAGTTGCTGAAAGCACCCGCTCTCGACCCAATCCCAACGACCACCAAAATGGTCGCAGCGTTTCTTGATCATCGAGCAGATCTTGTTCAGCTTGCACATATCCTGGCGCTAAAGCTGGGTCTAATGCTTGATAAGGCAGCTCATCGCCAACACCTAAATCTCCCGCTTCAACTCGTTGTGACCACGGCACCCATGCTGGCGCTACCAGCGCTTCATCAGTTGGCACCATCGCAACTTCATCAATAGTTAGATGCTTGGCATCTAACCAAGAAAGCATCACCAACCATTTCCAATTTTTATAGCCTGGCATTGTTGAAACAAATGTCACAATTGCAGTTTGCTCAGTTGTTGGTTGAGTTTCAACAAATGCGCCAATATGCGAGCTGTCAGTTACTTCAGCTAACGCGTTGCGAGCAACTTCTGGATCGATGCGGAAATTCAGATTTACTGGTTTTACTGCAGTAGTTTGAAATGTAATTACCCGCTCAGGTTCAATAACTTTAGGTGCTAAAACTTTTGGCTGCTCAACTTTAATTTCTGCAGGCGCTGCAATTTTGGTTGCTACCGCAGTTGGTGCTTCTGCAACCATCTCAACTGGCGCTGCCGCTTTAACTTCTGGTGTGCTTACTTCTTGCTGGGCAGACTTGGGCTCAACTGCAACAGCTGCGCTTGGTTCGGTAACAAGTTTTGGCGTTAGCTTAACTTTACGCTTGCGATTAGTTAACTTACTCACGTTAGCTATCTAGGTCGTTTGCAACTGCACGAAGCAAGGATGCAATCTTGGTGCCGTGATTTCCTTCTGGAAATCGACCACGACGAAGCCCGTTGTGCACGCTATCTAATAATTTGATTAGGTCTTCAATGATCACTGCCATGTCATCGGCAGGTTTGCGCTGTCCTTCAACCAAGCTTGGAATTGGATCAAGGATAGAAACGTTTAGTGCCTGGCGACCGCGTCTGCCATCTGCAACACCAAACTCCATTTTCATGCCAGGCTTAACTACGACACCAACTGGAAGTGCGTTGGTGTGCACAAACACATCTTCGCCGTCATCGGATGTAATAAATCCAAAGCCGCGTTCATGGTCGTACCACTTGAGTTTGCCGGTAGGCACCTTTGCTCCTAAAGCTTGATCGAGGGCTAAATCTAGCGCGAAGCGCGCCAGTCGGTGAACCAATCCCGAAACTCCGGCAGTCCGCCATACAGCAGCACATCTGCCCCTGCTGCTAGCAGCTCGGCCGCCGAGGTTGGTCCGGTTGGCACCCCCACGGCAACTGCGCTGGCAACTTTGGCTCCGGTGATATCGCCGGGGTGATCTCCAACGTAAACCTGAGCTCCAAATCCCAGCAGGGCGTGGCCCTTTGCTTCAGCAAAAACCTCCGCCACCACATCGCTGGTTGGAATCTCAAATCCAGCTGCAGCTAGCGCACCAACTGCAGTTACACCTTGCTTTGCCGTTACAACTACAACTCGAGCTCCAGCTTCCCGAATTGCGGCAATTGCATCATGTGCGCCAGGCAGCGGCTTAGTTAGTGGCACGCCGTGAATTCGATAATGCGCTCGATACGCCGCTAATAGCTCGTCTGGATCAGCATCGGGCACCAAGGTTGGCAGCACCAACGGAAATGGCATCCCGATTGTGTCTCGAACCTGCTGTTCATCAATTTGAAAACCACGCTCAATCACCACTGCAACTAGTGAAGCGACGATGGAATCTGCTGAATCCACCAAAGTCATATCAAGGTCAAAACCCACTGTTAGCATCTTCACATCCTACGCCCTGTACATTTGGCAGAATGTCTAGTCACGATATCGACGCCCGCGCCGCCTTAGTTGGTTCACTGCGCGAATTTGCTGACGAAGCTGTGATGAAGTTATTGCATGAACGCCCAGATTTATTGCATCCAATTCCGCCAGATTTTGAACGACTTGCAGCGCGCGCACTTTCGCCATCAAGCGTCTCGCGAGCGTTAGATCGAATTAATCGAACAGCGCTGCAAGTAATTGAAGTGCTAGCAGTATTACCAAAACCAGTAAGCGCCGCGCAGCTTGCAAAAGCCATGGGAGCAACTGGTAAAACCGTTCCAATTAGCATCAAGCATGCAATTACCCATCTGCGCACTTTGGCTCTTGTTTGGGGAGATGACAAAGCGATGCAAACTCCTGATGCGCTAGTTGATGTAATTGGTCCTTATCCATGCGGACTGGGAAGTAGCGCAACAGATCAAATGGATTCGTTAATTGCTTCCTTGCATCCAACTGAGCTAAAAACACTAATTGATAATGCACCTGATGATGTGAAATTTGTTATTGACAAATTACTTTGGGGTCCACCAGTTGGAAAAGTGGCTGACGCTAAGCGAGCAGTCACGGTTGAAACTGCAAAAACTCCAATTGAATGGCTGGTTGCTCGTGGAATATTAATTCCAATTGGAGCTGAGTCAATTATGTTGCCAAGAGAAGTTGCACTTGCGCTGCGTGAGGACAAATTAGTTCGTGAGATTGATCCTGGAGCTCCTGAAGTTTTGCCAGATAGTAAATCTGCCAAGCTAAAACCAGATGTTGTTGGTGGTGAAGTTGCTTATCGATTAGTTAGACAAGCGGAGCAACTACTTGATGCTTGGTCAATTAATCCACCACCAGTGCTGCGCAGCGGCGGGCTGAGTGCTCGGGATTTAATCAAAGCAGCTGAGTTGCTCGATATCGATGAAGCGGCTGCAAGTTTAATTATTGAATTAGTTTATGCAGCTGGATTGCTAGCTACCGATTTTCATCAAGAGCCCAGCTGGGCGCCAACTACTGCCTATGACATCTGGCGCATTAAAGATGTCTCGGCAAAGTGGGAGAGCTTAATTTTGGCCTGGTGGAATAGCGCTCGTGCGATGTTCTTAATTGGTGAAAAAGATGAAAAGGGTGACCGCATCAATGCCTTGCAAGGCGGACTTGATCGCTTGGGAATTCCAGTAATTGATCTGCGCACGCTGACGCTTGAAGCGATGCAGTTTGGCTCAACTGATCCAGAGCAGCTAGCAGCCTGGGTTTACTGGTATCGACCTCGACGGGATAAAAAAATTATTCATCGCGTTGTGCTTGCTACCTTGGCGCAAGCTGAGCTGCTTGGCATCTCTGGCATGGGATTATTAACTGCTGCTGGAAAACAACTTTTACATCATCAAGAAATTGCTAACTACATCGCTGAATTTTTACCAGTACCTATTGATTACATCATGGTGCAAGCAGATTTAACGGCCGTAGCGCCAGGTCCGCTAGTTGCTGATTTAGAACGTGAGCTCAATGTAATTGCCGAGGTAGAAAGTCGCGGTGCTGCCACAGTTTTTAGATTTACGCAAGCAAGTATTCGCCGCGGCCTTGATGCTGGTAAATCAGCTGAAGAGATTCGTTCGATATTAACTAAAGCTTCAAAAACACCGCTGCCACAACCACTTGAATATTTAATTGATGACACCGCGCGAAAACATGGTGCAATTAGATTGGGCACTGCACCTTCATATTTACGAAGTGATGACCCTTCAATTCTGGATGCGTTAATGAAAGATGCTCGAATTCGAGCATTGCAACCACAACGCATTGCACCGACTGTGGTGGTGTTCCAATATGAAGCTGATGACGCTGCAGCGGTGTTAAGTCAGTCCGGCTACACCCCAACGCTTGAATCTGCTGATGGTTCAACTTTGGTTCGTGCTCGCCAGCCACGCCGAGCCAGTTTAGATAGCGGTGCTAATCGAATTGATCATCCAACTGATGAAGTATTAATTGAAGCGGTGAGAGCGCTTCGGCAAGGTGATGCAGCTGCACCTTCTGCTAGACCAAAAAATGCCGTTCGCCTTTCAACAACTGAAACAGTTGCGGTGCTGCGACAAGCGGTTGAGCTAAAACAAAAAGTTTGGATTGGCTATGCCAATGATTCTGGTCGTGAAGTTGAGCATGTTGTGCAACCAATTCGACTTGCTGCAGGAAAGTTATCTGCATTTGATCAACGAAGTGCAAAAGTTGGTGAGTTTGCGATCGCTCGAATTACTATGATCGCGATTATGAGCGCGTAAGCGTTACGTATTCAGTTTGATAACTGTTCAACATCTCTA
>JAURFT010000025.1 GCA_030834185.1 Candidatus Nanopelagicales bacterium
AACAAAACAATACTAAGGTACCTTAGTATAGATATCGGAGTACTGATCCGATTGCGATACGATTTTGCACCGTTAGCTCAGTTGGTTAGATCGCTTGCCTGTCACGCAAGAGGCCAGGGGTTCGAGTCCCTTATCGCCCACCACCCAGATGCTGAGGTTTAAATGAATGGCCACTTAATAGAACTTGCTAACTGGCCTAGAGGCAGCACGGTTCGGGCCATTTTGGTACAAAATAAAATTGGGCAGCTAAAAGATTTAACTAGCTCAAGTTCGCAATTAAGCAGTCCGCTAGATCGAGAGTTTCTAAAGCTGGTGCGTAACAGCGCAGATCTGGTAATTATTGGGGCGCAAACTATTCGAACTGAGAATCCGCCCGCACCAAACTGTGCAGTTTTTGTATTATCAAATAGTCTTGATCTTGATCCTAATTTTCGTATTTTTGAAAATGAGAAAACCTTCATACTAAGCAAACTGGCACATCCAAGCCTTAAGACCATAGTGATGTCTGAGTTATCGCCACAGCGAATTTTGCAGCAAGCAGCTGAGCTAAATTATGAAAAAGTGCTTATCGAAGGCGGCGGTGGTGTTTTCAAAGAATTTATAAACGCCAATTTGCTCACCGAAGCGCTGATCTCGGTAAGTTCAACAACAGGGAGCGGCGAGATACTGCATCGATCTAAGTTTGGCCTTAATCTTATGCAGCAAGTAAACCTAGCTGGTTTCAATTTCCAGCGATGGCTAAAGTGATCGGTTGATAAAGGAGTCAAGTATGCAGATGTTGCCCGATGGTGCCCAAGCTATTGAAAATCCGCTGGGATTTGATGAAGCTAAGTTGCGTGAATTAATCGGCGATGAAGCTTTTGCGGTGCTGCGACTTGGTGCAACTGAACCTGCGTTCCAAGGAATTTTTACCGATACTGATGAACCAGGAGATTACTTCTGTGCAGCTTGTGATGCCCTGATATTTACAGCTGCTAAAAAGTTTCACTCAGGTTGTGGTTGGCCATCATTTTTTGATGCTGCAAACCCAGGTGCAGTTCGAGAACTTGTTGATTTTAGCCATGGTCGCAAACGTGTTGAGATTCGATGCAGCACCTGCGATTCGCATTTAGGCCACGTATTTGATGGCGAAGGTTATGGCACACCAACGGATCGTAGATTTTGTATTAATTCAATTTCGATGAAATTTGAGCCCGCAAAACAAACTTAGTTTTGGTCGCCTTGATTGCGATCTTCCCAACGCTGCTCAAAACGCTTCATAAAATCAACTTGGTTAGTTTTTCCTTGATTTGCTGATTTCTTGCCAGCGGCATCCGCTGGTTTTGGTGCTGTCAACAACAGCACACCAACTAAAAGTGCCACAAAACCAATTAAGCCTATTGGCATTAATGGAATCACCACTGCAGCCACAATTAGAGCAACGCCGGTCAACATCAAAACTAAAGAGATTGCGGCAAAACGACTGCCGGCCAAACTTGGTCGACCGCGCAAGGCAGATGCGAATTTTGGATCTTCAGCTATGAGCGCCTTCTCCATTTGCTCTAACAGCCGTTGTTCATTCTCCGACAGTGGCATCTAACCTCCTTTAACGAGTTAAGAATACGCGTTCTTTATGTGGCGGCAACTCAGCCCCCAGCCCATTAATCCTCTTCGTCAGCTAATAGTCGGGCTGGGCGCAGCGCAGCATCCCCAAATCTCGCTCGAGCTAGATCTACTGCCTGATCAGCCTCTTCCCAGCCATGTGTTGGCTGATCAAGAGTTAATTGGTAATTTGCCAAGTTATCAGGTTGTAAATTCTCCGCCCGAACTCCCAGCAACCGAATTCGGGCACGCTGTAAGCCTAGATTTCGATAAAGCTGTCGCGCAATTTGATTAATCTCTTGGGTGCTGTGTGTAAAGCTAGTTAAAGTTTTTGATCTAGTGATGGTTGAAAAATCATGAAATCTAACTTTAATGCTAATTGTTCGAGCTGCATATCCGCGATTCCTTAACCTTGCTGCAACCTGGTCAGCTAGTCGCAGCAGCTCAGCTTCTACTTCGGTTGGATCAAATAGATCTTGCCCAAATGTGGTTTCGTGCCCAATTGATTTATCTGGTTCGCTCACCACAACTTCTCGATCATCTCTTCCCCACGCAAGCTCATATAACTGCTCAGCCGCTGCATCTCCCAATATTCGCTCCAATGTGGCAAGCGGAAGCAGCGCAATATCGCCAATGTTGTTTAACCCCAGCTCCTTAAGCTTGATCTCAGTTTTCTCACCAACCCCCCACAGCGCACCAACTGGTAGTGGATGCAGGAAATTTATAATCTGCGCCTGCGGAATTAACAGCAATCCATCTGGCTTTGCATATGTTGATGCCAGCTTGGCTAAAAACTTATTAGTTGCAACCCCAACGGAAGCAGTCAATTTTAATTCAGCTTGTATTTTGCTACGAAGCAATTTTGCAATCTCGGTAGGTCGGCCAATTAATTTAATGGAGCCCGAGACATCTAAAAACGCCTCATCTAGTGCCAGTGTTTCAACATATGGCGTAACCGAGAGCAGGATTTGATAAAGCTCTGCAGAAACTTGCGCATAGGCTTGATGATCTGCAGCAATCACGATTGCAGTTGGGCATAACCTAAGTGCGCGTGAAATTGGCATAGCAGCGTGTATGCCAAAGCTGCGAGCTTCATAAGTTGCAGCAACTACCACGCCGCGCCCTTCGGCTCCACCAACAACCACTGGCTTTCCAGCAAGAGCTGGGTTGCGTCTTACTTCAACTGAGGCGTAAAAGGCATCCATATCCAGATGCAGAATGTTGCAGTTGGTGTCATCGCTGCCTAGATCAGCCACCTTGGAACGGTTTAGTTGAGACCTACTCATTAATCACCGTCCACCACTTCCAGGGCTTTTATGCCACAGCCTTG
The DNA here is from genome assembly GCA_030834185.1 of Candidatus Nanopelagicales bacterium. GTDB lineage: Bacteria > Actinomycetota > Actinomycetes > S36-B12 > UBA5976 > AcAMD-5. The sequence continues at coordinate 2,912 of JAURFT010000025.1, forward strand.
CTGGTAATTGTGCAGCATCATGATTAGTTTCTGGATTCAATTCAGCGCTAAGTCTGCGATTAGTTCCGCTATCCCCTGCCGGCTGAACATCACTGTATGGCGAAACCGCAAGTCCGCTAGCGTGAATTAATAATCTTTGGGAAGGGCCCATGCCGCCAGTTCGGCGCCGAGCCCTAGTTGAATGACGTTGATTCTTTTGATTGAATTTATTGGTACTAATTAAATTTTGTGCAACTTGTGCTTTTAGCTCTGGTAAAAAATCAGTCATTCCATTAGTTCGCCAAGCGTTATGCAGCACTGAAAGCTCCCAGCAGCCAATACCTCGAAGTGAGATGCCAGCAGGGCCTGATTTTCTAATTACTCCAGCAGTTAGAACCAGCCAAGAATTAAAAATTTCACTGGCATAATTTTCCTGCATATCCTCAAAAAAAGCTAAGTCGATTGGTCCAGCGCCATCTTCAATAGTTAGAAACGCAACCCGATTTCCAGATCTAATTGGTGGGGTCTGGATCGCAACTTTTACACCAGCTGTGTAAACCACCGCATTGGAGCGCTGTTTTAATAAATTCAAACTACTTACTAAATTAATTTCAGTGGCCAGCTCTGCTAGAAAATCATGATAAAAACTTAAAGCGTGTGCTGTGCTGTCAATGCCAAGTACTTTAAGTTCAGTTTGCACCTGCTCTGCCTTTGACATCTCTAATAGCCCAGTTGCCAAGGTTGCATCAATTGGATTCACCTCAAAAGACAACTGAGCTGTAGCGGTTTTTTTGGTATTAAATTTGTATAAATCAGCTAACTGCAGCAGCAGATCTCTTCTGGTCAAACTTGATTTTGATTTCGCATTGCCTACTCCATGTAAAAGATCAAAGCCACCTAGTTTGATTAAATTTTCAGCAACTGGTCGACTCACATGAGACCTATCCCAAAAATCACTTAATGACGCATAAGGCTGACCGGAAACAATTTGAGTCAGTTCTGCGCTGTTTATTCCAGAAATCTGTGCTAACGAAATTCGAATTCCATGCTTTGCAGCAGGCGCAATCCCTAGATCTACGCCTGCAGCAGGCTGCAGCTCTGGGGCCGATAAATTTTCAATTTGATAAGTTTCTTTTGAGAAGTTGACATCGAGCGGCAAAATTTCAATGCCGAGATTGCGAGCATCAGCAAGAAGTAGTCGCTTTGGATACATGCCTGGATCATGCGTTAAAACACCCGCGATAAAAGCTGCTGGGTGGTGAGTTTTAAGCCAAGCTGATTGATATGTTGGAAGTGCAAACGCTGCTGCATGCGCTTTACAAAATCCAAATGATCCAAAAGCTTTTAGGATCTGCCAAACCTCTTCAATCACCTCAAGCTCATAGCCTTTAGCTAACGCAGTGCGGTAAAAAATTTCTCGTATTTCAAATTGCGTATCAAAAGAACCTAGCGCTCGCCGATATTCATCAGCTTGCGCTAACGAGCAGCCGGTCATGACAGCAAGAATTCGCATCACTTGTTCATGAAAAACAACCACCCCAGAAGTTTCTGCCAAAATTTCGGCTAAATCAGGGTGTGGGTATTTTGATTTTCCCCAGCCGTGGCGGCCATTTAAATACGGCTTAATCATCTCTGACTTAATTGGCCCAGGTCTAAACAGCGAAATATCAACTATTAAATCATGCATATTTTCAGGTGCTAATTTTCCAACTAGTTCGCGCTGGCCTGGAGATTCAATCTGAAAGCAGCCCAAAGTTTTAGTAGATCTAATTAACTCAAAAGTACTTTCGTCGTCTCGAGCCACAGCGTCAATATCAATTTCGATATTCTCTACTACCTCAATTTGCTTAATTGCATGGCGAATTGCTGATTGCATTCGCACTCCTAGAATATCTAACTTTATTAGACCTAAATCCTCAACATCATCTTTATCAAATACTGTAACTGGAAAATTTTGCGCACTGGGAACTACTGGAATCCGCTGAAGCAGTCCTGCATCAGAGATGATCACTCCGCATGGATGCATAGCTCGATGCCGTGGCAGTGCATCTAGGGCTACCACGCAATCAAATAGCTGCTCTAAGTTAGCCAAATTCATAACGCTGGAATTACGCAATTCTGGCAAATCTTTAGCTGCATCCCGCACATCTCGTGCTCTAATGTGTGGAAATGCAGTTGCTAAAGCAGCTACTTCACTAGGCGAAAACATTAGCGCCGCTCCAACATCTCGGATGGCATGCCTAACCCGATATGTATCGATCATGGCAACGGCTGCAACTCGTTGTGGTGAAAATTCGCTCAGCACATTTTGATAAATATCTAACCGTCGATCTGATTCCACATCAATATCGATATCTGGCAATGACCTGCGGTTAGCAGATAAAAAGCGCTCCATTAACAAACCATGCTCAAGAGGATTAATCAGTGAAATTCCCAATAGGTAAACTAAAAAACTTCCACCTGCTGAACCTCGTACGTTAACCCGTGACCCTAAGGATTTTATATCCGCAACAACTTTGGCAACTGCCAAAAAATAAGTTGCAAATCCAAGTTTCGCAATTTCTGCTAACTCATCATCTAATCGCTCTCGCGCGATGGCATCGCGATCTAGCCCAAGTCTGCTTAGCGCTGAAGTTGTTTGCGATCTAAGTAAAGCTTGAGCGCGTTTTGCATCATCACTTCGATGCTTTATTTCACTGCTAGCTGCAGCTTTTTTAGTCAGCAGATCAAGCTCAGGAAGGTAAATTCTTCCCCAGTTAAGGTCCTGCGCTGGGCTTAGCGCACAATTTCCAGCCAGCAGCTCGGTATCAAGTAAGAGCTGCTCTGCTCTGGCTGCGTCTTGTGTTATTTCGCCAGCTAGCTCAATCATGCTGCTCGCTGGCTTTAGGTAAGCAGCTGAGGTGGTTTGAGAAAGATAATTTGGATGAATTGGAATCAATCTTCGAATTGCATCTAGTACATCTGCCACGTACGAATCAGCAGGATTTAAATATCTAACTGAATTAACTAATACTGATTTTAAACCGTGATGATCCGCAAATTTCATCATTCTTTGCGCTGAGCTTGTGCTTAGATAATTATCTTGAGTTTGATGCGAGGTTAGCGCAATTACCGGTACAACTCCAACTATTTCGCGCCATTGTTTAACTATCCCTAGCGCCACATCTGGACGCTTGCCAAGCACTGCGGCTGCAAATTCAGATTCTGGAGTTAGCAGCACAACTAATGGAGAATTTGCAGCTGTATAACCCATTGGCATCGCTTGCCTTAAAGCAGTTGCAATATCTAACAAGGAAATTGCCGAATTTGCATTTGCAAACTTAAGTTCGCCAATTCTTGATGCAATTTTCACTAGTGCTGGCCAGCCATAACGACCTCGCGCCAACAACAAGACTCTTGGATGTTTCAAATCTCGATGCAATCCACCCTTGATTGGAGTTTTAGGTTTTAGTTGGGTTTGATTCTTTACAAGCGCCCCGCTCGGAAGCAGCGCAGCATTGATTCCAAGAATTGGTGAAATTTCATGCTGAATACAGCTTTTAACAAACCGAACCGCACCGCCAATTTCATCTCGATCGGTTAATGCAAGTTGAGTAAATCCTAGATTTTTTGCTGCTGCAACTAGGTCTTCTGGTAGCAGCGTGCCGTACTTCATTGAAAATCCGCTTGCTACCTGTAAATGCGTGAAGCTCATCCAACTAACTTTCGCACTAGCTGCCACTGGTTTAGCTCTTGGTCATAGCAAATATCAATTACTACGCTTTGGCTTTTACTTATTGCAGATACTCGCCAGAATTTAATATCAGCAGCTGCGCCAGTACGCCACCACGATTTTGCCTCCTGCCAAGAACTCAAAATTGCAGTAACTTTAAATTGACTATTTGCTAACTTAAATCCAGTTGGACTTTGAGCTGTAGCAGTGACTGCTGAAAGTTGCGGTTTTTTTCGCAATTGTGGTTGCTCCCTGTGTTGTGCGGTGCCTACAGGAAGCTGGGCTGGGACTGGGTGGAATCAACATCAAGGCTTCCCGCATGACGTTGATTCCACGCAACGAAACTGCTTGCCCGGGGGTTGAGGTCGAGCTAGTTACGTTGTCTGACTCAAGGAGCTACCTCAGGCCAGATGCCAGATCCGATTTCGATAGGTGCTTAGCCGTTCCGGAGGCTATTCGAACACCTGTTCGAATAGCCGTAGTCAAACATGTGGGTCTGACAACAGTCAACTCGACCCTAAATAGTTCCTGATCTGCCCGCTCCAGCCGCCGCAAAAGCTTGTAGCAGCACTGCAAAGAGCATAAATGTCAAACCCGCATTCCAAGACCCAGACCATTGGAAAATAGCTCCAACCGCCAATGGCCCACCTGCTGCTATCAAATACCCCACCGATTGCATCATCGCTGACAGCGCCTGCGCTTGCTCAGCAGTCTCGCTGCGTAATACCACCAGAATTAATGACAACGGAAACGTAGCTGACTGTCCTACTACCGCTAACAAAACCCAAAAAATTAACCGCCAACCACTATCAAAGATCAAACCTAAATATCCAAAGGCTGTCATCGCAGAGAAAAACCACAAAATAGTTCGCTGATCTGCTCGCTTGCTCGCAATCTGCGGCACAAATGTGGCAGCTACTGCTGCAAAAAGCGCAATTGCAGCAACGATAAAACCTGAAACAACTAACTTATATCCTCGATCAAGCAAAATTGTTGGAATCCAAGTACCTGCAGCGTACGCATTCATAGATTGCAATCCAAAGAAGCATGAAACCTGCCAAGCTTTTTTACTTTTAAGCAACTTTCGCCAATCAGACTTAGTTGTCTGTTCATAATCATGCAGCTGGGAATCTCGCATTCGAAGCTGCCACCAAACTGCTGCAGCTAAAGCAAGCAACCCCCAAGGCAGCATGGCCAACTTCCAGCCAAAATCAGTTAACTGAGCTAGCGGCGCGGCCACAGCAAGTGCAGCAGCTGCTGCAATCCCCATCAACATCACATAGGTGCCCGTAATCGCCCCTGCGTGAGCACCACCGTGAAGCTTCACCCAAGAAGGTAGCATCACATTTAAAATTGCCGTTGCAACACCCATCAGCAGCGTAAAAAAGAATAATGAAAAAACCGAACCGCTACCCCTTAAAAGCAGCGCGAACGCCAGCATCCACATTGAAACCGAGATGATTCGATCGACGCTGCCCATTCGCTTGAGCAAACCTGTAAATGGTGAAGTAAATGCAAAACAAAGCACTGGAATAGCCGCTAACCAGGCTAGCTGAATTGTGGTTAAACCCAGATCAATTCCAATTAACGTAATTATTGGGGTGATAATTGCAATCCCAGTTCGCATATTTAATGCAGCTAAATAAACTGGAAAGCCTGCTTTGGCATCATAATAAAAATTCCGCATAAAAACTAGTTAGCTTCAGCGCTAAAATTAGTTTCACAAACAGCCAGCGGTGCGCCATCGCAGCAGTTAGCCTTAGCATGGCAATGCGGGCAAAGCCATCTGGTGGCTATCGGGTCAAATAGCTGCGAACAAAAATCACATTCCACTTGGGCATTATGTACTACCAGCTAAACTAAAACTGAAACCTAACCGCTAATTTTGATTATGAGTCTGATTTTTTTGTAGCTTGATTAGCTGCATGATCTACTGGTAGCAATTTAAAGGCTTGATAAATTCCATACCCCCACAGCAATCCAACAGCAGCGTAAGCAACGATTTGAATAATCCCTGGAGCTGAAAAGGCAACTAATAATTGTCTGGTGTTGAGCATAATAATTAATCCACCAACAAATGTTCCCAAAATTCGCTGCGGTGCATTCTTAACCAACCATGCCGCAAATGGTGCAGCTAACGTACCGCCAATAACTAGCGCTAATACCGCCGCCCAAGGCATCTGGTTTACGCCCAAGCCGATCAAAAAACCTAAGCTAGAGGCAATAGCCACTACAAATTCAGCAGCATTTGTTGAGCCAATAGCTTTGCGTGGCTCAAGTGCATTTGATGCAGTCAAAGTTGTTGTGACAATTGGCCCCCAACCACCGCCACCGGTTGAATCAACAAACCCTCCAACTAGGCCAAGCGGCGCAAGCCATCTAGCTCTTGCTCGTCGCGTCTTACCTAAAATTCGTTGCCGGGTAAATCTGAATAAAACGACAAACCCCATCACTAATAAAATCGAAGCAGTCCAAGGAATTGCAGCCCTTAGATCGATGCTGCTTAAAACAATGGCCCCAATAAATGCGCCAACACCACCTGGAATGGCAACTTTAAGCGTGGCATGCCAATCAACATTTCCAAATCTAATATGCGCAGCGCCACTAGCAGCGCCAGTTGCAATTTTGGCGAAATGCACAATTGCCGATGCAGCAGCTGGTGAATATGCCAGGGAAATCAAAACTGACATTGATATGACACCAAAAGCCATTCCCATTGCGCCATCAATCAGCTGAGCCAAAAATCCAGCTGCTGAGACAAACAGCAAAGTTCCCATATCTAAATACTACACATTTTCTATAGTTTTTATGTTAATTACACGGATTCATTTCGCGCTTGGACTGAGCAATAAAGTTTTGACCGATTTAGGAAGTTTCCCTGAAACCACATGAGCCAGTGAAACTTGGTCCAGCACCTGCCGCTCTGCTGCTCGAATTGCAATCCAGACCTGCGCTAACCCAGCAGCTGATCCTTGATATCTCAAATTCTCTGGCCGCGCTCCACCAACTTCAGTGAGCGCACCATCCACTGCGCGAATCACATCTGCCAACATCACCTTGTTGGCAGGCCTAGCAAGCTCATATCCGCCATCTGGTCCGCGCCTTGCTACAACTATTCCCGCTTTTCGCAGCTGCGTCATAATCGCACCCAAGTACCTAACTGGGATTCGCTGCGACTTTGCGATTGCGGCAACAGTTAAAGGGTGCTCGGTAGCGTTTGCGGCTAATTCAATGCTCGCTCGTATCGCGTAATCTGTTCGACTTGGTAACCGCATGCCTGAAGTATCTCAGCAGCTGAGTTGGAATCGAAGTTTTTAATCCAGATGTTGCAGCCGTATCGATAAGGTTCAGTCATGGATCAGGAACTGCACCCTTCGGTTGTGCGAGTAAAGGCTGCACTAGTTGAGCTTGGTGGAGATGCCAGTTTGGTTCAAAAATTAGATCAATCTGCCCGAACCTCAGCTGAAGCTGCAGCTGCCCTTGGGGTTACGGCAGCTCAAATTGTGAACTCACTTATTTTTGTTGCGCACCACAACGACCAGCAATTCCCGGTGCTAGTGCTGGCTTCCGGTGGTCACCGAGTCGACCCTGATCTGGTTGCCAGCGCTTTTGGTGTTGAGCGCATTACCAAAGCTGATGCTGATATCGTAAAAACTGCTACTGGTTTTGCTATCGGTGGAGTTTCACCAGTTGGTCACTTAACAGAAATTCCTACGATTTTAGATTTAGATCTTGGATTATTTGATGAAGTTTGGGCAGCTGGTGGCCATCCTTATTGGGTTTATCCAACTTCATTCAGTGAATTACTAAAAATGACAAAAGCTAACGCAGTAATAGTTAGTGCAACTCCGCTGCAATCGAGCTAGGTCTGCGTAATTTTTGTTAAACCGCGAGGCAGATCTGGATTTAATCCTTTAGCGACAGCTGTGGCTTCAACTACTAATTGCGCCGGTGGTGCCATGACTATTGGTATTAAACTTTCAGCTGTATCTGGCAGCACTAGATGTAGCTGAGTGTTGATACCAGCTCGCTTTGGGCCAACGATCATCAAACTTGCAGCATCTGTTGATAATTTAGTTATTAAATCCACTACAGTTTTATTAACTGGAGAATTTTCGCCTGCCAAAAAGGCCAATAGCGGTAATCGGTGATCAACAATTGCTTTAGGCCCGTGCTGTAAATCAGCTGCGGAGATCCCTAATGAAACCAAATAACATGATTCTTGAAATTTTAAGGCTATTTCACTGGCAATTGATACTGAAAACCCACGTCCGGTAACAACTGCAGTATCTTGATCTACTAAACGATCTGCAAAACTGGTAACTACTTCTTGCTGTTCAAATGTGCTTAGTATCTTGCTTGGCAACAGATCAATTTCACCTGATTGAAATGCTTGGGCATTTATACATTCGGCAATAACCGCTAATGCTGCTAAAGCGCTGGTGAATGTCTTGGTCGCTGGTACTGCGTGCTCTTGTCCAGCTTGTGTCAAAACTGTTAGATCAGCTGCATTAAAAATTGGGCTATTTGGCGTATTCGTAACCCCAATAGTTACAGCCCCAGCCTGCTTTGCCCATTGTAAAGATTCAACAATCTCTGCAGTTTTTCCAGATTGTGAGATTCCAATTGCTAATGTGTTAGTTAGTGACACTTGGGACTTATAGGAAGTTGCGAGTGATGGATGACCGCTTGTTGCATAAATTCCACAAGTTGTTGCGAACAGATAAAAACCATACATTGCCACATTGTCACTAGTTCCTCGAGCAAAAAAAATAATTTGCTTAATCTCATTTTTAGAAACTAGTTTTAAGATATCCGATTTCAGTGATCTTGCTTGTGAAATTGTTTTTTCAATAGCAATTGGTTGTTCTAAAATCTCAGATCGCATTATTGTCGTCACTTTGAAAATACCTGCTTTCCTAAAATCCAAGTAGCGCTTGCTTCTAGGCCGCTGCTGGTTGAGTTCAACCAAACCAAATCCGCTCGCATTCCTGCTCTAAGTTGCCCGCGGTCATTTAGTCCCATTGCCGCAGCTGGCACCATCGTCGCAGCTAAAATTGCTCGATATGGATCAATGCCGATATCTATGCAATTTGAAATCGCATGATCTAACCGAAGCGCTGATCCTGCCAGCGTCCCATCAGCTCTTGCTGGTGCGCCAGATTGGCTAACCGTGACTGCCTCACCAGCTAACTCGTATTGACCAGGCGGCATTCCCAGCGCAGAAATAGCATCAGTAACTAAACAGATCCGATCTGCCGCTGCTTGAAATGCCAGCTGAACAGTTTCAATTGCAACATGGTGCAGATCAACAATTAATCCCAGCGTAAATCTTGGATCAATTAATGCCTGTCCAGCAACTCCAGTTTTGCGATGATTAATTGGTGATTGTGCATTAAATAAATGTGTAATTAGTGTTGCTCCAAGATCAGCTGCCTGTGCAACTGTTGCAGCATCAGCATCGCTATGGCCAACGCTAACCTTTACCCCTGCCGCAAGTAATTGCGATATCGCTGCAGCTGAGCCAGGTAATTCTGGTGCGATGGTAATAATCTTTAAAGAACCATTCGCGGCAGATAATAATTTCTCAATGAGATCTTTAGTTGGATTTGTAATATCGTCAATTCTGTGTGCTCCTTTTCGAGCAGTACTCAAAAAGGGTCCTTCAAGGTGAAATCCAAGCACTGCACACCTGTCTGGATGGCTGTTGACATATTTATGATTTTCAATAAACCACTCTGCAAGTTTTTGCACTGGGGCTGTGATTATTGTTGGGTAAATTGCGGTTACTCCAGTTGATGTCATTCGGTTAAGAATATTAAACCAATCTGATTCAGTTGCAGCCATAAAATCAGTTCCAAAGGCACCATTTATTTGCAAGTCAATCAGGCCTGGAGCCAGGTAGCCAGCATCAAGAATTAAATCAGCAGCATCACTAAGTTTTCGTGCCGCAGCTCCAGTAGTTATATTTGAGATTTGTCCAGCTTCAACTTCCAAATACGCCGAATCAATGCCGGTTGGCAGCACTGCATTGCTCGCAAAAATGCGCACTATCGGCCTCCTGGGTGCAGCAGAATTCTACTGGAGCAGCCCTGGTAGCTGGAATCGCCGCACAGCAGTTGCCGTTAAGCCCACTGGGGTTGAATAACCAACCGTACACTTTGGCCATGAGTCGACCCGAATACTTAACTGTCAGTAATTCAGAGCTCACCATTCGTGTTGATATTTTTACAGTAACTAATATTTTAGTTGCACTGCTGCGAATAGCTTTTGACCGCTTTAGAATTAAAAAGAATAATTCTGATTTAGTTTTTTTTAGATTGCTTGGAACTGGAACTGGGAGAACTTTTACTTCCAAAGATGCAAATTACAAGCGTTGGGTGATATTAACTGTTTGGAATAATCAGCATGCGGCATCAGCTTTTAATGATCACAAAATATTTAAGCATTGGCAGGCACGCTCGGCTGAGTTTGCAACTTACTATCTCGCAGCCTTGTCCAGTAAGGGCAGCTGGGCTGGAAAGCAGCCGTTTGGCAATCCAACTGCGCACAGATGGGATGGCCCAGTTTTATCAATAACTCGGGCGCGCATCAAATTTCGGATGTGGCGAAGATTTCAAAAAGAAGTTCCACCTGTTTCAAACTCGCTGCATTCGTCCTCAGGAATGATGACAGCTTTCGGAATTGGTGAAGCGCCAATTGGGCTACAGGGCACAGTTAGTGTGTGGAAAAGCAATAAAGCACTAACCCAATTTGCTCAAAGGGAGCACGCTCACCGAGTAGTAATCACCAAAACACATGAACTGAATTGGTACTCAGAGGAACTATTTGCCCGATTTGCAATTATTGCTACCCACGGCTCCCTTGATGGCGTACCTTTAGCCAACGCAATTGCTACAGGGTAGGAAAAATGAGCGAACGGTTTTACGCCGGCCGATGGAGCGATGCCATCAAGCCCTCACCGTTTCGAATAGTGCCTTGGTTAATTTTTTTGGTTTCGATTGGCCTGATGATCGCTTGGGTCTTGCTGACAGGTGATGATCGACATCCGTTCACAATTGGAATTGTTACAACAACTGCGTTAGCAGTATTTGTATGGTCATTAAAAAGCAATGGACCGATTTGGACATCTGCCTCATTTTTAACAATTTTTATTTTTACATATCTACTTGAACTCATTGGAGTTAATACTGGCATTCCATTTGGGCAATATGAATACACAGACTCTTTGGGATTTCAACTAGCTGAAGTTCCTGTCGTGGTGCCACTTGCTTGGTATTCAATGGCAATTCCAACTTTAATGATTGCCAGATCTCTTTCCAAACGAAAATTTATTGTCGTGATGATGGCGACAATTGGATTAACGGCTTGGGATTTCTTACTTGATCCCTGGATGGTGGCTGAGGGTCATTGGGTCTGGCAGAATCCAGAGCCAAGCCTGCCAGGGCTAACTGGAATTCCAATCACTAATTTTATTGGCTGGTTGATTAGCACATTTTTACTATTTTTGATCTTGGATCTTTTTCCTCGTCGTCGCGTAATTCCACTCGCTCTTCCGCTAGCCATCTACAGCTGGCAGTGGATAGGTGGTGCATTTTCTAACCTAGTATTTTTGGACAATTCAATTGTTGCATATTATGTCTTTTTTGCCATGGCGCTGCTTGCGGTTCCTGCGATATTCACCCAGTATGTGAAGTATCGATAGCTAACTACTATCGTGCGCAGCATGATGCGGTTAGGAACAGCGACGATCCTGCGGCTAGTGCAGCTTGGATCCTTCATCTCTGTTATTGCTGCTATTCATAGTTTTTTAAATTTAAAACTGCTGCGTATACCAGCAGAATTTTCCGTTATATCAGAGCCAATCAGCATATTACTTCCCGTGCTTAATGAAGCAGAACGCATTGCTCCAACTTTGCAATCACTGATGGAGCAGCGCGGAGTTCCCAACCTAGAGCTAATCATTCGCGATGACGGTTCAACTGATCAAACAATTGCACTTATTAATAGATTAACAAAAAATGCACCTTTTAAAGTTCAACTGATCACCGATGACCAAAGCGCTCCCGCTGGATGGGTTTCTAAGTCCTGGAGCTGCCAGCGAATGAGTGAAATTGCAACTGGTACAACGCTGGTATTTATAGATGCTGATGTTAAGTTCTCCCCCACTGCAATTGCACAAGCAGTATCAACACTTCGCAGTAGTGGCTTAGATTTAATTTCGCCCTACCCAAAACAAGCAGCTGTAACTTGGTCAGAGCGAATAATTCAACCCTTACTGCAATGGAGCTGGTTAACTTTCTTACCGTTGCGACTTGCTGAACGATCATCAAACCCTTCATTGACTGCAGCAAATGGGCAATTTCTGGTGATTGATACAAATAGATATCGCAGCTGTGGAGGGCATGGTGCAAATCCAGCGGCAGTCTTAGATGACATTGCGCTGCTACAAGCAGTTAAGTCTGACGGGGGTCGCGGCATTGTGGTTGATGGCACAGATTTGGCAACAACTCGAATGTATCGAAATGTCACTGAATTAACTGAAGGTTACACAAAATCTTTATGGAGTGCAGCTGGGGGGCGCTTGCAATCGCGGCTTCTGAGTTTATTTCTAGTCATTACTTATGTGATTCCACCTATTGCTGCTGTAACAAGATCAAATCCAAAAATACAACGTGCTGGTGCAATTGGATTCTTGGCAGCAATACTCTCCAGAATTGCTGTGGCTAAACGAACTGGTAGCCGCGAGCTTCCTGATGCAGTGACTCATCCAATTGCGATAACTGGCTATGTGGTGCTTAGTGAAATCTCATGGCAGCAACGACTTAAAGGTAAATTGCTATGGCGAGGCAGGAAGATACCTTGAGTCACATAGTTGTAATTGGTGCAGGAATGGGTGGGATGTCTGCTGCCGCAAGATTGCAAGCCCTAGGCCATAAAGTTGTAGTAATTGAGCAAAGCGCACAATACGGTGGGAAATTAGCTCGATACAGTAAAGATGGATTTGTATTTGATTTAGGCCCATCGCTGTTCACAATCCCAAGCGTGTATCGGGATTTGTTTGACCGAACCGGTAAGCCGCTTGATGATGCAATTGAGATTACAGCTCCCGAGCGTGCCTTTAGATATCAGTTTGCAGATAAAACATCAGTTGTGCTGCCCGCAGCAGACCCTGGTTTAATTGCTGTTGCTTTTGGAAAGGCGTTTGGAAGTAACGCAAGTTCAGAATGGCTACAAATTATCAAAAAAGGTGCTTTAGCTTGGCAACTTACTCGTACCCCAATTTTGGAATCACCAATAACAGGGTTAAGTGATTTGTTGAAATTAGCAAAACGACCTAAAGATATTTTCTTAATTAAACCTTGGCAGTCTTTACGAAAACTAGGAAAACGAAATATAACTGATCCAAGATTACAAAATATTTTAGATAGATACGCAACCTACACTGGATCAGATCCACGCAAAGCTCCAGCAGCATTGGTAACAATTCCATATGTCGAACAAGTATTTGGTGCTTGGCACATTACTGGTGGCATTACCAAACTGGCTGATGTGGTTTATCAAAGGTGTGTTGACTTAGGAGTTGAGTTTAAATTCAATACCGAGATATTAGCAATTAATACTGATCTAGACCGCGTATCTTCTGTTACAACTAATTCTGAAGAGATAGCAACAGAAATAGTTGTTGCTAATTGTGACGCATCTCTACTTTATGGAAAATTACTTCAGCATAAAACTGCCAAATTGCAGCTTAAAAAATTAAAGCGCACTACTCCCTCGCTAGCTGGATTTATATTGTTACTTGCGGTATCAGGTAAAACGCCAGGTATAGCTCATCACAATATTTGGTTCCCAGCTGATTACGATGCTGAATTTGACGATATTTTTGGAAAATCACCTAAACCAGTTTCCGATCCAGCAATTTACGCATGTGTACCTGATGATCCACAAATGCGACCAGAGGAGAACACCGAGTCCTGGTATATTTTGGTGAACGCGCCAAGGCATGATCAAAAAATGAATTGGGGTGATCAGAGTCTAAAAAATTCCTATGCTGAGTTAATAATTCAGAAACTAGCTGATCGCGGCGTCAATTTACAGGGGCGAATTAAATGGCAGCAGGTCTTAACCCCAGCTGACCTAGAAGCACGATATGCCGCCCCTGGCGGTTCAATTTATGGCAGCAGCAGCAATGGCGCTGCTTCAGCCTTCCTGCGACCAAGCAACATTGGCCCAGTTACAGGTCTTTACCTTGTTGGTGGCAGTTCACACCCAGGCGGTGGTTTACCGCTAGTTGGATTATCGGCTCGAATTGTGGCGCAGTTGATCGGCAAAGCAAAAAAATAACTGAATCACCCCGATCGCTGTAAATGCAGTTAAGGTCCATGCTCCAATAGTTAGTAATAAATTATCCAAGCCAATTACCCAAACTCCAACGCTGAGCATTGCAAACATCACCACTCTGGTTGGACGTTCAGCGATAGTTATCTTTCCTGGGCCGGTAATTCCTAAACTATTTGCTTTAGCGCGAATATATTCCAGAATTAATATCGCAAGCGCCGCGCTAGTCACTGATTCGAAGCTCGCACCCCCTGCTGCTAAAACTAAAATCAAACTAATTTCTACGATTCGGTCAATCGTGACATCCAATAGTGCGCCAAATTTAGATTTCTGACCCGTAATTTCAGCTACTGCACCATCAACCCCATCAAGCAAGCTGCTTAAAACAGCAACAAATGCTGCAAGCAGCCAAAACTCAGCTGCAAACAGCGCTGCTGCAGTAAGTCCTACCAAGCCGCCCAGAATTGTTATGTGGTTGGGTTTAAGTTTTAATTTAATAAAGAAAGTTGATACATAAAAAACAATAGTTAAAAAAATAGAAATAACTTTCATCGCTGGCGCACCATGAGATGCTTGCCAAGCTGCTAGGTATTGATTTTTATTCATGATTTCAAGTTTAAGAAAACTTGCTTAGCTGCTGTTGATTTGTTCATGGTATACAAATGAACTCCTGGTGCACCGGCATCGAGTAATTCAGCACCAAGCTTGGTTGCGAAATCTACGCCAAGTTGAGCTATATCAGCGCTGTCGGTAGCAGAATTGAAATAAGCTTTTACCGATTCTGGCATAGGGGTGCCGCTTAATTGACTAAATTTTGCGATCTGTTTGCTATCAGTTAGCGGCATAATTCCTGGTCTAATTGGAATGGTTACTCCAGCTTGAGCTGCACGACTGATTAAATCCAGGTATGACTGTGCATCAAAAAATAACTGAGTTATTGCGAAGCTTGCCCCTGCTTGTTGCTTGAGTTGCAATACCTCAATATCAAAATCGAATGATGGAGATTGCGGATGTTTATCTGGAAATGCTGCAACACCAATATGCTGCATTCCACACTTGGCAGCAAGTTCCACTAGCTGCACTGCATAAGTCATGCCATCTGGATGGGCTTGCCATTGCGCATCAATTCCCGCAGGTGGATCGCCGCGCAAGGCCATTAATGATTTTACACCCGCGGCAAGCAGGGTCTGAATAATTTCAGTTAATTGTTCATTGCTAGAACCAACGCAAGTTAAATGAGCAACTGGAATAAGTCCGGTTTCTTCTTTGATTCGCTGCGTTACTCGCAATGTGCGATCTCTGGTTGAGCCGCCTGCCCCATAGGTCACTGAAACAAAATCAGGGCCAAGCTGCTCAAGTTCGCTGATGGCCTGCCATAAATTGGACTCGCCAATATCAGTGCTTGGCGGGAAGAATTCGAAGGAAATTCCGCGATTGGAGACCAGACTCATGGGCAGAAGGTTACCTGCCCGCACGGTTCCCTGTACGGTTTCCCGCATGACAGTTGAGCTATCCCAACTCAGAGCAGGCATTGAGGTCGAATTGGCTTCCTTTTTAGCCAAACAGCACAAATTAATGGCGGATATCAATCCTGAATCTGTGGTCTTGATCGAATCCATATCTGAATTTATCTCTGGTGGAAAGCGGCTTCGTCCAACTTTCTTACTGGCCGGCTGGTTGGCTACATCATCGCCATTAACTGCGAATGTATTTCAAGCTGCTGCAGCCTTGGAACTACTTCAGGCATGTGCTCTAATTCATGATGACGTAATGGATTCATCCGATACCAGGCGAGGAAAACCTGCCACACATCGAGAATTTGCAACATATCATCGCGGACATCGCTGGCTTGGCTCTAGCGAAACTTTTGGAACAGGCGCTGCAATATTACTTGGCGATTTATGTCTATCCTGGGCAGATGAACTCCTGATGTCAACGGATTTCACACCTGAACAAAAAAATGCTGGAAAACAAATTTATGATTTGATGCGAACTGAGTTAATGATCGGACAATATCTAGATCTCTTAGAGCAAGCTCGAGGTGGCGGGTCAATTGAGCGCGCGTTTGATGTGATCAGACTCAAATCAGCTAAATACACAATTGAAAAACCGCTTGTGCTTGGTGCCACATTGGCAGGAGCGAATCCTGAACTTATTGCAGCAGTGGCTGAATATGGCTTAACTTTAGGTGAAGCTTTTCAGTTACGTGATGATGTGCTTGGGGTTTATGGCGACCCACAGGAAACTGGAAAACCCGCAGGTGACGATCTAAGAGAGGGTAAGCAAACCGTGTTAATCGCCGAAGCTTTAGCAACTGCAAACTCCCAGCAACACGAAGCTATCAACTATCATCTTGGCAATCCAGCGATTGATGATGGTGAGATTGCGATGTTGCGCGAAATAATCACTGCAACCGGCGCTTTGCAGCGGGTTGAGCTCCGAATCACAGATATGACTAATCGAGCTAAAATTGCCGCAAAATCTGGACAAATCCCAATAGATGTCCAAAATCTGCTACTTCAACTGGCGGATGCCGCCACTTCACGCAAGGTTTAGCCCATGAAAAATTTATTTCAACAAAAGAAACCTTTGGAAGAGCTGAAAAAACTCCATTAATAACTTTTCTTGCTTGGTCAGCTGTTGGCATACCAATCTCTTATGGGATATG
>JAURFT010000026.1 GCA_030834185.1 Candidatus Nanopelagicales bacterium
AAGGATTTACTGCGCTATCAAATGCGCGGTATTCAATTCGAGTTGATTGTGCTTTGTCTGGTTTATACATCGGAACTCTAACCAGCGCTGATCTGTTGTTATGCCCCCAGCAAACATGCGATGGGGCTTCACCACCACCAAATAGCCGCTTATAAGAATTCACCCACTGATTTGTTACCGCAGTAATCTCAGGGGCATGAGCCAAAATTCCAGCAATAAAGCTACGTCCAGTTTTTGAAAGTTGATAGCGAGCACCTGCTTCATAAAAAGCATTAGCATCACCTTCAAATAGTGACATATGGGTATGCATGCCAGAGCCAGGATGCTCTCTAAAAGGTTTTGGCATAAATGAGGCGTAAAGTCCCTGTTGTAATGCAACTTCCTTCATCACTAATCGAAACGTCATAATGTTGTCAGCTGTTGAAAGTGCATCTGCATAACGCAGGTCTATTTCTTGCTGACCAGGTGCGCCTTCGTGATGCGAGAACTCAACTGAAATTCCCATCTGCTCTAGCGTGGTAATCGCTGCCCGACGAAAATCGTTATCTGCGCCCTGTGGGGTGTGATCAAAGAAGCCAGCATTGTCTGATGGGGTTGGTGGTTTACCATCTTCGCGCTCACCTTTAAACAAGAAAAATTCAATCTCCGGGTGGGTGTAAAACGTAAATCCCATTTTGGCTGCTTTATCTAACGCACGCTTAAGCACCTGGCGGGTATCTGCATAAGAAGGAGAGCCATCTGGCAATTTAATATCGCAGAACATTCGCGCTACGCCTTGCTGCGATCCGCGCCAAGGCAGCATCTGAAATGTGGCAGGGTCTGGCATCGCAACCATGTCTGATTCAGTTACGCGAGTAAAGCCTTCAATCGCTGAGCCATCAAAGCCAATGCCCTCGCTAAATGCAGATTCCAGCTCGGCTGGTGCTATCGCAACTGACTTCAAGGAGCCTAAAACGTCGGTGAACCAAAGGCGCACGAATCTAATATCTCGCTCTTCAATTGCGCGAAGCACATACTCGGTTTGCTTATCCATGGGTTAAGTCTGCCCTGTCTACGCTGATCGTTCAGCACGCCCCTACGCGAAGCTGAACGGGCAACGGTTTACGCTCGCCCTTATGGGTAATTTTAGGCTAGCACTGGCGCAGTTAGACCCTATTGTTGGCGATTTATCAGGTAATTCTGCGCTGATTAAGAGTGCTGCCCAAACCGCCCTGGCCGCCAGCGCAGACCTATTAGTAGTGCCAGAGATGATGCTTACCGGATATCCGATTGAAGATCTCAGCTTGCGGCCAAGCTTTCGAGCGGCAGTTTTAGTTAGCCTTAATGAGTTAGCCGCCCAGTTAGCTGAGCTTGGCGCTGGCGAGCTGGTGATCATTACTGGCTATTTAGATGCGGATCGAAATGCTGCCGCTGTTATTCATCGAGGCAAAGTTATTGCCAAGTATTTTAAACATCACTTACCAAACTATGGCGTATTTGATGAGCATCGCTATTTCACAGCTGGTGATCAAACCCTAACGATTCGCGTTGCTGATGTTGATGTTGCAATTGCCATCTGTGAAGATATCTGGCAGCACGATGGCGTGATCTCCAAAATTAAACAGAACAACGTTGGCTTACTGGTGGTTTTGAATGGCTCACCTTATGAACAATCAAAAACGGATAAGCGGCTGCAGTTAGTTAAAACAAGAGCAGCAGAGATCAGCGCTGCTGTTGGATATGTAAACATGGTGGGAGGACAAGATGAGCTGGTATTTGATGGCGCTTCATTTGTCGTGAGCGCAGCTGGAGAACTTTTAGCGCGGGCTAACTTATTTACTCCAGAGCTGCTGATTACTGATCTTGAGTTACCAACTGCAACTGCAATTGAAACTCTAGAAATTTCAACCACCCCATCAAGCCATGCCAGCGCAGCGAGCATCGCCGATCCCTTGGAGCCGCTTGCCGAGTTGTGGCAGGCATTAGTTGTTGGTCTGCGTTCATATGTTGATAAAAATAAATTTAAGTCAGTAATTTTTGGGCTATCTGGTGGAATTGATTCTGCTGTTGTAGCAGCGCTAGCGGTAGATGCCCTTGGTGCCAACAGGGTAAATGCTGTTGCGATGCCAAGCAAATACTCATCTAGCCATTCCATTGCCGATGCGCAAGATCTTGCAGCCCGAACAGGTATTGGTTTTCGAGTTGAGGAAATTCAACCAATTGTTGATTCGTATTTAAATCAACTTGGCTTTACCAAGTTAGCTGAAGAGAATTTGCAAGCTCGCGTGCGTGGTGTAATTTTGATGGGAATTAGCAATCAAGAAGGCCATTTAGTGCTTGCTACTGGCAACAAGTCTGAGTTAGCTGTTGGATATTCGACTATTTATGGTGATGCAGTTGGTGGTTTTGCACCGATTAAGGATGTTTCAAAGACCTTGGTTTGGCAATTAGCTAACTGGCGCAATGCGCAAGCAATCAAGTTAGCGCAAACTCCCCCGATCCCACCAAACAGCATCACCAAAGAACCTTCGGCTGAATTAAGGCCTGATCAAAAAGATTCCGATTCGTTGCCAGATTACCTAATGCTTGATCAAATCCTGGCCGCCTATGTTGAGAATGACCAAACCGCGCTTAACGCCTTTGATCCAAAGTTAGTTAGCAGAATTCTAAAAATGGTTGATGCCGCCGAATACAAACGCAGGCAGTATCCACCAGGGACCAAAGTTAGCTCACGAGCTTTTGGCCGCGATAGACGACTACCAATTACAAATCATTGGAATCAGCAGTAGGGTCAGGCTGCTTTTTAACTGGCAGCTGTCGCTGCGTGGTTGAATCTGTAACTGGCATCTGCCAAATCATGATAACTAGTGCTAGCAATACAACAGCTGCGCCAATTAGCACTGCAGCATGAAAGCTATCCATATAAGCATCAATTGCAATGGCTTGAAGTTTGATCGCTATATCACCTGAGATTGTTTCAGTTGCAAGTAAAGATTCAGCCACACTGAAGGTGCCGCCAATTGAATCTGTGGCCTCGGTCTTAACAGCTTTTGGCAGCTCAATTGCGTTAGCAATCAAACCAGAATTCATTCGATTTGAATACATAGTTGCAACGATTGTAGAAACAATTGCAATACCTAAAGCTGCGCCAACCTGCCTTACCGTATTTTGAACAGCTGAACCAGCACCAGAGCGAGTAATTGGAATTGACATTGTCATTTGGGTAGTTGCTGGTGCAATGGTATTTCCAATTCCATATCCAAGTAGAAAGAAAATTACCAACATCTGCCAAGTTGCAGTATCTGGCGTAAGCAGCGTAAACATTACAAATGCAGATGTTGTGATAACTAATCCGGTGATCACAACTTTGCGAAATCCAAACTTCGCAACTAATCGCGCTGCATTTGGCGCAGCTAATATCTGACCAACCGCTACTGGCAGTGTTTGCAGACCTGCTTGCAGCGGGGTTAAACCGCGCACAATTTGTTGATAAAACGCCAGAAACAGCAGCGACCCACTCAAGGCTGCAAAAGTCATAGTTGCGGCGAACAGCGGAACTGAGAAGGCTTTAATTTTAAAAATAGCTAGATCTAAAGTTGCATGATCACTTCGGTTCTCTAGCCACACAAACAAAACTAGAATCAAAATACCAGCCAAAATCGTGCCCCAGCTCTGCACTGCAGACCAGTTGCGAGTATCTCCTGCGTGGATGATGCCATAAACCAGCAACATCAGGCCAATAATTGAAAGCAGCACACCTAGTGGATCTAGTTTTGCTGGATTTGGATCTTTACTTTCTGGAACTAGCGCCAAAATTCCAATTACTCCAATAATTACAACGGGCACATTTATTAAAAAAACCGATCCCCACCAAAATCGCTCCAGTAACAAGCCCGCAACTATTGGCCCTAACGCAACTGATCCACCAACTGATGCAGCCCAAAACCCAATTGCCTTGCCGCGTTCATGGGCTGGAAAAACTACTGTGATTATTGCTAACGTAACTGGCAGTACTGAAGCGGCACCAATACCCATAAATCCGCGAGTGATAATTAACATTTCAGGAGTGGTTGAAAAAGCTGAAACAGCAGAAGCGATACCAAATAAAATTAATCCAATAACCAATATCTTCCGGCGCCCATATCTATCACCCAGCACTCCCCAGGTGAAAAGCAATGCTGCAAAAACTAGAACATATGAGTTGATAGCCCAAATCAACTGCGACTGCGATGCACCTAACGCATCTTGAATTGTCTTTAGAGCCACATTTAAAATTGAGTTGTCTAAAATCACCACAACGAGGGAGGTAACTAAAACCCCCAGAATTGCCCAGCGCTTTGGATTAGCTTCAATAGGCTCAATGGGAGCGTTTGACATAGACACCTGTTCTCTTGGGTTTAAAAGCATACTCTGGTTACACCGTTTCAAACTCAGATTACTCCTATGGCACAATTATTACTGAACGGAGACTTAACCAACAGCTTCGATTCGCTGGAGGAACTATGAGCAACCAAGCCCACACACTTTTTGGTGGCGAACAAACTCAAATTACAGTTTTAGATCTGGCCAAAGCCAAACTTGCTAGCGACTGCTGGCCCATGCTTACAACATATGACTCACTTACCGCAGAGCTGTTTGATGAAGTTGGAATTCCCGTTTTGCTTGTTGGTGATTCTGCAGCGATGGTGATGCTGGGATATGACTCAACAATTCCCATTACTGTTGATGAGCTTTTAATATTAGTAAAAGCTGTCAGTAAAAGTGCTAAGCGCGCCATGGTGGTAGCTGATATGCCCTTTGGTAGCTATCAAGCATCAGTTGAAGATGCGTTGCGAAATGCCACCCGCTTAATCAAAGAAGGTGGCGCTGCTGCTGTAAAAGTTGAAGGTGGAGCCAGAGTTGCGCCACAGGTAACTGCATTAGTTGCTGCTGGAATTCCCGTCATGGGACACCTTGGCCTTACCCCGCAATCAGTCAATGCGTTTGGTGGCTACAAGGTTCAAGGTAAAGGCGCTGCCGCTGAAGTGCTGCTGCAAGATGCCCTTGCGCTTGAAGCTGCCGGCGCATTTGCAGTTGTACTTGAAGTTATTCCAGCCCAATTGGCAGCAGAGATAACTTCAAAGCTAACTATTCCCACAATTGGAATCGGGGCTGGAGCTGAAGTTGATGCTCAAGTTTTAGTCTGGCAGGATCTTGCTGGACTAACAAAAGAGCCGGCACCTAAGTTTGTAAAGCGGTATTTAAATCTGCGTGAAGATCTAAAAAATGCTGTGACGGAATTCGCAGCTGAGGTAAAAGCAAAAAAATATCCTGAAGAAAAGCACAGTTACAAAAATTAAAAAATGGTAGACATTTTTCGCAATTGCAGTGCTCAAATAGTGAAAAATGCAAAAAAAGTAGGGTTTTTTATTAAAAAATTGCGACACGCCGAGAATTTTCATTGGTACTTAATGGATTTAGTTGGGTGTGATAGTGAAAACTTAGCCTCAGCGCGTCATGTTCCGGAAATGACGCACTTAACCAGGGAGGTAACGTGGCCGTAAAAAAGGCTGCTAAGAAAGCTGCGCCAAAGCGCCGCAAGAAGGCTGCTGCCAAGAAGGCTGCACCAAAGAAGGCTGCACCAAAGCGTCGTAAGAAGGCTGCTGCCAAGAAGGCTGCACCAAAGCGTCGTAAGAAGGCTGCTGCCAAGAAGGCTGCACCAAAGCGTCGCAAGAAGGCTGCTGCCAAGAAGGCTGCACCAAAGCGCCGTAAGAAGGCTGCTAAAAAGGCTTAAATTCTCCAAAGCCTCTGAAAACCCTCGCCTTCGGGTGGGGGTTTTCGCTTTATTGACATAGTTATCAAGATCAATTTTGCGAACCGCCTGACACAGCTAAACCTGCTCTGGCATGCTTTGAGCAATGGAAAGCTCAAAACTTGAAGAAAGTCAGCCCGCTAGCGGCCTGACTGCAGCATTTCCGCTGCCACAAAGATTTTTTGAACGCGAAGCATCCTGGTTGAGCTTTAATGCACGAGTGCTACAAATGGCCGCCCAATCTCACCGCCCGCTATTAGAACGTGTTCGGTATTGCAGCATTGTTTCAGCTAATTTAGATGAGTTTTTTATGGTTCGAGTTGCAGGTTTAAAACGTCGCGTAAACGCTGGCATCGCCGTTAAAAGCCCAACCGGAAGATTGCCGCGCGAAATTTTGAGTGAAACTTTACAGTTAAGTAATAGCCTAATGGTGCAACAAGCTGAGTTGTTCAATCAAGACTTGCTACCAAAACTCGCAGCAGCTGATATCAAGTTATTACGTTGGAATGATCTAAGTTCAAATGAACAACAAAACTTGATAACTTTTTTCAAAGAGCAAGTTTTCCCGGTGCTAACTCCGCTTGCGGTCGATCCAGCTCACCCATTCCCTTACATTTCAGGGTTATCTCTTAATTTGGCGATTATGGTGAAAAATCCGCTAACTGATCAAGAAATGTTTGCCCGAGTAAAAGTGCCACCGCTGCTAGATCGATTTATCCAAGTTAGTCCGCAGCGCTTTGTGCCGCTTGAAGATGTGATTGCAGCAAATTTAGCTGACCTATTTCCTGGCATGCAGATGATCCAACATCACACCTTCAGAGTTACTAGAAACGAAGATGTCGAGGTTGAAGAAGATGATGCCGAGAACTTGCTTGATGCCATGGAGAAAGAGCTTTCCAGGCGCCGATTTGGTTATGCCGTTCGATTAGAAGTTGAAGAAAATATTGACCAACATATTTTAGATCTGCTAACTGAAGAGCTTGAAATTTCAGCCGAAGAAATTGTGAGATTACCCGCCCCGCTAGACCTAAGAGGACTTTCAGTAATTGCTGACCTAAACCGTGATGAGCTAAAAGACCCAGCTTTTCAACCCCGAACTAGTCCAGAGCTTGCTGCGGTTGAATCCTCTGCTCCAGTTGATGTCTTTGAAGCGGTTAAGAATCATGATGCGCTGCTGCACCATCCATACGATTCGTTTGCAACATCAGTAACTAGATTTATCGAACAAGCAGCTCATGACCCTAAGGTGCTTGCAATCAAACAAGCGCTGTATCGAACTAGCGGTGATTCTGCAATTGTTGAAGCCTTAATTGACGCCGCTGCTGCCGGCAAGCAAGTTTTAGCGGTTGTAGAAATTAAAGCTCGATTCGACGAAGAGAACAACATTCAATGGGCTAGACAGCTTGAGCGCGCTGGCGTGCATGTGGTGTATGGCCAAGTTGGGCTAAAAACTCATTGCAAACTAACTCTCGTGGTTCGCAAGGAAGAAGATGGGATCAAGCGTTACGTGCACATTGGCACCGGCAACTATCATCCCAGAACTGCTCGCTATTACGAAGACTTGGGACTAATAACTGCAAATGCAGATATTGGCGAAGATGTCGCAATGCTTTTCAATCAGCTATCTGGCTTTGCCAATGCAGCTGATTTCAAAACGTTTTACGCAGCTCCACATTCGCTTCGCTCAGCGCTGGCAGATTTAATTAAGCGTGAAATTTCAAATCAACTAGCTGGCAAACCTGCAGGTATTCGCATCAAATGCAACTCATTAGTTGATGAACGAATTACTGATTTGTTGTATCAAGCATCTCAAGCAGGTGTGAAAATTGAGTTACTAGTTCGAGGAATGTGCACGCTAAGACCCGGGGTTATTGGGTTAAGTGAAAACATTATTGTGAAAAGTATTCTGGGAAGATTTTTAGAACATTCGCGGATTTTTGAATTTAAAAATGCAGGTGAACCTGAAATTTTAATTGGTAGCGCCGACATTATGAATCGCAATCTAGACCGCCGAGTTGAGGTGCTGTTAAAAGTTCCTACCGCTGCTCATCGATCGCGACTGCAACACTTATTAGATCTTGCTTTAAGTGATCAAACTGCATCTTGGCAGCTAGCGGCTGATGGCAGTTGGACTTATGCAGTTTATGAAGAAAATCAGTTAGTGGATTATCAAGAAGAGTTAATTACCATGTATAACCTGCGCGGTGGCAAGTGATTCAAGCAGCTGGGGTGGTGCTGATTAGATTAGCTGATGAACCGCAGGTGTTAATAATTCACCGCGCCCACCGAGATGATTGGTCGCTTCCAAAAGGAAAGTTAGAGCCAGGTGAGCTAGCTGCAGTTGCAGCAGTCCGCGAGACGTTAGAAGAAACCGGATACTTAGTGCAACTACAAGCAGCGCTGACTCCGGTGAGTTACAAACATAACGGAGTGCTGAAAACTGTAAATTACTGGTCAGCTACCCAGTTGGCTCACGATGCAGCTGCAGTGCCAAATTCTGAAGTTGATCAAATCCGTTGGGTTTCCTTAAGCGAGGCCAAACTGCTACTTAGCTACGAGCATGACTTATTAACAGTTGCAGAGGCAATTGCAGTTACACAAGCTGGCACAACTACTGCGGTTATTGTGCGGCATGCCATCTCAACTGACCGATCCGAATTTAGCGGCGAAGACCTCAATCGGCCGCTAGCGGCGGCTGGTTTCAGCCAGGTGCCTGAAATATCAGCTGTGCTTGCTGCCTACGGCGTAACAGCGCTAATTAGCTCCCCTGCCATTAGATGTCAGCAAACTTTTCAGCACTACGCAGACCAAGAGCAAATTTTGCTGGAGCTAAACCCCCTGCTGCTGGAAGATAACTCAGATTTCACCGAGATTGAATGGCGGGCCTTACTAAACCGAGCGGAACCAATTGCAATTTGCACGCATCGACCAGTGATTGATGAGCTAGCGGAATTTGAACCAGCTGCAGCTGCTTTTCTATTAGATCTCCCACCGGCTGCAATAGTTGTGCTGTGCTGGGATCGCGAAGGCGAATTGCTAACTGCCGAGCGACATGAAATTTAGTTAAGGATTCAACTAAGTTAGAAATTAGCTGTATTCTTCGCCCATGCCTGTATTAACTGCCGGAAAGCTAAGTCCAAAGCGTGACGTGCCCGCTCATATAGTTCGCCCACCTTATGTTGGAAAGCGCTCCCCTGATCGATATAAAGGCTCGGAGATTCAAAGTTCAGAAATTATCGCTGCAATGCGAATCGCAGGTCAGTTAGCTGCAGATGCAGTTCAGCTTGCTGGCAAAACAGCGCTGCCTGGAGTTACTACAGATGAAATTGATCGCGTAGTGCATGAATTTCTCTGCGACCACGGCGCATATCCTTCCACGCTTGGTTATCGCGGTTATCCAAAATCTTGCTGCACATCACTAAATGAAGTAATTTGTCATGGAATTCCAGATACCACCGTCATTAAAGATGGTGACATTTTAAATGTTGATGTCACAGCTTATATTCATGGCGTACACGGCGATACCAACTCCACATTTTTAATTGGCGATGTTGACGAAGATTCAAGATTATTGGTTCAGCGAACTAAAGAAATGCTGGATCGCGCGATAGCAGTTGTGGCACCTGGCAGACAAATAAATGTAATTGGACGAGTGATTGAGGCTTACGCGAAGCGCTTTGGTTATGGAGTTGTTGAAGACTTTACCGGCCATGGCGTTCACACTGTGTTTCACTCAGACTTAATCATTCCGCACTACGATGACCCTGGTGCTACCACAATCATGGAAGCTGGAATGACTTTCACGATTGAGCCCATGATCACACTGGGCAGCATTGATTATGACGTTTGGAGCGATGATTGGACGATAACCACTAAAGACAAATTGCGCACTGCTCAATTTGAGCACACGTTAGCTGTAACTGAAACCGGCGCCGAGATCCTGACCCTACCTAGCGGAAAAATATGAGCCAGGTGAGATGGCTCTCGGCAGCTGAGCAGCAAGCATGGCGCAGTTGGATTGCGGTATCTACAAAACTTCCTGAAGCATTATCAAAAGATCTTGAGCGAACACATAACATCACTCTTACTGATTATGAGATTTTGGCGCACCTAAGCGAAAGCAAACAGCAGCGCTTGCGGATGTCAGAGCTAGCTGCCGCGACCTTGGCATCGCGATCCAAACTTAGCCACCAGATAGCCCGGCTAGAAGAGCTAGGCTTTGTAGAGCGAGCAAACTGCGGCACCGATAAAAGAGGTCAGTTTGCAACTTTAACTTCAACCGGCCAAGCAAAATTAATCGCCGCTGCTAAAGATCACGTGAGCTCAGTTAGAGCACACTTGGTGGATGTCTTGGGTAAGGAATTCCTAGAATTCGGTAGGCTAACGCAACGAATTTCAGAACACCTTGAAACTCATGAGGCAGGTGAGTTAGCTAAAAAGTGAGAACCACTACCGTCGGCTTGCTCTGCTTGATTTGCGTTTCTCATGATTAATCTAATCCCAGTTGCAACTGCCGAAAAATCTCGAATTGCACTTCGCAAAATATATTTTCTATTAGGTATAGGAATGATGGCTTGGGCTCCAAGATTTCCTGAACTCCAAGAGCAGCTAAATTTATCAGCAAGTAAATTTGGGTTTTTGCTAAGTTTTGGTAGTGCAGGATCAATTCTTGCATTTTCACTAATGGGTCATTTAGTGCATGCATTTGGTGCTAAGCCAGTTTTATTTATATCAGGAGCTTTTACTTACACCGCTATGGTGATTGTTACTTTAAGTGAGTCGCCAATAGTTTTTCAAATAACTTTGATTTTGTTCTCAGCTTCAATTGTTGCATACAATGTAGCCTTAAATGCCCAATCAATCCTGATTCAAAATAGTTTGAACCGACCAGTGCTTGGGCAATTTCACGGCTCCTGGAGCGCTGGAGCTTTTTTAACTTCTGGACTCAGCGGCATTGTTGCGCCGCTTATATCATTGCAGTTACATATTTTGATCCTTGCTTTGATTTTATTTCCAATCGCTACCTATCAAACCCGCAAGCTCATTGATTTTAAGCCAGCTGAACTAAACGATGAGTTACCTAGTCGCCAACAAGTACCACCGATTTGGCTCGCACCTAAACTGCAATGGATACTAAGCATTGGCATGACCTGCGGCGTTCTAATTGAATTTATTGGCGCTGACTGGATTACGATTTATACGCATGAACATTTAAATGTGCCAACTGGTCCTGATGCAATTCCAATCACCGTTTTCATGTTAGCAATCATTATTGGCAGATTAAATACCGATCGATTAGCGCAGGCAGTTGGAATGGATAATCTGGTCCGAATAAGTGGGTATGTTGGATTTATTGGTGGCGTAATTGCAATCACTGGCTCTCATGTTATGCGAGATGTAGGAATGTGGCAGGCACTACTAATTGCTGCCTTTGGCTATTTTCTAGCCGGACTTGGCACCGCTTGCATGACGCCAGCATTCTTTAGTGCTGGCAGTCGAATCAGCAGCTCCCCTGCTGCCGTAACGCTCTCGCGGATGGCGATGCTAAATCACGTATTTGTATGGAATTTCAAACTTCTAATTGCAGCGCTAGCTGCCGCCTTTGGCATGCATATTGCGCTGCTAATTCCCGCTTTTACGCTGCTTGCGGTGGTAGCACTGGCCAAATACGTTATTGCCCAGCCAGCAGTTAAGTCTTAACCAGAAACAATCGTTAGAATCCAAATCATAAATAAGGAGACAAAAATGAGAAGCCAGGTGAAGAGTTTAGTTACTGCCACTTTAGTGCTGCTTGTCCTTTCTGGTTGTGGCTCAATAACTGCTAATAGCGCCGATAGCCAACTAGCTGCAAATTACGATGGTGCCAATACCAAAGTTGGAATGGTTGAAACTTCGCAAGCTGCAATAGATCAACAACTAATTCAAACCGCATCCATAGCTTTGCGAGTTGATGACGTTGCTGAGACTGCAACTACAATCACAAGTTACGTTAATGGAATTCAAGGTCGAATTGATTCCAAGAACGAGTATCGAAATCCAGATAGCAGCGCAATAACTTCAGCTGACTTCATGATTAAAGTGCCAAGTGATAAATTAGATGAGGCCTTGGATAGATTAAAAACCTTTGGCGACTTAGAAGGGTTTTCAACTTCAGCAACAGATGTAACTTTGCAAGTTGTTGATTTAGATGCACGAATTGCAGCCTTGCAAAATTCTATTTCAAGCCTGAAAAAACTTTTGGAAGATGCTAGCAATGTTTCTGATTTGCTAGCCGCTGAAGCAGCACTAACGCAGCGACAATCTGAATTAGATGGCCTAACCTCACAGCGAAATTATCTGGCTGACCAAATTGATTTAGCTGCAATCTGGGTAAGCGTGTATCCAAAAAATTCCCTTGCAGCCATTAAACCCATTGGATTCATAGCTGGATTAGAAAAAGGATGGGAAGAGATTGTTAAGTTTGCTTCAAATCTGACAACTTGGTCGGGCTTAGCGCTGCCTTGGATTGGGTTAGTTGTGGCGTTGCTGCTGATATTTAAAATCCTAGGCGGATTGCGAAAATTACGCCGAAAGAATTAATTAGTAGCTTGCTGCAAAATCTGCTGCCAACTACCAATGACATTTCGGCAGGTTTGCGCTGATGGAGCAGCTGGCTGTTGCTTTAGCCAGCTGCTAAAGGATTTATAACTAGGCTGATCGGTGCTGGCTAAATAGCGGCTTGCCAACGCAATAATTTCACTCGCTGAATGACGTGATTGATAATTCCTACTTGGTTGATTTACCGGAATTTTGGCTAGCTGGCATGCTTGCTGCCAACTGCCGAGTCGTTGAATAATCAGCGCAGAGCTTGGATCATCTTTTGATTTAAGTTTGTTATAACTTGCAACGCTCACTGCTGCATTGCTTATTGCCCAGATCCGCCGGATGGCTTGAACTAAATCAGCATCGCGATATTGCTCAGCTGCCATCTATAACCCCTTCCTACTCCAATATTACGGTAGAGTTAAGTCATGACTGAGCAAGTAAAAATGTATGGCGCCGCCTGGTGCGGCGATTGTGTGCGCAGTAAGGCTTTACTTGACCGGCTTAAAGTTGATTATCAATACCTTGATGTTGAACATGACCAGGTTGCTCAAGCTCGGGCGATTGAGATTAGTGGCAAGCAATCAATTCCTGTGATCTTGTTTCCAGATAGCTCGTTTTTAGTAGAGCCAAGTGATTTGGCTTTAACGGATAAGTTAATTGAAGGAAACCTGTTACCTGCAACTGAATCAATGGAATAGCGCAGCCTAAAATTAAATTTGCGTAAAAGCTTTTTAAAATAGCTATCAACTAACACTTAAACCTAAATAATTTTGAGCTATGTCAATTTTAGGCAGATTTTTAAGCTTGAGCTATAAATATTGTTGTCATACTTACAACTCCCAAACACCAAGTAGCTCGAAAATTATAGCTGTTGCAAGGCAAATTAAGAATATCGCGAAAATTCGCTGTAATAATTTTTTCTTAATTTTGTTTACAAATTTTGCACCAACAAAACTTCCAAGCGCAGCAAGCGCTGAGATGATAAAGACTAAATTCCAATCAGCACTTGTCATCGGAACTCCTTCTAGAACTCGCCAGATTAGCGCGATCGAGGAATTAGAAAACATTATTAACAATGACGTTGTTGTGGCAACTGAGATGCTTAATCCCATTCGGAGCACCATCGCAGGAATAAGCACAACTCCACCGCTAATTCCAACAAGTCCAGTGACAAATCCAACTACCGCACCAATTGTTAGCAGCGTAGAAATTGGCACAACCGGCTCTGCTACATCAACATCTTCAGTTGCTCGATTCCACATTGAATACGCGGCATAAAACATAATGCCAACTAGCAGCAGCTCCAGCCACACTTCTGACAGTCGCACCGCTAAAAATGACCCAATACTGGCAAACGGCGCACCAGCAAGGCCCAAAATCAGCGCATACCTAATTCGTAGCTGCGAAGTCCCGCGCCCAGTTAACCCTGCCAGGCTGGCAGCAACTACCACCAATAAGGATCCAGTAGCTGCCTGCACAATGGAGAAATCCACTGCAACCATCAAGATCGGGATGGTCATCATCACGCCGCCAGCACCGATAAGCCCCAAGATCACGCCAACCGTGAGCCCCAGCCCAACGCCTAATAGATCCATGTCATCCAATCGATAAGTAGTGAATCTTAATTCAATTCAGCCTCAGGTGCGCCCAAATTACGCAATTTAGTAATTCATTGGATACTTAGCCAATGGTAAGAGTTGTATTCGTCGCCCTAGCCCTAGTGCTGCTCATCGCTGCCCTAATTGATTTAGGAAAAGCACCCGCCGCTAAACGAGCTAAATGGTTCTTCTTGATCTTGATTCCTATCGTGGGCCCGCTGGCATGGTTTTTCTTTGGGAATAAGCCTGACTTTGGAGGAAACAAAGGCAAACGGATCATGGGCCCAGATGATGACCCAGATTATTTATGGCGGCTGGAGAAAGAGCTACGTAAGCGTAAAAAGAAGAAGGACGACTAGTAGTGCTTGTTGCTGAACGCGCTCACAAGCATCAGCGAATCATTGCCATCATGGATGAGTTCGAGCTCGGTACCGGTCTGCTAGTAAATTTCACCCAATGCGGCTTTCAGGTGATCTTGAGTTAAATATTGCACCTGAAGTTGTCATAGAGTTGGAGAAATGGAGCTCAAAATTAATTTCATAGCTGGGCAACAACGAGCAGGTTTATTACTTGTTGGCGCTATTGCTGCTGTTTCTTTTTTGATATCGCTGCAATACAGCTTCATTAGTTCTCTAACTATTGGGCTGGTAATTGCGCTGCTGTTGAGTAACACAATTAAAGTCTCGCAAAAATTTAATGCCGGCGCCGTATTTGCTAGCAACACATTAATGCGAGCTGGAATTGTACTGCTTGGGCTGCGCATTAGCTTTGATCAAATTACCGAGATCGGGGCAAAAGGACTGCTGCTTGTTGTTACAGTTGTTGTTGGAACATTTTTTGGCGCCATCGGCTTAGGCAAACTACTAAAAGTTGAACAGAACACCTCGATTTTAATTGGCGCAGGCTTTGCTATTTGCGGTAATACCGCTATTGCTGCGATCTCTCCTTCGATAAATGCCAAGCGAGAAGAAACCGCATATGCCGTTGCGCTAGTAACTTTGTTTGGCACGCTCTCGATTGCAGCGCTGCCAGCTGCAGCAAGCCTGCTGGGCCTATCAGAGGCTCGATTTGGTGCTTGGGCTGGAGCTGCAGTTCATGATGTGGGTCAGGTAATTGCAACTGCTGAAGTAATTGGTGGTGGCGCATTGGCGGTAGCGATAATTGTGAAATTAACTCGAATGCTGCTGCTTGCACCAATGCTGATCGCCTTAACTGCCCGATTCAATGCTGCAGCAAAACCCAGCGCAAAAAATTTGGCGCCAACATTTATCTTGGCATTTATTGCAGTTGTTGCAGTAAACAGTTTGGTAACTTTACCTGCAGCAGTAATTGATATTGGGGAAACTTCTTCAACGCTGTTGCTAACAGCCGGAATTGTCGGAATGGGATTGGGTGTGAAATGGCGCAGTTTGGTCAAAATCGGTGGTCGCCCACTGTTATTGGCTAGCATCGCCTGGGTGATAGTTGCTGCTGGCAGCTTAGCTCTGATCGTGCTGCTTGATGTTGCATAAAAAGGTGGTTCTTTAGTTGAATACTTTCACGACTAACTGGGCAGAATTTGATTTAAATGA
This sequence comes from Candidatus Nanopelagicales bacterium, assembly GCA_030834185.1. GTDB lineage: Bacteria > Actinomycetota > Actinomycetes > S36-B12 > UBA5976 > AcAMD-5. Next base: position 15,525 of record JAURFT010000026.1, read on the forward strand.
TCCCAAATTTGTAGCAAACCCGTATCCAGTGATGGCCCAACTGCGATTAGCAGGGGCGCCAATTTGGCATGACAAGATGCAGATGTGGTTAGCGCCACGACATGCAGACGCTAGTGCAGTGCTTAGAGCAAAAACCTTAGGGCGAATTTTCAATCCACGCGAACCGGCTGATATTTGGGAAACATTTAATTGGCTGCATGCAGATTCCATCTTAGATAGTGAACCACCAAAACACACCAGGTTGCGTTCCTTGGTTGCAAAAGCATTTAATCGAGGCCAGATTGATCGACTAGCACCACGAATTAATGAATTAGTAGCTCAACTGATTAGTGATTGTCAGCAAAAACTTAACGAAACAGGCAGTTTTGATGTAATTGCAGATTATGCCGAACCGCTGCCAGTTATGGTGATCGCTGAGCTGCTTGGCGTGCCGATAGCTGAGCAGGATCAACTGCGACCATGGTCGCAAGCAATAGTAAAAATGTATGAATATGGCAATACCCAAGATCAACAAGCAGCAGCAAGGGCTGCTAGCTATGAATTTGCCGCACTTGTATCTGAGATGGTGGAGTTTAGAAAAAAGCAACCAACTACTGACTTGGTAACTGAGCTTGCGTTAGTTGAAGAAGCAGGTGAGAAATTAACGCTAAGAGAGCTAATCGCAACCTGCGTGCTGCTGCTAAATGCTGGGCATGAAGCAAGTGTTAATGGGTTTGGTAATGGATTTGTTGCAGCAATGCAGCACCCTGATGCAGTAGCAATACTGCGCTCAAATCCGCGTGAAATTGCAGCTACCGCGGTTGAAGAATTTCTGCGATTTGATTCACCGCTGCAACTTTTTGAACGCACCGCAACTGCTGAAACAAATATTGGCGGCATCACAGTTGAGGTTGGACAAAAAATAGCAGCGTTGCTTGGGTCTGCAAATCGAGATGAAAGCGTATTTCGCAATGCAACTGTGATGGATTTAACTCGAGATCCAAACCCCCAGATTGGCTTTGGTGGTGGAATTCACTTCTGTCTAGGTGCCCCGCTGGCGAGATTAGAGCTGGCAGCTTCGCTGCCAGCGTTGTTTGAAGCATTTCCAAAGCTTGAATTAGCAGGCAATCCAGTGATGCGGCCAACCTTCGTACTTCGTGGATATGAAAGTATTGCAGTTACCGCCTAGGCTTAGCAGATGAGCAACCTAAAAACTGACGTCTTAATTATTGGTGCTGGCCCTGCCGGTTTATATGCAGCTTATTACGCTGGCTATCGAGGCATGAGCGTTGCGGTGATGGATTCATTAGATGAAGTTGGCGGGCAGATCTCAGCTATGTATCCAGAGAAATTAATTTTTGATGTTGCCGGACACCCTGGTGTTAAGGGTCGAGATTTAGTTAACAATCTTGCTAAGCAAGCTGGCGCATTCTCCCCTACATATCTGCTTGGTCAGCAGGCCGAAGAGCTCATTGAAAACAGTGATTCAGTGCAAATTAAATCTCACCTTGGCGAGCAGGTGGAAGCTAAAGCTGTGATCATTACAGGTGGAATTGGCACCTTTAAACCCCGCCAGCTTCCTGCAGGTGAAGAATTTTTAGGTCGAGGACTGGTTTATTTCGTACCAGATTTTTCAGCTCATCAAGGAAAAGATATCGTAATTGTTGGTGGTGGTGATTCAGCTTTTGATTGGGCACTAAATCTGCATCCAATTGCAAAATCAATCACCATTGTGCACCGTCGCGAAGAATTCCGGGCGCATGCCACAACTGTTGAAGCTGTTAAAAAACTCGGTGTAAAGATCATTACATCTAGCGAAGTATCAACAATTAGCGGAGACAACTGGGTAACGCAGGT
>JAURFT010000027.1 GCA_030834185.1 Candidatus Nanopelagicales bacterium
GGCGCGTGGGAGCTACGGTCACGCTGGCTGGATTACTGCGCCAGCTAAACCCGTAAAGCCCTGATAACTGAGCAATTCAGCACACAGGTGCAAACTTCTTCTGTATCAGGATCGCTACCCACTTTGCCAGATTTTCTGAGGTCAAGACACATTTAATTCCTCTAGCGATTGGTGAATTAATCCAACTTCTGATTAGCAACTATTTAATAACTTTAATTTGAACGTTAATTAGCATAATCACTTAACAGTCCAAGATCTTGTATAACTGTTGTAATTATTATCACCAGAAATATTTAAAGTTAATGTACACCAACTAGTGCCGCCAGCTCGGCGAACTCGGGTTGGGTTTACCCAAATTGCACAAGGTGCGCTTGTAGACCAGTTCACGTTTCCAGTACTACTCTTAGTAGCTGTGAGAGTGTTAGAAGTAGAATAGGTTCCAAGCGAACCAGGTACGCCCCCTACTGAAACACTTTGATCTACTTTTGAAATTATAAAACTGCGTGTAACTGGATCTGCTGCCGAATAATTGAGTGATTGCCCAGGTTGTGATGCAGTAATAGAGCAAGCTCCTGAAGCAACCTGAACAACTTGACCGGAAACAATGCTGCAAACGGCTGGTGTATTTGAAGTTAGGGTCACTGCAAGCCCAGAGGAGGCGGTGGCTTGCAAGGTTTGTGAATTTTGAATCATCGTCATATCTGCTGGTTGATTAAAGGTAATTGTCTGCTCTTGAATACTCAGCGATGAATATGCAACAGCAGCATCATTGGTTAACACCGCAGTGAACGTAATTGTTGGGCCATACCAAACATACTCAGTGTTGCTGATATATGGCGTTAGATTTGCTGGAATCTTCATACTATACTGGGTTGTTGCACTACAGAAATTGTTAGTTGTCACAGCAGCTGGGCTTAGCCCAACTAATGAGAAATTGTTACCAAAGTTTGCAGTTGTTAGACCTAGCCCAGTTGAGCCCAGATCAAAACTATTGCTGCTGCAGGCAGCAGCAAAGCTTCTATTGAAATTCATCGGATTGTTGCTATCAAGCACAATATCCATTCCAGCATCTCTGATATCAAAAATGCCAGTATTGGGGTTTCTGCCATAAGCCACAAATGATGATCCCGATAAGCTAAATGAAATTCCAGCACCAACTCCTGGTTCATTAAACCAAGAGCAGTTATTTGGATCCGCTTGGCTTGTCAGGCCAGCTTGGCCAGCAACATAATAAGTTTCTGTTGAGAGCTCTGATTGGATATTTTGTGCTTCACCGTTATAAATAAAATCTGCAATTTCATCACCGTTGCTATCTACTGGTTCAAATGCAATTGATTGCGGCAGATTTAGGATCCAGTTGCAATAAGGCGGAACCACAATCTCTGACTCTGCTGCAAAGTTTTGTGATGTTTCTCCTGGCTCTTGTTGACTAGTTGCCCAGGCAGTTTCAGTGATTATTACTTGCAGGCTAATAACTGCGCTTAGCATCGCTAAAGCAGTAATCAGGCTCAGCATGATTCGATTTGGGATGCTAGTCATGATCGCTCAAGGACGTAACTGTGGGTTTCTTTGCTGGAGCCTTTTTTCGCTTAGGTTTAGCCGATAGCTCTTCAGTTGGTGCTGTCTCTGAAGCACCATAATCAGGGCTTTGGGAATCAAAGTTCTTTAGCAGCTCATCAACCTGCTGCAGCCACTGCGTTGTTCGAGTATCCAACTGAGGCTCAAGTTCAGATTTGGCTTTAACTTTAACTACTTTTGGTCTTTTTGGTTTGATCTCACGGGTTCTAAACTGCCTTAAACTCCATACCAACGTGGCGATGCTCAAAATAAAGACCAGTAAAAAGACCAGTAAATTAAAAAATGAGAAGGAACTAAATGAAATGTTCTCGACAAAGATTTTGGTTTTAACCTGATCATTGCTTTCTACTTGAGTAAAAATTCGCCATTCTGACTCAATGATCTCTTCAGGTAGCAGAATTGAGACAAAAGCTGAGGAGTTTGGTAAAACTGCTGAGCTATCAAAATTAAATGGCCCATAGATCTGACCCGCAAATGCTGCATCTTGGAACTTAATAAAACCACTAACTGGCAGATCTAGCTTGCCATCATTTTGAATCCATAGCTTTGCGGCATTTCCTGCTGGTGTGGTATGAAATTCAATTTTGTCTATTGTGAAATTTGTTTCAAAATCGCTGTAATCGCCAACCCCGATAAAAATTGGATAGGCAACCCGATTCACAATGGGTAGCACTGCTCGAATTTGGCCATCAGATGCTGCTTTAGGTGTAAGTGCTTGAGTTGAAACCAATAAGTATGGTGACTCTGTAAAGGGATTTATGTCTGCTGGTGTGTCTAAAGATATCCGCACAGTTTTAACAGATCCAGCTGCTATCGAAACTGGATTTTCAGAGAACTTTAAAAATGGCGCTGCAGTTGCTTCAGATTCGTCATCGATGCTAATTACGCCATCGGTGGTTTTGGAGTTAGCAATGCCTAAATTAAGATTAATGCTTTGATTGCTGCCATTGGTAAGAATTATTTCTCGGTAATCTGCAGTGCCAGGTTCGGCAATGATTTTTAGCGATGGTTCCTTATTCCAGTCGTGCCGGTCATCAGTAGCAACTCGCATTGAGAAATCTTGACCAAAGGCAGGACTTGGAATCAGAACCATAATTATGGTCCCTAACAAAATTCCAAATCCAAATCTCTTCTGCAAAACAACTCCAGTTAGTTTTATACCCTAACCAGCCTCCTGCACTTAATTAAATCGCAGGAGGCTGGTATCAGGATTTGTCTGAGTTCCTATTTTGTTGACTTATGGTCGTGAATACACCATCGTATTTGTAATGGTTGGTCCTGTGAAGGTGTAGGTGGAATCGCCAAATAGCGGTTTCTTGCCAGCTGGAATAGTTATTGCATAACTTGAAGTCCAGGAGCAGAAGTTATTTGTAGTTGTAGAATTTACTGGCATTGTGACAACACTTGCTCCAGTTGTTGCAGTTGTAGCGTCAGTCACGGTTAACGGTGAACCAGAGAAGCTGAAGCCAATATCAGCGCAGCTAACTGCTGTGTTGTTAATTACAAATGCTGCAGCGTCAGAGCCTGCTTCAAAATTCATTGAGATGTCAACATCCTCGGCACCTGCAGCATCTGATACCCCAGCAAAGCCATGAGCTGGTGTATCGCCTATTCCAGCCAAAGTCGTGGTGACCGCAACACCATTAACTTGGTCAGCCGCGAACCACGAGCAGTTATCTGCATCTAAAGCTACAAAATCTGAGCCAGCGGCAACAGGATCTCCAGCTGGACCAACTCTAATTGCAAATTCCTGACCTGTGGCTACGAGATTAATGGCATCACCATCATAAACAGTATCTTCGCCGTCATCTGGAACTAAGGAAATGGAATCATTCGCTGCTGTAAGTGCAGTCCAGCCACACCATGGTCTAACGTCGGTTGAGATTGAAGTGGTTTGGGCTGCAAGGCCCTGATTTCCTGAGGCTCCTTGCTGAGTTGTGCCATCTGCAATAGCAGATGCAGTAAACATTGTGAATACCAATCCTAGAATTGCAATTGGCGCTAGAAATACTGCTAGCACTTTCTTGATTGCGTTGTTCATTCTTGCTCTTTCTCTCAGATCAAATCCCGCTGATTAAGAACATCAGTAAGGGCATGCCTGTTGGCATGTTCACAGGTTAGGTTGAATCAGTAGGTTCACCAAGTTTCAAAAAGTGCAAATGTTCGCTCTGCGCACATAGCCATCTGGCAACTAGAAACTTACTAACTGTTGGAATTATTGAGCTAAATTGGCAGTTGCACCAGTGTTGAGACTCCACCTGCTGGATTCAGTTCGATTTGGATTACTCCGCCCAATTTGCGGATCTGCTGCGATAAAAGCCCTGGGGCAGAGCTCATGGATTCCAGCGGTTTGCCATTATTGGTGGCTTGAACTTGTAAAAAGGTATTTTCAAAACCATCCGCTGTCGTTGATACGTTGAGATTTAACTGGGTAGAGGCGCCATGGCGAACCGAATTTGTCGCTATTTCGTGTAAAACCTCTACAACTACATAGCTCAGCTGCACATCTTTAGCTAGCAGTTCTCGCGCAGCTGTAGTCATAAATACCTCAATACTTAATAATCCCGACCAACGATTAATTAGCTCCTCAACTGCATCAGATATCAGCGGCCTCTCGCCTAATTGCAGCGACAGCAATTCGTCGATTTTTTGCTCTACCAACGAAAATTTCTGAGCAATCTGCAGCTGCAGCGCCTGCATATCTGGCTCTGGTTTCGATGATTGCTGTTTTGAGCGCATCAATTGAACTGCCATTGAAATTCCAGCTAACCCACTTTGAATTTCACCATGCAGCGCATTTGCAAATTCATTTGCAGTTTTTGATAGAAATCGTTTACTATCTGCAATCTGTGCTTTCAGCACCAGTTTTTCTGCAGTTAACTCAATGTAATTTGCTTCCATAACTGCCAAGATTGAAGTATAAAAGGTTGAACTTATCATCAATAGCAAAATTAATATTAAGCCAAAATATTTTAGATTTGGATATTGGTTAAAATCACAAGCTAATAGGTCATAGTTTTGAACAAAATCTAAATACCAAATAGATGTAGTTACCATTATTACAATTGAGCTGATACCAAGATACTGAACTCGACCAGCGCTTAACTTCTCAACCTGCCTTAGCGCAAGGCTTAAACTGATTAAAATTACAATCAAAACTAAGAACTGATTTTGACAAGTTGATTGGCCATATAAAGCTACTAACGGAAAAATGGCCAGCGGCACAATTGGACTTGGCGTGCGCATATACCTAAGTATTTCCTTTAACCCATTTAGCGCTTTATTTAAAGAGCCAATTGGAGTTTGAGAGCTAGCTTCCTGCTGTTGATAATTTTTATACAGCGCATGGCTTTCGCTTCTAATAATGTGATCTGACAAGTGCTCTACTTTATGCATAAGTTCAATACCTAAGCTGGCAGACCAGAACTTATTGATCAAGCTAAGTTCAGACTTTAACGTTGTTACAACTGGTATCACTCGAGAAATCAATAGATCTTTAACCTCTACAAAAAGTGCCTGAACATCAGCATCATATTTTGCTTGGGTTTTTATAAGCTCACGATTTTGAGATTCAAGCGACTTGATATTGCGCCGGATTTGCTCATAAACCTGATAAAGCGATATCACAAAGTAACTAAATGCTGGAAAGCTGATAACTACTGAAAAAATTCGAAATATCCAGGAATTGTAATCAGCAAACATTTGGTAGTGAACTAATACTTTAGAGACACCAATAATTGCACCCATGATAAGCAATAACAAAAATGATGAATTTCTTCCAATAAATGTGTCATTATGGAAATATCTAGCCCGTATCTGCAATAGCACTAAACAAATAGGAAATGTAATTAACTGTGAGAATATTGCCATGACATATACGCCAGATGGATTGCTATCAAAGTATTCTTGATGTCGCAGAATTGATGCCACCACATCAAAGGGATAAATAAAGAAGAATGCTTTTATGAAATTTGCTTTTGTTTCTAAGAACTTATTGATTGTTCGGTATCTATCAATCAACATGAAGAATGCCTGATTGCAGAATTTTCACTGCAGTAATTCTTGAATCAATCTCGGGGTTCTTTGAAATGCCAAGTGCATCATAAGTGCGAGCCAGCAGCGCCTCTACAGCTCGAACTGTTGTACCTCGATCATCAGCAATTGCTTGATTAGAAAGACCCTCAGCAACTAATCGCAGCACCTCAGCTTGTGCCTTAGTAATTAATTGAGCCCCAATAGTCGAGCTTGGCTCAATTGTTGAGCGCTGCGCACTTAAACTTGATCTAATTGCAGCTTCGATTTGTGCCAATGAATCAACCTCTGATTTAACAATATATGAAATTTCTGGGCCAAATTTCCATGGCTTCCCGGTTGCTATTTCAGCAGATTGATGAGCTGAGAGCACAATGATGCCAATCCATGGGTATTTTGCTTGAATGTAATCAATTAGATCAAGCCCTGTTGGACCAAGCCCAAAATTTAAATCAGTTACCACAACGTTAGGCTGAGAATTGTCAATAAATTCTATTGCTTCGTTAATTGAAAATTTCACTGTCGCTTGATAGCCCTGGTTAGTTAAACCAGCAGAGATCATAGTTGCTAAAAACTCTTGATCTTCAACAATGAGAATTGCTAATTTTGAATTTACCACTTAAGCCAACTGAAAACAGTGCCGGCTGAAACTAGCTTGGTTTCGATAAGGCAGTTTGGCGAATTGAGCTTAATTAATCCAACCACCTGCACGTCCTTACATTGCTAAATATTTCCATTACCCTGACACTTTTAATGGCCACATCCAGAATCAGCATCAAAATTGATATCTCAACAAAGATGAAGAGCTTCGATGCAATAGGTCAGTTTGACCCATTTAGGCATCAATTACAAGATTTGAGGTTCGCTAGGCGAACATCTGCAACTGTTATGACCAGGAACTGCACAGAATTAGATTGGTTGGCGGCAGCTTGGCAGATTTCAATTAGTAGCCAGCAGTACCTGGTAGAGGCGGATCGATCTGGTGGCGCTGCTGCTGGCTGGTTAATTAATGGGTATTTTCCAGCAGGTCAAATCCCGATTACCGAGTGGCTGAGGGATTGAGATACGCTTCCGCCTCCTAACGGGTTGAGAAATTTAACCTGCAGGCCCCCATCGTCTAGCGGCCTAGGACGTCGCCCTTTCACGGCGGTAGCGCGGGTTCAAATCCCGTTGGGGGTACGTGTCTCGTTACGCAACGAGGCCCCGTAGCGCAGTTGGTTAGCGCGCCGCCCTGTCACGGCGGAGGTCGCGGGTTCAAGTCCCGTCGGGGTCGCTGGTGTTTCTGGCTCGCCAGAATCACTATGTGGTGTGGCCAGGTAGCTCAGTCGGTACGAGCGTCCGCCTGAAAAGTGGAAGGTCGCCGGTTCGATCCCGGCCCTGGCCACCACTTAAATTTTAGAAGTCAACGTATCCAGTACATCTTTGGCGCTCCAGCCAGCTGGAAACAACTCCAACATATGCTCAACATCAGAAGTAGTTGCGCCAAGTGTTAGCAGCGGCGCTTCTTTATAGCCATCTGCGCGCTCTTGGCCAAGACCGATAGTTGCAAGCAAGCCATTACATAAACAAATGCGTCCTTCGATCTCAGCTTCATCGCCACCTTTGCGCAAGAATGGTTTTTCTGGCTCTGATGCGCATTTAGAAATTGTTTTGCCTTCTTCGGTAATTGTGTTACTTCTTAAATAACCTAAATCACAAAGTTTTGGCCGCGCTTTAAATGTTTCATCCATGCCAACTGTGCCAGGAAGCTCAACTACTTTAAATGGAAAACCAGTTGGACTTGCTCGGTGATCTGTGCGCACAGTTAGAGTTTTATCTCGTGCTGCTTGCAGCATCTGCTCGCGCAGATCAGCTCGCATACCCGATTCAGTTGAGAGCGCAAACAGTGAACCAACTTGAACTCCAGCAGCGCCATGATCAATTGCATCTTTAACTGCAGCAGCAGTTGCCCTGCCACCAGCTAACCAAAACGGCAGCCCAACTTTGCGCATCTTTTCTAAGTTAACTTCATCAAGCGGACCAAAACCAGATTCAGTATCTTGCAATTTGCGCGGCGGCGCATTATGGCCACCTGCCATCCAATGCTCAACTACAAAGCCATCTGGCCGAGTTATTTCACTGCGTGCTAAATAATTTGCAAGCACTTCAGCCGTCACAATTGCTAAAAATTTAGGTTCGGCAAGTTTTGGTGCCGCACCAAATGCCGCAGCAGGATCAAAACTTAAAGTTGGTGCAGCAACATCGATTGGCCGATCTGCATCCACAGTTAATGTACCAATATTGCCAGCTGCAAAATCGCGAATAAGTTGTGGAATTTCACGCGGAATTCCAGCGCCCATTAATATTGCATCAACGCCAGCAAGCATCGCACCATAAAGCGCGGCAGGTGTTGCGGTTTGTAGTTTTTCTAAAAAGTTAATTCCAACTTTGCCACCAGATTGTTTCGCTAACCAAACTTCAGCAAAATTTGCAGCTGCAACTAATTGGTCATGTTCTAAATTTGATTTCAAACTAATCCGATGCATTGGTCGATATGGCTTGCCACCTCGACCATCAGGTAAGAACCAAGCTGCTAATAATTTTTCAGTGACTTCTGGATAAGGAAACTGGGCCAGTGCGCGGCGCATGTGTCCGCCTGGATCTCCATTTTGTAATCGGCGCGCAACAACTGTGTCTAGCGCAGTTCCGCTAACTACTCCCAAATGACCGTGTGACGCTACTGAAAAAGCTAGCTCCCAGCCTGAAACCGCCACGCCCATGCCGCCTTGAATAACAACGGGCAGCCCTAATGAATTCTTCAACCTTTTCCTAACTTACGGAACCGTAGGTTACGGTACCGTAAGTTAGTTAAATTGGTCGATTCTGGGCTGCTGCGCCATCGTCAACATTGCCCTAATCTCGGTGGCCCGAAACCTTCGGTGGCCGCCAAGGGTCTTGACTGCGGTGATCTTGCCTGAGTTTGCCCACCGGGAGACGGTTTTTGGGTCAACGGCGAACAGTCTTGCCACCTCTCCTGGAGTTAACAACTCCTCATGATTACTCATATTCATACCCTCCAGTTCCACCCTCTCAAAGAATCGGACAAAAGTCACCTGTTTTACTCTGTGAATACTCCCACTAAACTCTGCTCCTGAGAAAAATTACGAGAAAAGTCTGGGAGGGCCGCCAAGATGGGCCGTGGCCGAAAAAAGGCAAAACAGACACGTGTTGCCCGTGAACTGAAATATCACTCATTTGAAACTGATTTAGATCGTCTGCAACAAGAGCTGGCAATTCAGCGTGGTGATGACCAATATGCTGATTTAGCGGCGAAATATGCTGATGACGAAGATGATGAAGATATTGATGATGATATTGATGAAGATGAAGATGACGCTGAGGCAGCTAAAAGCTAGTTAAATTTATTGATTAAGCTTACCGATCCGCCAGCTCCACCTTTAGCTGGCGCATCTGAAATCTGATTGGTGCGATTAATTACTTCACCAATAACCCAGGCATCTCGGCCTAGTTTGGTGAGCGCTTGCTTCACTTCACTCACAGCTTGCGCTGCAACTACTACCAGCATTCCAATTCCTAAATTAAAAGTGTGCTCAAAATCAGTTAGCGATGATTTGTTTTTAGCTGCTAAATAATTAAATATCGCCGCTGGCTGCCAGCTTGATCTATCCAGATCAACATGAGTGTTAGCTGGAATCACGCGGGCTAAATTAGCGGCAATCCCGCCGCCAGTGATATGACTTAGGGCATGCACTGCATCTGGTAGTTGTTTTAACAGCGCCAATAAATCCGTGGTGTAGATTTCAGTTGGAGTTAGCAGCTCTTCGCCTAAGGTTTTACCAAAATCGGGCACTATTGTTTTTAAATTTAAATTAGCATCACTAATTATTTTTCGAACCAGCGAATAGCCATTTGAATGCAATCCGCTAGATCCAATTGCCAACACCACATCTCCTACTTGTACTTGATGCGCACCTAATAATTTTTCAGCTTCTACAACTCCCGTGCCAGCACAAGCCAGGTCATACTCATCTGCCGACATAACTCCTGGATGCTCAGCGGTTTCACCGCCAAGCAGCGCCACATTTGCCAACTTAGCGCCAGCTGCAATGCCAGTGACAATCTGCGCAATTAGCGCGGGATCAACTTTTCCCGTGGCAATGTAATCTGTAATAAATAGTGGCTCAGCGCCGGTTACCACAATGTCATCAACCACCATCGCAACTAAATCAATACCAATGGTGTCGTGCTTTGCCATCGCTTTTGCGATTTGAATTTTGGTACCAACGCCATCTGTGCCGGTAACTAATAATGGTTTTGAAAATTCTTTTAATTTTGAGGCATCAAATAATCCAGCAAAGCCACCAAATTCGCCAACCGTTTCAGCTCGCTGCGCAGATTGAACTGCAGCTTTCATCATGCTAACTGCCAGTTCACCTGCTGCAACATCAACGCCGGCTGATTTGTAATCAGCCATTTAAGATCGGCAGTTCGCGATGTAGTTTGCCTTGCTTTACATCTTCGGCAATTTCAATTGGGTATTTGCCATCAAAGCAGGCGCGACATAAATTTTCAGTTGGCTGTTTAGTTGCATTAACTAGTAATTCCAGCGAGGCAAAAGCCAGTGAATCAGCGCCAATTGATTCGCGAATCTCTTCAATAGTCTTGCCATCTGCGATTAATTCAGCCTTTTGGGCAAAATCAATGCCATAAAAGCATGGCCATAAAACTGGTGGCGAGGAGATTCGCACATGAACTTCTAGGGCACCGGCATCTTTAAGCATTTTTATAATTGCGCGCTGGGTATTGCCGCGCACAATTGAATCATCAACCACAACCAATCTGCGTCCAGCAATTACTTCTTTTAACGGGTTAAGCTTTAATCTAATTCCTAATTGCCGAATAGTTTGAGTTGGCTGAATAAATGTTCTACCAACATAGGCATTTTTAATCAGTCCTTGGGCGAATGGAATGCCAGATGACTGCGCATAACCAACTGCAGCAGGTGTGCCTGAATCTGGCACCGGGATAACTAAATCGGCAGCAGCTGGATGTTCTTGGGCAAGTTTGCGCCCAATCTCAACTCGGGTTGCATGCACACTTCGACCAGTTAACACTGTGTCGGGCCGAGCTAAATACACATATTCAAATAAACAATGCGCAGGCTTACTTGGCGCAAAGGTATGACTTGTTAATCCAGCTTCATCAATCACCACAATCTCACCTGGTTCAACATCGCGCAGATATTTAGCTCCGACAATATCCAGCGCAGCTGTTTCAGAGGTGATCACCCAGCCATCATTTAACTGACCAATTACTAACGGCCGAATCCCCTGTGGATCGCGAGCACCAATTAATGCTTTAGCATCAGTTAGCACAAATGAATATGCACCTTTTAGCTCAATTAATTCTTCTTTAAGTGCACCAAGGGTGGTTTCGCTCTCATTTGCTGCTATTAGCGCCGCTACTAATTCAGTATCACTAGTACCGCGCAGCCCCTTACCACCTAGCTCATGTTTGCCATCTATAAGTTTTTGCTGCAGTTTTTCAACATCCATTAAATTGCCGTTATGGCCCAGCGCAATTTGTCGATTCACACCAGCATGAAAAGTAGGTTGGGCGTTATCCCAATTTGAAGATCCGGTTGTGGAGTAGCGGGTATGGCCTACGGCAATTATTCCTTTTAGGGAATCCAGCGCAGCATCATTAAATACCTGCGCAACCAACCCCATATCTTTATAAACCATGATGGATTCACCATCTGAAACGGCAATTCCAGCAGATTCAGTGCCGCGATGTTGCAGCGCATACAAACCAAAATAAGTTAATCGGGCAACATCTTCAGTTGGGGCATAAATTCCAAATACCCCGCAAGCATCTTGCGGAAGGTGTTCTTCTGGACTTAACTCGTGGCCTAACCGGCCATCAGGTCTAATCACAGCCGTACTTTAGTTCATTAGCTGCAATGATTCAGTTCGGAAACCACCGAATTGGGCCAACATGCTCCAGCCCAACTAAATCTCCAACTTTAAGCTCAACTGGGCCCGCAATTCGGACATCAACTCTGGCGCCAGCAGCATCTAGATGCACTACCGCGTCATGGCCGTAATAGTCCAGATCAATCACTTTGGCGCTTAGCCCAGTTGCGGCGGCTGTGATTTTAATTTCTTCTGGTCGAATCACTAATTTTCCAGGCAGCGCGCTTGGGCTCAGCTGAGTTGGGGTGAATACCGAGCTGATTTTCCCCGCTTCATCTTTTGCGCAATCCAGCAGCAGCACATCACCAGTTGAAATTGCGATTTCAGCTGAGATCGGATTGTGATACACCTCAGCTGGTGTTCCCGTTTGCAGGATCTGGCCATCGCGCATCAGCGCAACTACATCAGCTACCACTAACGCCTCTTCGCGATCATGCGTCACCATTAATGTGGTGGTTTTTCTGCTTTTTAATAACTCGCTTACCTCAGCTCGCAGCTCATCTCGAAGTGCGGCATCTAGCGCACTGAAAGGCTCATCTAGCAGCATCACTTTTGGCGCTGGCGCTAAGGCGCGAGCTAGCGCAACTCTGGTTTGCTGGCCACCGGATAACTCATTTGGCATTCGGTTAGCAAATTTACTTAGCCCAACTAACTGCAGCAGCTCAGTTACTAAATCGGATTTAATTTTATTATCAGTAATTCCAAAGGCAATATTTTCAGCAACTGTTAAATGTGGAAACAGCGCACCTTCTTGTGCAACGTAACCTACTTTGCGACGCTCTGGTGGCACCACAATTGACGAGACACTTACCAATTGGTCACCAAATCGGATCGTGCCGCTAAAAGGTGTGATAAATCCAGCAATAGCGCGAAGCAGCGTAGTTTTACCGCAACCAGATGGGCCCAACACCGCCGCAAATGCACCAGCTGGCACAACGAGGTTTAGCTCGTTGAGCACTGGCCGGTTGGCGAAGGTGACAGTTAATCCATCAATCCGAAGCGTTGTCATAGGCCCACATTTTCTCGCGATTGATCAACTTGGGCACGATCGGGTCTTGAAAGCAGATAAGTAGGCAGCGCCGCTATTAGCACTAACAGCAGCGCATAAGGCGCAGCTTTCCCATATTGACTAATTGCAGTTGCCGCCCAGATCTCAGTTGCCAAGGTGTCAAAACCTGTTGGTCGCAGCATTAAGGTTGCCGGCAGCTCCTTCATCGCGGTTAAAAACACCAACAAAAACCCAGTAATCACACCAGGGGCTGCAATGGGAATTGTGACTTTGCGAATCGTCTGCCAGTTTGAATTTCCAAGCGAGTGCGAAATGTCATCAAAAACTCTTGGCACTCGAGCAAAGCTAGTTCGCACTGAACCAACTGCTTTTGCTAAGAACAAAACTGCATAAGCAAAAGCTAACAGCGGCAGGGTTTGATATAAGAATCCAAGCTTTGAGCCAAGCGCAACTAACGCCAGTCCAATTACCACTCCAGGTAGCGCATGGGTTACCAATATCGCTGATTCAGCAATAGTTGATACTTTGGATTTATATCGCGCGGCAAGTAATCCAAGCGGAATTGCAAACAGCATCGCAAGCAGCGCGCCAGCTAGCGCAGCGGTAACTGTTGCTGCTGCTGCAGATACTAATTTAGATATATCCAGATCATTGCTAACTGCGATAAATCGCGTCACTAAAACATAAATTGGCAACCCGATTGAAGCTGCGCTCAGCACAAATAAATAAGCAACTGCAACGTATTTCTTATTTCCAATATCAATTTTTGTTGCAGTTCGTATTGTTCCTAAGCCAGATTTAGCAGCAACTGCTCTACCGCGTGCGCGTTGCTCAGCATAAATTAATACTGCAGCCAATAGCACTAACACCATTGCAACTACTGCAGCTGCAGATCTGTCATATGTTGCTTTATACATAGTGTGCACAACGCGAGTAAAAGTATCTACGCGTAACAATGACACTGCACCAAAATCACTTAAAACATAAAGCAGCACCAGCAGCACTGCTGCTAGCAGCGTTGGTCGCGACTGCGGCCAGATAACTCGCTTGGCTACCTGAGTTGGTCCTAGCCCTAACGCTCGGGCTGATTCTTCCTGAGTTGCATCGATGCGGCGAAGTGCGGCAATTGCTGCCAGCAATACATATGGCGCTGTTGTAAGAGTGAGAATTAGAACTGCAGCCGCAAAGCCAGTGAAATTGGGGATTAACGCAATCCAGGCATAGGTTGAAACATAACTTGGCACTGCTAGCGCCAGTGTGCCTAACACTAAAAATAACGAGCTAAACGGCAAATTAGTGCGCTGAATTAACCACGCAGAGCTAAGTCCTATCACTAACGCAAAAAATGCCACTAATAAAGCCAAACTGATTGTGGTCATTAATGTGGTTACAGTTTTTTCGCGGCCAATTACTTCAGCCGCAACAGCTATCCCCGACCCAGTTGCTCTTATAACTAAATATCCCAGCGGAATGCTTGCCAGCAAAATAACTGCAACTGCTGAAATTGATAAGCTCTTGGGCACAGCAACGCCCCCAGCCGACTTTCGACTGGGGGCAGCTGTGTTCTGAGTTAAGGTCAAAGCAGCCCAACCCTAACTAATAATCGCTGCGTAGCAGCAACGTCTCTTAGCGCTGTTAAATCAACCCGTGGAGATCCGATCTGTTTTAGCGATGGCAGATCTTTTGGTGCGGGCAGATCAGGTAAGACTGAATATTCGTTTGTGTCAGTTACAAATTTATTTTGGCTTTCATTGCTTAGTAAGAACTTAATTAATTCAGCTGCACCGGCTGAATTTTTAGCAGTATTTAAAATGCCAGCACCAGAAACATTTACTAAGTTACCAACATCACCTGGCGCAAAAAAACCATCTTTAACATTGATAGCTCTGCCAAGTGACTGCGCCACTTCGTAAATGTAATAGTGATTGGTTAGTCCAATCTCAATTTGACCTGCATCAATTGCTTCAACAATCATGCTGTTTTTTTCATAAGTTAGAGGCTGGTTCGCAACTAAAGCTGTCAGCCACTGTTCAGCAGCAGCTTCACCTCGCAGTTGTCTAAGCGCTGTAATGAATGCTTGGAACGAGGCATTTGTTGGTGCGATTCCAATCTTGCCGCTCCACTTTGGATCTAATAAATCATCAATTGAGCTTGGTAGCTCTGTAACTTTGGTTGGGTCATATGCAAAAACTCGAGCTCTACCAGTTACTCCAACCCAGCTGCCGTCATCAGATTGATATTGGGGATCAACTAAATCAAGCACAGTTGAATCTAGCGTGGCGAGCATGCCAGCATCTGCAACAGCGCCAAGCGAACCAGCATCTTGGGCAATGAACAGATCGGCTTTGGAGTTTGCTCCTTCTTCTAACAGCTGTGCTGCTAGCTCGGCAGAATCCCCATAGCGAACATTTAATTTAATGCCGGTCTGAGTTTCAAAGTCGGCAAAGAAAGTCCCGATGAATTCTTCACTTCGACCTGAGTAAACAGTTAGTTCAGCTGCTGCTTCATCCTGGTTATCGGATGAGCAAGCAACTAGCGAGAATAGAAGGGCTGCTCCAGCGGCTAGCCCTAGGTATTTACGCAAATTTATCCTTTCGTAATTCTGGCTAACCATAACCCCTTGATTTGGCTTTTGGCAAATTTATTTTTGTGTTAATCACCACACCGGCCGGTTGTGAGAGCATTGCCCTCATGAAGCTGCTGATCTCACCTCAACCCAGCCTGCCGCTGTTCCAG
>JAURFT010000028.1 GCA_030834185.1 Candidatus Nanopelagicales bacterium
ATTTATGCAGTTGGTGGCAATGCTGAAGCTGCACGTCGTGCAGGTATTAACGTTAAGCGAGTTCGAATTTCAGCATTTGTTATTTGTAGCTCACTTGCTGCAGTTGCAGGCGGAGCAGCTGGCGTTTCGTCAAACACTTCATACATCGAGTCAGCATCAGGTGTTGGTGAAGGTGCTCGAACTGGTTTAGCATCAGTGGTTACTGGAATCGCGTTTTTATTAGCAACTTTCCTATCACCACTTGTCGCGCTAGTTCCATATGAAGCTGCAACACCAGCTTTAATTGTGGTTGGCTTTTTAATGATGACCCAAATCAAAGATATTGACTGGAGCGATGTCACAATCGCTCTTCCAGCATTTTTGACCATCATCTTGATGCCATTCACCTACTCAATCGCAGTAGGAATTGGAGCTGGCTTTGTAACTCACGTAGTTCTTAAGACATTCACTGGCAAGGCAAAAGACATTCATCCAATGATGTGGGTTGCAGCTGGTGCATTCTTTATCTACTTTGCTAAATACCCAATTGAAATTTTATTTGGGATCTAAGTAACTTAAAACAATGGCGCAGTGGAAACACTGCGCCATTGTTGTTTAATCTTCTCGATTAACTAACTCAGGCGAAAAAGCCGGCAAGCAAATAGCCACATACTCGGTATCTAACTCAAGCGTTGAATAACGAATGCGTTCACCAGCTTTAGTAATTACTGCTTCACCAGCATGAACAACAATTACCCCACCATCATGCTCAATTTGCACCTTGCCGCTTAACACCAAGGTGATCTCATCAAACTGCGGTGTCTGATAAGGCTCAGTCCAATTTGGTGGAGCTGTCATTTTGGCAACAGATACCTCTGCACTGCCAGAGTTCACAACTCCAACAAATTCTAAAATCTCTTTGCCACCGGGTACTTCAATCGCAGTTGGTTTAGTGATTAATTTTGGCATTTATGCTCCAATTCGGCCAAGGATCAGATCGGGTTTTTTAACTATGGCATCAGGTTCAATCGTTACCGCATCTTTAAACGCATCCAGTGCTAATTCAAATCTGGATTCATCATCAGAGTGCAAAGTAATAATTGGATCACCAGCATTAACCTGTTGACCTAGTTCGAAATTCCAAGTTACCCCAGCTGCTGCTTGCACCGTATCTTCTTTGCGGCTTCGGCCAGCGCCTAATCGCCATGCTGCAATTCCCACAGCTAACGCATCAAATTCAGTAACAACCCCAGTTGATCCAGCCGTTAACTGATGGGTATGACGTGCGGTTGCCAGCGGTTGGCTTAAGTCTCCGCCTTGAGCTTTAATCATCGCTTCCCATTTAGCAGCGGCTTTGCCGTTATTCAAATTAGCTGCCACATCTACATTTGAGATTCCAACTAGATCAAGCATCTGAGTTGCCAGCTCCACAGTTAAATCCACAACATCTTTTGGTCCGCCGCCATTTAGCACTTCAATAGCTTGCTGCACCTCAAGGGCATTACCTGCAGCTCGACCAAGTGGGTTATTCATATTTGTTAGCAAGGCTCGAGTTTTAACGCCGGCAGCATTTCCAATCTCAACCATAGTTGTAGCTAGCAAAGTTGCCTGCTCTAAGGTTTTCATGAAAGCTCCAGCACCAACTTTTACATCAAGCACTAAAGCTGAAGTTCCTTCAGCTATTTTTTTGCTCATGATCGATGATGCAATTAGCGGAATTGCTGGAATTGTGCCTGTTACATCTCTTAACGCGTAAAGTTTTTTATCAGCAGGCGCAAGTCCTGCACCTGCTGCACAGATCACCGCGCCAACATCTTTTAACACCTGCAACATTTGGGCGTTTGTTAAATTAGCTTGCCAATTTGGAATAGATTCTAATTTATCAAGCGTGCCGCCAGTATGGCCTAATCCACGACCTGAGAGCTGCGGCACTGCAGCACCAAAGGAAGCAACAAGTGGTGCGAGCGGCAGCGTAATCATGTCGCCAACGCCACCAGTTGAATGCTTATCAACAGTTGAAGCACTTAGCGCAGAAAAATCTAAACGTTCACCGCTATTAATCATGGCCTGTGTCCAGTCCACAATTTCTCGCATCTGCATTCCATTAAGTAAAATTGCCATAGCCATTGCAGCCATTTGTTCATCAGCGACAACTCCGCGCACATAAGCATCGATGATCCAATTGATCTCAGCTGTGCTTAGTTCACCAAATTCACGCTTAGTAGCGATTAAATCAACTGCAGCAAATGGTTCAATCATGACGTGCTTCGAGCAGTTAAATCCTCTGGGCCAAATGCATCAGGCAGCAGGGTCGCAAATGCGATCGGACCGCTTTTAGTCATTATCTGCAAAGTTTGCCCACCATGCTCCCAAAGCAGCTGTCGACAGCGCCCACATGGCGCAACTGGTTCACCATCGCTGGCAACCACTACTAAAGCTGCCAGAGTTCCACCACCTTTACGAGCTAAGTCACTTACCAAACCACATTCAGCACAAAGGCCTAAACCATATGATGCATTCTCAACATTACAGCCAGTTACCAAAACCCCTTGGGTTGTGATAGCGGCAGCGCCCACCGGAAAATTCGAGTATGGGCAGTAAGCCAGCTCCAACATCTTGCGCGCCTGCTGCCAAAGTAACTCCCAATCTATCTGGCTCACTTTGACTCACCTTTGCGATATGGAATGCCATCTGCTGCTGGTGGACGCAAGCGCTGTGATGCGAATGCCAGCACTAAAAGCGTGGCAAGGTATGGAGCAACTAACGCAACTTCACGCGGTAGCGCTGTGGTTAGCAAGAACCAGCTAATCAAAACTGCAGCTGTGATACCCAATCCAAACACCACCTGATATCGCTTTTTACGAATTGCCAAAATTGCCAGCACAATTAGCGCCAGCGCGCCCAGCAGCACAATTGCTCGCATTGCAGTGCCATTTGCATCGCGCAATCGCAGCGCATCGATGTAACCAAAAAGTCCTGCGCCAATTGCAGTGCCACCTGGTCGCCAGTTACCAAAAATCATAGTTGCCAATCCAATAAAGCCGCGGCCACCAGTTTGTCCTTCACGATAAACACCGCTAGCTGCAATCGCTAAAAATGCTCCACCTAACGCAGCCATTACTCCTGAAGTTAGCACGCCAATATATTTGTATAGATAAACATTTACACCAAGTGAATCTGCGGCATGCGGATTTTCACCAACTGAGCGAAGTCGAAGTCCAAATGGGGTGCGCCACAAGATAAATGCAGTTGCAGCAAATAGCCCTGCTGAAAAAACAGTCAAGATCGAAAGTCGGAAAAATACACCAGAGATTAAGCCGGCAAGTTCAGAGATAATGAAATAGCCCTTGCCATGCAAACTAACCAGCGGATCTGAGAGTCGGTCAAAAGTAAAAGTTGGTAACGCTGAAATTGATGGAGATTGCGTAGGTCCACCACCTGGAGCTTTAGAAAATGCAATCTTTGCAAAAAATTGTGCAAACCCAAGCCCTAAGATATTTATCGCTGTGCCAGCAATAATTTGATCTACCCCAAATGTAACTGTGGCAAGTGCAAATATGCCACCACCTAACAAACCAAACAAAATTGCACCCAACAAACCGGCCCATGGGCCGTACTGCCAACCGAGCCAACCAGCACCAAAGGTGCCCAGAATCATCATGCCTTCAAGACCAATATTGACAACACCAGCTCGCTCTGCCCATAGGCCACCTAGTCCAGCCAGGCCAATTGGCACTGCAAGTCCAAGCGCTGCTGAGATAGTGCCGCGGCTAGTTAAATCAAGTACATCAGCCCACATTCGAACCAGCGACAACGTTGCTAATACTGCAATAAACAGCGCGAGGAATTTAACTTTTCTAGACGCACCACTTTTCAAAATACTCAATACCGCAGTCATTATTGCCCTGCCGATCCAACAGCAGCTTGCTGTCTTCTGACTTTGACTCGTCGAGTAACTTCATAGGCAATAACTACGCTCAGCACAATTACACCTTGCATAATCACAATGATTTCACGAGGCACACCAGTTAAATCTAGAATCTGCGCGCTGACATCTAAAAATGCCCAAAGGAGTGCACCAAATGCAATCCCAACTGGATGATTTCTACCTAGCAACGCAATTGCAATACCAGTAAAACCATAGTTGCCTGGGAAATTCACCGTAAATGTGTACTGCGCGCCAAGTAACAATGGCAGACCAACTAAGCCTGCAACTGCACCTGATAGCAGCATTGCATAAACTGTCATCCGCTTTACATTCACGCCACTTGCAACAGCAGCGCTTGGCGACATTCCAACAGCTCGCAGATCAAAACCAAATCTTGTTCTGTTTAGTAAATACCAATACCCAAATCCAAGCGCCACTGCCAAAAAAATCATGCCATAAACTGGAATCGGCGCAGTTGGAAGACTTACGCCAGGAAATCTGTTTCCAGCTGGAATAATTGGTGTACCAATCACATTTTCAGCTGTCTTAACACCCAGCACCGTTGGTGCCATTAAATATGCAATTAGCCCAATTGCTATGAAATTAAGCATGATTGTAGAAATAACTTCACTTACACCACGAGCAACTTTCAACCAAGCTGCAATGCCCGCCCAAGCTGCACCAACCAGCATTGAAATGGCAATAATGACAACTATGCCTAAATAGCCTGGAAAGGTGATGTATCCGGCGACAAGTGCTGCAACTGCTGTTGCAAGTCGATATTGGCCATTTACACCAATATTAAACAAGTTCATTTTAAAACCAATTGCTACAGCAACAGCGCTGAAGTAATACGTTGTTGCGCTATTAAGGATCAAAGTCATACTGCGCGGAGTTGAGGCATAATCAATCATTCGAATAAAAGTTTCAATTGGATTTGCACCAAAGACCAATAAAATTATGGACCCAAACAGCACCGAGAACGCAACTGCAACCAGCGGAGCTATCAGCGTATCTATTCGTTTAAACATTAGTTAGCCGCCTTAAGCGCACCAGTCATCGCATTTCCTAGCTGCTGCGGTGTAACTGTTGCTGGATCTGCATCTGCTACAAATTTCCCACGCAGAATAACTTTGATTGAATCACTCATGCCAATTAACTCATCTAAATCTGCCGAGATCAGTAACACAGCTAGACCCTTTTCGCGAGCAGCTCGAAGTTCATCCCAGATTGCAGCTTGTGCACCAACATCAACACCTCGAGTTGGATGCGATGCAATAAGCAAGATCGGGTTACCAGACATCTCGCGTCCAACAATAAATTTTTGTTGATTGCCACCAGATAGCGCGCTAGCGAGCACGTCAATACCTGGAGTTCTCACATCAAATTCTTGAATAATTCGTTTGGTATCCATCTTGGTTAGTTTTGGGGTAAGTCGGATTCCCTTGGCATTTGGAGCTTGGGTTTGGTGCCCCAAAATTCGATTCTCCCAAAGCGGCGCATCCAGCAGCAGCGCCAATCTGGATCTATCTTCTGGAATATAGGCAACGCCTAACTCACGACGCTTACGAGTGCCAAGCTTTGATGCATCTTGATCGTTTATCCAAATTGAACCAGTTGCTGCTCGCGTTCCCATAATTGCTTCAACCAACTCAGATTGGCCATTACCTTCAACCCCAGCAATTCCCAAGATCTCACCAGCGTGAATTTTGAAACTTAAATCTGATATCTCAGCTTTCCCATCACTATTGACTGAAGTGAGTTCTGAAACCAAAAGCACAACTTGCTCGGTAACTGTGCTGCCTCGCGTCTCTGGTGTTGGCAGCTCGCTGCCAACCATGAGCTCTGCTAATTGTTCAGCTGTTACGGTTTGAGTTTTTTGATTTAATGTTGCAACAGTTGTGCCACGTCGAATAACGGTAATTTCATCTGCAATTTGAAGCACTTCATCAAGTTTATGACTAATAAAAATAACTGTAATGCCTTCAGATTTTAATCCGCGCAAGGCTTCAAAGAGTTCATCGACTTCATGGGGCACCAGCACAGCAGTTGGTTCATCCAAAATCAAAATTCGGGCACCGCGATATAAAACTTTAAGAATCTCAACTCGCTGGCGATCTCCCACACCCAGATCCCCAACCAATGCATCCGCATCAATTTCTAAGCCATAACTATCTGAAATTTCCGAAATTCTAGATTTAGCTGCAGCAAAATCAATTGATCCAGCTTTAGTTGGCTCGCTACCTAAAACTACATTTTCCAAAACTGTGAAGTTATCAGCAAGCATAAAATGTTGATGGACCATTCCAATGCCAACTTCAATTGAATCTGAAGGGGAATCAAATTCCACAATTTTGCCATTAACTGAGATCGTGCCTTCATCTGCTCGCTGCATACCGTACAAAATTTTCATTAGGGTGGATTTGCCAGCCCCATTTTCGCCAACAATGGCGTGCACACTTCCTTGCTCAACTTTTAGATTGATATTGCTATTGGCAATTACACCTGGAAAGCGCTTCCAGATGCCCTGTAATTCAACTGCTAGCAATTCGCTCTCCTTACCCTGTTATAAAAGTAGGCCCGGGCTGACTTAAAAGCCAACCCGAGCCTACCGCTAAGCACTTAAAGAATGCTCGGCCAATCTAGTTAAGTGTGCTGCTTACTACGATTTCACCGCTGATGATCTTCTCGGCATATTCGTCAGCTACGCCAGCCAATGTTGCAACAGCTGGGTTTGATGATGAATAACCAACGCCATCACGGCCTAGGTCGAAGTTCTGAATGCCTGATAGTGGAGCACCATCAACAACACTCTTGATTACTTCAAACACTGAAACATCCACTCGCTTTAGCATTGAAGTGATGATGTTGTCTTTGAACTCAGCACGTGCTGGAAGCACATACTCGTCTGAGTCAACACCGATTCCCCAATAGCCAGCTGCAGAGCCGCCAGCACCAGCAATTGCCTGATGCATACCAAGTCCTGATCCACCAGCTGCTGCGTAAACAATGTCTACACCGCTGTCGATCATGCCTTCAGTTGCGATCTTGGCACGATCTGGGGCGTTCCATGCGCTGTTGTCACCAGCTGGACCCATGTATGCAACCTGGATCTCAATGTCTGGATTAACTGCACGTGCACCCTGCTCGTAACCGGCTTGGAAAGCCTTGATCAAGTCAATTTCCATTCCACCAATGAAACCAACCTTGCCTGACTTAGAAGCAGTGGCAGCTATTGTTCCAACTAGGAACGAACCCTGCTCTGCTGCGAAGATCAAGCTTGCAACGTTTGGTGCATCTACAACTGAGTCAACAATTCCAAAAGTGGTATCTGGGAATTCTGGAGCAACCTCAGCTAGCGCATCGCTATATGCGAAGCCAACAGCAATAACTGGGTTGTAACCATCTGCTGCAAGCAAACGTAGTCGCTCGGCACGCTCTGGAGTTCCATCAGCATCTGAAGCTTCTACTTCGTTTACGTCAACACCATATTCAGCAACTGCACGGTCTACACCGGCAGCAGCAGCATCGTTGAATGTGCCGTCACCACGGCCACCTGAGTCATAAGCTAAGCCAACTTTGATTTCAGCTTCTGATCCACCGTTACTTGTATCTTCGCTGCTTGAACAAGCAGCTAAAACTAGAGCACCTGCGAAAAGCACGGATGCAATTTTGATAATCCTGCGCAAAGGATTCTCCTTTTTCATATTTATGATTGCTACGAAGACCGCAGCCTTGCCCAATTTTACTGAGTAATTAGGTATTGATGCACTCCCAGCGAAAACTCGCTACCGAACTGTTATCAAACTAGGGGTGATTCTGGTTACATGCTTTCGGCGGGGATAAATTCGCCCCAGACCCCTCGAAGCACATCGCAGATCTCGCCCACGGTGGCATCGGCCAAAACTGCCTGCTCGATTGGATAAAGCAGGTTTTGGTCGCCGGCAGCAGCTGTTTTCAAGGAGCTTAGAGCGGCCTCAACTGCAGCGGCATCTCGAGCAGACCGGATCTCAGCTAGCCGCTTTACTTGCCGAGCCTCAACTGCTGGGTCAATCCGATGGGGCTGATACTCGTCCTCAGCTGCGGCAACATATTGATTCACACCAACAATGATTCGCTGCTTGGCATCAATTTCGCGAGCGATTTGATAAGCCGAATCCTCGATCAAGCGCTTCTGGAAACCTTGCTCTATCGCCGAGACCGCTCCACCTTGTTTTTCAATGCGATCTAGCAGTTCCAGCACTTGTTCTTCAATTTGGTTAGTCATTGATTCAACTACATAAGAGCCAGCAAATGGATCAACTGTCTTTGTTAGATCAGTTTCATGTGCAATAACTTGTTGCGTGCGAAGTGCAAGTGTGGCAGCTTCAGATGTTGGTAGACCAATTGCTTCATCGTATGAATTTGTGTGCAGTGACTGCGTTCCACCTAGCACAGCTGCAAGTGCTTGAATTGTTACGCGCACTAAATTAACTTCTGGCTGTTGAGCAGTTAGCTGCACGCCGGCAGTTTGGGTATGAAATTTCAATGCTGCAGCTTTATCATTTTTCACACCAAAATCATCTTTCATGATGCGATACCAGACTCGTCGAGCTGCTCTAAATTTTGCTACCTCTTCAAGCAACGTGCTTCGCACTACAAAGAAGAATGAAAGTCTTGGTGCAAACTCTTCTAGATCAAGGCCAGCAGCTACTGCAGCTTTAACATAAGAAACACCATTAGCTAACGTGAAGGCAATCTCTTGAACTGGATTGGCTCCAGCTTCAGCCATGTGATAGCCCGATATAGAGATCGTGTTCCAGGCCGGAATTTCTTTTGCACAATACTGAAATGTGTCAGTTATAAATCTCATTGATGACTTTGGTGGGAAAATATAAGTACCACGAGATATATATTCTTTCAGCACATCATTTTGAATTGTTCCAGCAAGCTTGCTTAAATCAGCACCTTGTTGCTGCGCTACCAATTTATACATCACCAGCAAAATTGCAGCTGGACTATTAATTGTCATTGAAGTTGAAACTTTATCCAGCGCAATATCTTGAAACAATCTGCGCATATCTGCAATAGTGTCAATTGCTACACCAACTCGTCCAACTTCACCCTTTGCCAGCGGATGATCGGAGTCGTAACCCATCTGAGTTGGCAGATCAAATGCAACTGAAAGCCCAGTTGTGCCTTCAGCAATTAGCTCCTGATAGCGCTGATTTGATTGTTCAGCATCGCCAAAGCCGGCATATTGCCGCATCGTCCAGGGTTTACCCAGGTACATATTTGGATGAATGCCACGGGTGAAAGGTGGCTTTCCAGGCTCGGCAAGCTCAGTTGCTGGATTAAATCCAGTTAGGTCAGCGGCGCTGTAGACAGGCTTGATTGGAAAATTTGACTGCGAACGTGCTTGATCGCTCATTCCCTAACTTGTCCTGCGCTTGATGGTGCTACCCAACCAACGAACTGGATCGTATTTAACATCCACGACTCGTTCCTTCATTGGAATTAAGGCGTTATCGGTAATTTTAATGTGCTCTGGGCATACCTCAGTGCAACACTTTGTGATGTTGCAATATCCCAAACCATGGTCATCTTGCGCCATATGCTTGCGATCGGTGGTATCAAGCGGATGCATATCCAATTCGGCAATTCGCATCAAAAATCTTGGGCCAGAGAAAACCTTTTTATTTTCTTCGTGATCGCGAATAACATGGCAGGTGTTTTGACATAAGAAGCATTCAATACATTTACGAAATTCTTGACTTCGCGCGACATCTTCTTGCTGCATTCGATATTCTCCTGGAGCCAGATCTTTTGGCCCTTCAAATACAGGTACTTCTTGCGCTTTTTTATAGTTATAAGAAACATCTGTTACCAAGTCGCGGATTACTGGAAATGCCCGCATTGGTGAAACGGTAACTACATCTTCTGGATTAAAGGTGTTCATGCGAGTCATACACATCAACTTTGGAATACCATTTACTTCAGCGCTACAAGAGCCACATTTACCAGCTTTGCAATTCCAGCGCACTGCTAGATCAGGTGCTTCGGTTGCCTGGATTCGGTGAATCACATCAAGCACAACTTCACCCTCGTTGACATCTACTTCGTAACTTGTAAGTGCGCCGGTATTGGCGTTACCGCGCCAAACTCTAAATTTTGCTCGGTATCCCATTAAGCCACCTCTTTCGGCAGTTGAGCGTACTCTTCTTCGCTTAGATATTTCTTCAATTCGGACTGTTCAAACAAGGCGGCTAAATCCGCAGGCAGCATTGGAAGATCTTTCAGCTTCACCTGAACGTCACCATCTGCCATAAAACAAGCTACGTTTTTGTTGCGCCACTTCGGATCCATCTCTTGGAAGTCATCACGAGTGTGACCGCCTCGAGACTCTTCTCGAGTGATGGCAGATTTTGCAATTGAAGTTGAAACCAGATGCATGTT
Organism: Candidatus Nanopelagicales bacterium; assembly: GCA_030834185.1. Lineage (GTDB taxonomy): Bacteria > Actinomycetota > Actinomycetes > S36-B12 > UBA5976 > AcAMD-5. The sequence continues at coordinate 10,343 of JAURFT010000028.1, forward strand.
TTCAAGGTCAAGCACTAAATGCCAACCTGGGTTGTATTCCTTACCCCCAGCTACCCCAACCTTGCCCATTCGCACCTTTAGCTCAGCTAATTTTGTTAGCGCATCTTGTAACTCAGTGCCAATTCGAATAATGCCAACTAAGTCATTCATAACTTGCTGCAGCTCTTGGTGAATAGTGTAAGGATTTTCATTTCCACCATTTGCTAACGGCGCAAAAGTTTTCTGCTCGGCAATTTTCACGGCTGCATCACTGAGTTTTGGTCGAGTTGATAGAGAATTTATATAAGCAGCTGCACCAGCACCTGCTCGCTTACCAAAAACCAGCAAATCCGAAAGCGAGTTGCCACCAAGTCGATTAGCACCGTGCATGCCAGCTGCAACTTCACCAGCGGCAAAAAGTCCAGGTACTCCAACAGTTGCTGTGGTTTCTGGTTCTACTTCAATTCCACCCATTACATAATGGCAAGTTGGACCAACCTCCATTGGCTCTTTAGTGATATCAACATCAGCAAGCTCTTTGAATTGGTGATACATCGCAGGCAGTCGGCGCTTGATAGTTTCAGCATCCAATCGCTTCGATACATCAAGGAAGACGCCACCATGAGGTGATCCCCGTCCTGCTTTTACTTCCGAGTTGATTGCGCGCGCAACTTCATCGCGAGGCAGCAGCTCTGGTGGGCGGCGATTGTTATCTGGATCGGTGTACCAACCATCGGCCTCTGCTTCAGTATCTGCATATTTGTCTCGGAAAACATCTGGAATGTAATCAAACATGAAACGTCGGCCTTCAGAGTTTGTTAGCACGCCACCTTCACCACGGACAGATTCAGTAACCAAAATTCCCTTCACTGAAAGTGGCCAAACCATTCCAGTTGGATGGAACTGCACAAACTCCATATCAATTAGGGTGCCACCGGCTCGCAGTGCTAACCCAACACCGTCGCCGGTTCCTTCCCATGAATTACTGGTGACTTTAAATGACTTGCCCAAGCCACCTGTTGCTAAAACTACTGCTGCTGCATCAAAAACAATCGGGTCGCCAGTTTCGCGCCAATAACCAAAAGCACCAGCTATAACGCCCGAATCATCTTTCATTAATTCAGTAATTGTGCATTCTTGGAACACGCGAAGCTTGGCTTCATATTCGCCAAATTCTTTCTTATCTTTTTGCTGAAGACCAACTATGCGTTGTTGCAATGTGCGAATTAGCTCCAAGCCGGTTCGATCCCCTACGTGTGCCAATCGGGGATACTCATGGCCACCAAAGTTTCGTTGGGAAATCTTTCCTTCTTTGGTACGATCAAAAAGCGCGCCATAAGTTTCTAATTCCCAAACTCGCATTGGAGATTCCTGCGCATGCAACTGCGCCATACGCCAATTGTTATGGAACTTACTGCCACGCATTGTGTCTCGAAAGTGAACTTGCCAGCCATCGTTGCTGTTCATGTTTGCCATTGCAGCTGCAATGCCGCCTTCAGCCATTACGGTGTGGGCTTTACCAAACATTGATTTGCTTACCAACGCAACTGAAAGACCAGCTTCGCGAGCTTCGATAGCAGCTCGCATGCCAGCTCCACCAGCACCGATGATTACTACGTCATAACTATGGCGTTCCATATTATCCATTCACTCCGCTTTAGAAGATGTAAAAGTTGGTAAAAAATCCGGTTGAAACACTTCGAACATAAAAATCAGTGAAAGCAACCCATAGCAGCGAAATCCATGCATACATTGGGTGCTTTGCATTCAACTTACTAGTCCATGTCCAAAGTTTGTAGCGAACTGGATTCTTGGAGAAATGCTTTAGTCGTCCACCAAGTGCGTGGCGACAGCTGTGACAAGAAAGTGAGTACAGCCATAACAACGAAGCATTAACAAATAAAACTAAGGTGCCAACGCTGAGATGACCCCACTCATAATTTTCATTTCGAAACGCCAAAATCACATCGTAGGTAAGAACAAAATTAAGCAGTAGGCCCAAGTAAAAGAAATAACGGTGCGCATTTTGCAAAATTAGCGGCGCACGAGTTTCGCCGGTGTACTTGCTGTGTGGCTCGCCTACTCCGCAAGCAGGAGGAGATAGCCAAAATGATCTGTAATAACTACGTCGATAGTAGTAACAGGTCATTCGGAAGCCAAGCGGAATAAACAAAATCAAAAATGCAGGTGAGAGCATGAACCAAGAACCTATTGGTTGGCCTAGGTCAGATGAACCTGGCACGCATGAAACTGCAAGGCATGGCGAATAAAAAGGTGAGAGCAACGGAGTTGTGTAATAGTTGGCATTCTCAAATGCTCTAAACGTAGAGTAGATAACAAAAGAGATCAGAACCGCAAATGTTACAAAAGGTTGCAACCACCACTTGTCAGTGCGAAGCGTCCGCTCGCTGATCCGGGCGCGTCCTGCTGAAAGCATGCCATTTTTCATTATCGCTCCAGTTACTAATTTGGGGTAAGAGTAGTCAACTCCAGAAAAACTGGTAAGTCCAAGCAGCCAAAAAAGCCCCGTTCTGCTTGTGATCTAAATCTCAAGAGCCTGATCCCAGCAGTCCAAGTCGTTGATACGTATCAGTAATCGTTTTACTTGCAACGATTTTGGCCTTCTGGGCCCCAGCTTCAATTACCTGAGTTAACCCCGCTGGCTCAGCTAATAATTGCTGGGCTTCAGTTCGCACTGGTTCAATTCGAGCCACCAAGGCTTCAGCCACTTGCTGCTTAAACGCCCCATAACCCAAACCTGACACCGCAGCCGCAGTTGCATTGATATCTGCATTGGTTGCTGCAGCTAGCAGACCAATCAGATTCGCAATTCCCGGTTTGGCAGTTACATCAAAACTCACTTCGCGGTCGCTATCGGTAACTGCTGATTTAATTTTTTTCATAATCTGATCATTGCTATCCATAATAAATACTGCACCACTAGGAGATGACTTACTCATCTTGGCAGTTGGATCTTGCAGATCTAATATCCTGGAATTTCCTACCACAGTCATTGTTTCTGGGATGGTAAAAGTGTCACCATATGTTGCGTTGAATCTTTGAGCCAGGTCTCGAGTAAGTTCTAAATGTTGACGTTGGTCATCTCCAACTGGAACTCGTGTTGGCTGGTAAAGCAATATATCTGCAGCTTGCAAAATTGGATAAGTGAATAACCCAACTGTTGATCGGTCAGCACCATCTTTTTGAGATTTATCTTTGAACTGCGTCATCCGAGCTGCTTCGCCAAAGCCGGTAATGCAAGAGAGCACCCAGGCTAATTGGGAATGCTCTGCCAAGTGGCTTTGAACAAATACTGTTGATTTTGCAGGATCAATTCCGATTGCCAGCAATTGCGCAACTGAAGCTAATGTGCGTTGCCGAATTGCCGCTGGATCATGGTTAACTGTTAGCGCATGCAGATCAACTACACAGTAAAAGCAATCATGAGTTTCTTGTAAATCCACCCATTGCGTCAGCGCACCAAACCAGTTGCCAACATGGAAGGAATCCATGGTTGGTTGAATACCGGATAAAACTCGCTCGCGTGCTGCGCTCATACGGTTAATGCTCCCATATATTGGTTAAAACTAATCGGTTGTCTCTTCAGTCGGAGTTGCTACAACTACTTTTAATCTAGAGATTCGACGAGCCTCCACTTTGGTTACTTCAAACTGCGCATTTGCATGCTGCAGTTGATCCCCAATTTCTGGCAATCTACCTATTTGAGAAACTGCCCAGCCGGCAACAGTTTCATATGGGCCATCTGGCAGCTCAACTGAAGTCATCTCGGTGAAATCTTCTATGTTGATTAGGCCATCAATGTCGTATTCACCAGTAGCGCCCTCAACTGAAGGCAGCTCTACGGTGTCGTACTCATCGCGAATTTCGCCAATTACCTCTTCAACTAAATCTTCTAGGGCGACAATTCCATTAGTGCCACCATACTCATCTAGAACGATAGCTAGATGCTGTCCGGCTTTTCGCATCTCGTGCATTGCGCTCAAAAGTGACTTTGTGCCTGGGAATTTCAAAATATCTCTAGAAATATCGCGAACTCGGATTGACCGCTCCCGCATATCTGCACTTAGCAAATCTCGAACATGCAAAAATCCAATAACCTCGTCGCTGCTTCCTCTAACTACTGGGTATCTGGAATGAGCAAGTTCAACGGCAACCTTTCTAGCTTGTGAAATACTCAATGATGCATCTAAGAAATCAACCTCAGTTCTT
>JAURFT010000029.1 GCA_030834185.1 Candidatus Nanopelagicales bacterium
TACGGACAGCGAACCGCAACAAATCAAATTGCGTTTGGTGGTAGAGGTGCGCCCTATAGATTTGGCAGCAGAACTGGAGCGGCGGTTGAAATACACAAACCCGCTTTCCAGTATTTACAAAACACCTTAATCCAGATGATGCCCGAGCTAACTAATTATGCCGCTGAGCCTTCGCATGTTTGGGGAGGTCCTATTGGAGTTAGCAGAGATTGGCAGCCAAGCGTTTCATTTAATCCAGCAACTGGAATTGCTAGAGCGGGAAATTATGTTGGCGATGGCGTAACAGCTTCTTATCTAGCAGGAAAAACCTTAGCTGATTTAATGACATCAAAAACAACTAATCTCACAGCGCAGCCATGGGTTAATCACAATTCGAAAAAATGGGAAGCTGAACCATTGCGCTACGCCTTGATTAATTCAGCTCGAATTGCCATTAGCTCAGCTGACAAACTTGAGCAACGAACTAAGGGCGAAACCATATTTTCTAAAATTTTATGGCGATTACTTAAAAGTTAATCAGCTTTAGCAGCCAACTGACCGCAAGCACCATCAATTTCACGCCCACGGGTATCTCTAACGGTGACCGGAACTCCATGTCGCTCAATTGCTGCAACAAATGCCGCCTCGTCTTCGGGTCGTGATGCTGTCCATTTGGATCCTGGGGTTGGATTTAGCGGAATTAAATTTACATGCGTTAGGTGTCCTCTTAAAATTCTACCTAACCGATCCCCTCGCCACTCTTGATCGTTGATATCCCTGATCATGGCATATTCGATCGAAACTCTTCGTTTGGTTTTTCGAGTGTAATACCAGGCAGCATCCAGCACTTCGCGAACATTCCATCGATTATTAACTGGCACTAATTCATTTCGCAATTCATCATCAGGTGCATGCAAGGAGACTGCCAAAGTAACTGGGATGCCTTCATCAGCAAGTTGTTTAATGCGTGGCACTAAACCAACAGTAGATACGGTAATTCCTCTTGCAGATAAGCCAAGACCATTTGGTGCAGGATCAATCATGCGCCGAATTGCAGTTAAAATGGTGTTGTAATTTGCAAGTGGTTCACCCATACCCATAAAAACAACATTTGATAATCGGCCAACTCCGCCAGCAATTTTCCCGCTCACCATATCTGCCGCTGCCTGCTGCACCTGCGAAACTATCTCCCCAACCGACAAGTTACGTGTTAATCCGCTTTGGCCGGTGGCGCAGAATGGACATGCCATACCACACCCTGCTTGTGATGAAATACAAACAGTGGCTCGATCGGTATAGCGCATCAAAACAGATTCAACTAACGCACCATCATGCAAGCGCCATAATGATTTTGCAGTTGTGCCGTTATCACAGGTAATTGTCTTAACCTCGTTAAGCAATTGCGGAAGCAGTAATGCAAAGATTTCTTCTCGCTGCACACTTGGTAAGTCGGTGTAATTGGAAATGTCGTTATCAAATCTGCCATACCAATGCTTGGCTATTTGATCAGCCCTAAATTTTGGATAACCTTTTTCAACACAAAGCTCCTGTGCTTTCGCTAATCCCAGATCAGCCAGATGCAGCGGTGGTGGCACTCTTCTTGGAGCAACAAATTTTAATTGCGGCAGGCTCGATACATCCTGAAGTTCATTTGTCATGTCAGCAGCCAGCTAAATAATGCCCAAGCAACTAAAGCATTTGGAATTAAAGAATCCAGTCGGTCTAGCACGCCGCCATGGCCAGGCAAGATGCCGCTCATATCTTTAACGCCAGCATCTCGTTTAATTGCAGATTCCAGCAAATCACCCAGCACAGCTGTGATTGTTAACAGCGCTCCAGCAACCAATCCTTTCCAGAGAGCTGCTTCAAAGAAGTAGGTGAAAACCAGCGCACCCATTGCAATTTGCAGGCCCAGCCCACCAGCAAACCCCTCCCAGGTTTTTGCTGGTGAAATGCTTGGTGCCATTGGATGTCTTCCAAAAATAATTCCTGAAAAGTAAGCTCCAGTATCACTTGCTACCGTTAACAAAATAAATGCCAGCACCCGCAGCGGGCCCGAATCTTGATTTAGCATTATCAATACAAATGTAGCCATAAATGGCAGGTAAGTTAAGGCAAAAACGGACTTACTAATTTTATTATTGAAATCATCAATCCCACTGCGAAGTGTTGTGATAATTAAAAACATAATTCCTAGCCCAAAGCTGATCAATAGCGCTTGCAGGCCACCAAAGTAGGCTGAGATAAGCAAGATTGGAGTTAGCAGCAGCAGATCATTTCTTCGAACTTGATTTGACTTTAAATTAAGCGCGTTAGCCAACTCTGATACGGCAAGACACACAAAGATTGTTAGCAGCGGTAAAAAGAGCCAGTTGAGCACAAAAGTACTCAACAAAACTAAACCAAATAATCCCAGCGCAACAAAAGTTGCCAGCGGTAAATTTCTGCCTGTTTTTATCTCGGCTCGTCGAGGCATTGCTATACCTCGAGCAGTTCTGCCTCTTTGTGCTTAAGCAATTCATCAATGGCCGCAACGTGCTTTGACGTTAGCTCATCGAGTGACTTCTCCGCACGACGACCATCGTCTTCGCCAGCCTCATGATTCTTAACAGACTTATCAATAGCTTCTTTGGCTGCTCTTCGAATATTGCGAATACTCACTTTGGCATCTTCAGCTTTAGCCCTAGCCTGCTTAATGTAATCCTTACGGCGTTCTTCAGTTAATTCTGGCAGTGAAACCCTTATCACCGTTCCATCTGAAACTGGATTCACACCTAAATCAGAATCACGCACTGCTTTCTCAATTGCCGTAACTGCACCTTTATCAAAAGGTGCAATCAAAATTACTCTGGCTTCTGGAACTGAGAAAGACGCAAGTTGCTGTAATGGGGTTGGGGTGCCGTAGTACTCGGCAACTACTTTGTTAAACATCGCAGCATTTGCTCGACCTGTCCGAATTGTGGCAAGGTCTTCTTTTGCTACTTCGATGGCCTTATCCATCTTGTTTCCCGCATCAGCTAAAGCTTGATCTATCATGATTTCCTAACTTAGTTCAGCAGATACTAGGGTACCAATGCGCTCGCCCTTTACAGCACGAGCAATATTTCCAGAAACAGTTAAGTCAAATACAACAATTGGCAGGTCATTCTCTCTAGCTAAACCAATTGCGCTCGCATCAGCCACTTTAAGATCTTTCGCTAATACTTCGTCATACGACACTTGCTGATATCGCTTAGCGTCTGCATTGGTTCTTGGATCGGCGTCATAGATGCCATCTATTGATTTCGCCATTAACACAACTTCGCAGTCATTTTCTAAGGCACGTTGAACAGCAGCGCTGTCCGTCGAAAAGAAAGGCTGACCTAGGCCAGCACCAAAAATAACTACTCGCCCTTTTTCTAGATGCCGCACGGCTCGACGCGGAATGTAATTTTCAGCTACCTGCCCCATCGATATTGCCGTTTGAACTCTAGTTGCAACACCACGTCGCTCTAAGAAGTCTTGCAGCGCGAGACAATTCATTACGGTACCCAACATGCCGATGTAATCTGCTCGGGCCCGCTCCATGCCTCGCTCTTGCAGCTGCGCTCCACGAAAGTAGTTTCCACCGCCTATTACGATGCAAACTTCAGTGCCACCATCAACTACATCTTTGATCTGAGCAGCAATTGAATCCACAACATCAGGATCAACGCCTAAACCGCCACCGCCAGCAAGGGCTTCACCGGAAAGCTTTAACAGCACTCGCTTCCATCCATGCGCTGGAGCTATTGACCAGTTACTCACGCTAACTCCTTTGCTTGGCAAAAATTCAACTTTTAGGCTTGCCCAACTTTGAATCGAGCAAATCGCTTCACAGTTACGCCTTCTGCTTCAAGCATGGCGGCAATTGTTTTTTTATTATCTTTAACAAATGCCTGCTCTAGCAGTACAAAATCTTTAAAGAAGCCATTTACCCGGCCCTCAATAATTTTTGGTAGCGCAGCTTCAGGCTTGCCTTCTTCTTTAGCTGTTTCTGCTGCAATACGTCGCTCTGCTTCCACAACCTCTGCTGGAACTTCCTCGCGAGTTAGATAGCGTGGAGCCATCGCAGCAATGTGCTGTGCCAGATCTTTAGTTACCTGTGGATTTGTAGTTGTAGTTTCTACAACTACACCAACAGTTGGAGGCAGCGCTGGGTCAGACTTGTGTAAATATGAATCAACTGGATTGCCGTTGAAAACTGCAAAACGACGCACCTCAATTTTTTCACCCATTGAAGAATTGGCTTCAACAAGTGCATCCTTAATAGCCTTGCCATCGCTCATGCTTGCAGCCAGCAGCGCATCAAGATCAGTTGGTGCACTTGCTTTAACAGCTTGCGCAATTGCATCTGCTAGTGCTTGAAAGCCTTCAGTTTTAGCAACAAAGTCAGTTTCGCAATTTAGCTCAACCATAACCGCTGTGGTTGGTTCCATAATTGCAACGATTAGACCATTTGAGGCATCTCGGCCCTCGCGCTTGCCAACGTCTTTGGCTCCTTTGATTCGCAGCGCAGCTACAGCTGCTTCAAAATCACCACTTGATTCATCAAGTGCTTTTTTGCAATCAAGCATTCCGGCACCTGTTACTTCACGTAGACGCTTAACGTCCGCAGCACTGTAAGTCACTTCTTATTTCCTTTTTGGTAGTTAAAAATTACTTAGTCTCTTCGCTTGACTCAGCTGCTGGAGCTGCTGTTGTTGCACCAGCTAATAGTTCCTGCTCCCATTCAGCAAGTGGCTCAGCAGCTGCAGCTGCTGCTTCAGTAGTGTCAGCTGATTTGCGCTGTGAGCGAGCAATTAGTCCTTCAGCGACAGCATCTCCAATGATTTTGGTCAGCACCTGAATTGAGCGAATCGCATCATCATTTCCAGGAATTGCAAAGTCAACATGTTCTGGATCGCAGTTGCTATCCAAGATGCCAACTACTGGGATGTTCAATTTGCGAGCTTCAGTTACTGCAATGTGCTCTTTGTTGGTATCAACGATCCAAAGCAAGCTTGGAACTTTATGCATATCGCGGATGCCTGAAAGCATTCGATCAAGTTTTTCTTTCTCACGACGCATCATCAATAGTTCTTTTTTTGTGCGGCCACTTCCGGCAACATCATCAAAATTTACTTGTTCTAATTCTTTTAATCGCTGAACGCGCTTAGATACAGTGTTGAAGTTAGTCAACATGCCGCCTAGCCAGCGCTCAGTTACGTATGGCATGCCAACGCGCTTAGCTTGTTCTTGGATTGCCTCTTGGGCTTGGCGCTTGGTGCCAACAAACAAAACAGTTCCACCTTTTGCAACTGTTTCCTTAACGTGCTCATACGCGCGATCAATAAATGCAAGTGATTGCTGCAGATCGATAATATAAATGCCATTGCGCTCAGTAATGATGAAGCGCTTCATTTTAGGATTCCAACGACGAGTCTGGTGTCCAAAGTGAACTCCAGCGTCTAAAAGTTGACGCATTGTGATGACGGCCATCTCGGCAGTCCTTTCTGGCACAGCAAGCTGTGCATTCCGGTTTACGCAGATATCAATTTGATTTCTGCCCTGACAATTAGCCTCTGCTTCGTTCGAGTTTCCTCGACCGGCGAACCAGATTCAGACCAAACTGCGCTAATTGTGCGAAGTCACCAGCTGGGCTGGTGCGAGGGCAAGTCTACGACCCCCAAGAGTCAGTCATGCACTGAGTCAATATTTCCCCATAATTTTCAGCTAATCTGCCTCAGCATCCCTGGGTGCGAATCTTGATAACAGCAATTATCTTCAGTGCCACAGCCGCTTTAGGCAGCATAACTGACCCACCGGTTGGCACTGGATTAATTCTGCGACCCTTTGACCGGCCAAGCTCAATGTTTGCAGCAGGTCATCGCGGAGTGGATTTGCAAGCTGCTGAGCTGGATTTAGTGCGCTCGCCCATCTCTGGCAAAGTGCATTTCGCAGGTTATGTTGTAGATCGGCCAGTAATTACGATTTCAACTGGCAGCATTTTAATGAGTATGGAGCCAGTTGAATCGTTTAGATTTAAAGGGGATCAAATTATTCGCGGTCAACTAATCGGCATTGTTGCAAGAGGTGGTCATTGTGATCAAAGATGTGTGCATGTAGGAGTTAGAAGAATTAATACACGTTACTACTTAGACCCAATCCCATATCTATTACAACTTCCAAGATTATTAGCTGCTAGGCCCTAGGGTGAGCTTGGTTATAAACGGATTTTAATCTCTCACTTGCTACATGTGTATATCTCTGCGTAGTTGCTAACGAAGCGTGACCGAGCAGCTCTTGAACGCTGCGAATATCAGCGCCACCTTCCAATAGATGCGTTGCGGCTGAATGCCTAAATCCATGCGGTCCGATATCTAGTAATTCATTGTCAGCAAGCACCTGAGCCACTACCGCCCGAACAACGCGCTGATCAATTCGCTTACCGCGCAGCCCTAAAAAGAGTGCAGCTCCAGAATTCTTAGTTATTAAATTTGGCCTAGCCTCATTTAAGTAAATCACTAAGGCTTTCATCGCTGGTATACCTAGCGGAACATATCGTTGTTTATTTCCTTTTCCAGTAACAGCTAAAACATTTCGGCTAAAATCAATATCATCTATATCCAATCCCACCAACTCAGCTACACGAATTCCAGCTGCATACATAATCTCCAGCATTGCGCTATCGCGAATTGCCTGTGGGTCATCGGCACTTGAGCTCAAATTGTTCAATAACTCACTTGCTTGATCAACTCGCAAAATACTAGGAAGCTTCTTACCAACTTTTGGTGAAACTAGCTGCGCTCCAACATCAACTGCTAACTGCTTGCGCTGATGCGCCCAAAGTGTGAAGGTGCGAATTGCTGCAGCGCGGCGAGCAATTGTTGCTGGAGCAAGATTTCGTTCATAGTTTGCCGCTAACCACCCTCGAAGATCGTGAATGGTTAACTGATCTATCAGAACTTCACCCTCTTGCTGCAGGTAATCAGCTAAATCGGTTAGATCGATTAAATATGAACGCACTGTATTCATGCTTAGTCCACGCTCATTAACCAGGTAATCTTCGAATTCAACCTGCAAAGCCGAGACGCTGCGCGCACATTGATTATTCACTCGCTAAGAGTGTGCCCTGAAGCGGAATTGGTCAACATTACGCGCCGCAATTATTTAGTCAGCAATTGCTCAATGCCAACTAAAACTAAACAACAATCACTTCGCGCCCTAATTGATCGGCCCAAGACAAGATATTACTTGCCCCAGTTCGCGCTGTAGGTTCAATCGCTATTACTAAACTACTTAGCGCTGCAATAACTCGGTTGCGGTCAATAAGTCGGGCTTTGGTTACTGGAACTCCAAGCGGGTATTCTGAGATTAAAGCTCCAGATTTTGGAATTGCCCGAAGTAAATCTTGGTTGACCTTTGGATAGATTTGATCTAGCCCGCCAGCTAATACCGAAAAATTAGTTTTGCCAGCTTTGATTCCAAGCTGCATTGCTAAAGTGTTTATGCCAATGCTGTTATCTGACAAAATACAACTGCAATCGGTAAGCGCATTTAGTAAGAATTGACCAGTGGATTTTACAACCGACAAGCTGGGCAATTTTGAACCAACCACAGCAACTGCTTGGTGATCTAAAAACGTCAACTGCCTAGCACCTGACAACCAAAGCACCAACGGCATCTCATTGTCTAAATCCAATAGTTGCTTTGGCCAATTAGCATCAAGGTATGTAATTGCAGTTGGTGCAAGCTGCGTTTTTTGCCCGTTAGTAATATTAAAACTTGGGTATGAAATTAGCTTATTTAATTTTTTTCCTAGGCTTTTTGCTCGAACTGCTCCTAGCTCTATTGATTTATCGATTAGCCAAGCTGATGGTTCATATTTTGAAAATAACTTGATTAGTTCAATTCGCTCATTATGCATCGGGCTAGTTTTGAACTGCCTGCAAAATAAATTTTAATTTAGCTTTAAACTGTGGATTACTTTTCGTTGGGTATCTGTAGGTCAGGTTGTGAGATTTCTTCAACATTAACATCTTTAAATGTTAGAACCCGAACATTCTTTACAAATCTAGCAGGACGATACATGTCCCAAACCCAAGCATCTGAAACCCTGACATCAAAAAAGACCTCACCACCAACTTCACTTTTCACTTGAACATCTACTTCATTGCACAAATAAAAGCGACGATCAGTTTCAACAACATATTTGAACAACTTCGCAACATCGCGATACTCTCGATAAAGGCCAAGCTCAACTTCAGCTTCATATCTCTCTAAGTCCTCAGAACTCAACTTGCCTCCAATCGTTCAGTTTTGTCCCAGTTAAAACTCCTGCGATGAATCTCAGCATTCCCGTATTGTCGCAAAGCCGCTACGTGTTGGGAAGTGCCATAGCCTTTATGTGATGCGAGCTTATATTCAGGATACTGGCTATCTAATTCCAGCATCAAAGCATCTCTATGGGTTTTAGCCACAATGCTGGCTGCTGAAACTGATGCACATAGCTGATCCCCCTTTTTCATAGCCAGCGAAGGTCGATCAATTCCGGCAACAACAAAGCCGTCTGTGATCACAAAGTCTGGGGCAGTTTCAAGTCGAGCTAACGCTCGACGCATTCCTTGCACATCTGCTTGGGCGATCCCAATTTCATCAATCTCGGTAACGGATATTTCAACAATTGCTATTGCAGCTGCAGCCGCTTCAATCTCAATTCGTAATTTTTCTCGCTTAGTGGCTGATAATAATTTTGAATCGTTGAGTCCAATTATTGGTTTTAACGGATCAAGTATTACTGCTGCAACAACAAGTGGGCCAGCAAGCGCTCCTCGGCCTGCCTCATCAACTCCAGCTATTGCGCTAAAGCCAGCATCGCGAAGTTTGGATTCATACCCAAATTCAGCAGCTGCCACAATTACTTCGAATCTATCTCGCGATAAAGGGCAGGATTTGTAACTCTAGAGATGCGATCTGTTGGCCAAACAATTCCAAACACTCTACCCACCACACTTTTAACTGGGATTGATCCTGCAGATCCATTCTCTAATTGATAGCGACTATCTCTGGAGTTTGGACGATTATCACCAAGTACAAATATGTGTCCTGGCGGCACAGTGATATTGAAATCTACACCTGTGGTTGGTTTTTCAGTGTGTGGCTCTGTAATCACCACACCGTTAATCACTAATTTTCCATCTTCACAACATTTGACGTTATCGCCAGCAACACCAACCACTCGCTTAACTAAGTGCTCGCCTACATTGGTTGGTAGAAATCCGATGAAAGTTAAGGCGCGCTGCACCTGACCCTTAATTCCGGGAGTTGGCTCAATATCACCAAGCCAACCACCTGGATCAACAAAAACTACAACGTCTCCGCGCCTAACTCCATCTAGGCGAGTTGCAACTTTAGAAACAATGATTTTGTCATTTGTCATCAAGGTTGTTTCCATTGATGCGCTTGGAATATAAAAAGCCTGCAGCAATAAAATCCGAATTAATGAAGATATTACTAAAGCTGTTACCACAACAATGGCAACTTCTTTAGTCCCAGACGCCAAGCTGCGACGCAGCTTAGATCCGTTGATAAAGCGCAAGGTCTAAGCCTGTTCCGCTTCCTCGGATGCAGCTTCAGCAACTGGCTCTGCAACAGCAGCTTCAGCGGCGGTAGCTTCAGCAGCGGCTGCCTCTGCGGCAGCGGCAGCTTCAGCAGCCTTTGTGGCTGCAGCTTCAGCGGCAGCGGCTTCAGCGGCTTTTTGAGCCTCAACCTGAGCCTCGTAATCGCGCTCAGCTTGCATGGTCGCCATAATTGCAAGGTCAGAGTTTCGCTCTTCACGACGCTCTTTAATCTTTGAACGCTTACCTTTTACATCACGAAGATAATAAAGTTTGGCACGTCGCACATCGCCGCGAGAAACAACTTCTAGTTTCTCAACAATTGGGCTATGGACTGGGAATATACGCTCAACGCCAACACCGAAAGAGATTTTTCTAACTGTGTAAGTTTCGGTTGCACCAGCACCTTTACGGCTTGTAACCACGCCTTGAAAAACCTGAACACGAGAACGCGTTCCTTCAATAACTTTTACGTGGACCTTTACGGTGTCGCCAGCTCGAAACGGCGGAATGTCTTTGCGTAGTGAAGCTGAATTAAGTGAATCTAATGTATGCATCGGGTCTCCCCACACGAAGCGCCGCAGGCCACTCGCGCAGATGCGTCGCGTGAATTTGGTTTTGCACTTTGTTGTCTAACTCCCCTGCGGCGGGGTTTGGACTAAGCGCAAGGTCGAATCTTGCCACATCCACAAATTGGGTCAGTCACCGGTTAGGTCTGGCCGCCGTTGCTGCGTTCGTTGCTGTGCTTGTTGCAGCCGCCACTTGGCTATTTCAGCGTGATTCCCGCTTAAAAGCACCTCGGGCACTGCCAGGTCACGCCAGCTGGCTGGCTTGGTATAAACGGGAGCCTCAAGCAACCGGCCATGCTCGGTTGCGGCAAACGAGTCATCTGCGGCTGATTCGCTGTTGCCCAAAACTCCAGGAATTAATCGAGCGACCGCTTCAATTACAACCAGCGCTGCCACTTCACCACCTGCCAACACGTAATCGCCAATAGATAACTCAAGCACCTGTGCTTTAGTTGCGAAATGATCAGCCACTCTGGAATCTATTCCTTCATAGCGGCCGCACGCAAAAACTAGATGCCGCTTCTGAGCCAACTGCTCGGCAACGCTTTGTGAAAATACCTCGCCACTTGGAGTGGGGATGATCAACACCGAATCAGCAACAATCACCTCATCTAGCGCAGCTCCCCATGGTTCAGCAAGCATCACCATCCCAGGTCCGCCACCGTATGGGGAATCATCAACAGTTCGATGTGGATCTGCGGTGTTATCGCGTAAATTATGAATCTTTAGATCTAATAAGCCACCCTCAATAGCTTTTCCAACCAGTGATAACTGAAGTGGGTTTAGGTATTCTGGAAAAATACTAATTACATCAATTCGCATCTTCTGCCTCAGCTAAATTGATTAAGCCTGCTGGTGGATCAATCAGAATCACTCTTGATTCTAAATCTACTTCAACAACAATTGGATCCACAAATGGCACTAGCACCTCAAGCATCGAGCTGCTTTGAATAACAAACATATCTTGTGCTGGCAGATGTAAAATCTCTTTCACCACACCAACTGTTTCTTCATTTATCGTTTTCACGGTTAGCCCAATTAACTGTCTATCAAAGTACCTATCTGGATCAGGAGGAACTTGAGCTTCATCAACATCTGCAAATAATTGATTGCGGATAATTAGTTCTGCTGCATTTCGATCATCTACGCCAGCAAAATGTAAAATTAAATTTCCGCTGTGCTGGGAGCTTTTGGTGATAGTAAATTCTTTACCATCAGCTAAGGAGAGTTTCGCCCCAATTGCAAAACGAAGTTCAGGCAAATCTGTCAATGACGAGACAAGCAAATCGCCTTTGATCCCATGAGCTTTTACCAGGCGGCCAACTTCAACAAGCAACAGTTAATTACCGTTTGCGTCAAGAAAGTCAATGCGAATTTTGCGACCACCGTTAAGGGCGTGCACCACTGCGCGAATCGAAGTTGCAGTTCGGCCATTTCTGCCAATCACTCTGCCAAAATCTTCAGGATGAACTGCAACTTCAAGTGACTTTCCAAATTTTGTAGCTCGCTCTAAAACTGACACATCGTCTGGATGGTCAAGGATTCCTTTAACTAAATGCGTTAGGGCTTCGTCAATCATATTTACTCAGTAGCTTCAGCTGGAGCAGCCTCTGGCGATGATTCGGTAACCTCAGTTGCTTCTGCTGCTGCAGGAGTTTCTACCTCGGCTGCAACTTCAGTTGCTGCAGTTTCTGCAACTGCAACTGGTTCAGCTGGAGCTTCTTCAACTTTTGGTGTGGCCAATTTAGCTTTAGCGGCATCGCGATCTGCATCAAAGGAAACTTTTGCAGATTCAGAGTCAGCAACTGCAGCTGCGTATGCAGCTTTCTTATCTGGCTTTGGTGGCGCAACACGTAGTGTGCCTTCAGCTCCAGGCAGACCTTTAAATTTCTGCCAATCGCCGGTAATTTTTAGGATTGCAATAATTGGTTCAGTTGGAAGTGCTCCAACGCCTAACCAATACTGGATGCGATCAGATTTAACTTCGATACGAGAAGGCTCTTCTTTCGGATAATAAAATCCGATCTCTTCAATTGAACGACCGTTTCGAGCGCTTCTGGAATCGGCAATAACAATTCGGTATTGCGGTAAGTGCACTTTGCCAGTGCGCTTCAACTTAATCTTGACAGCCACTTATTTCCTTTTGTTTGTTGTGGATGGGTCATGTAAGCGAGAGTGGGGCGCTCACAACACAACCACGGGGACTACTTATTTGAAGAGAGGGTCGAATAAGCAGCGAAGCGAATTCTAACCATCCCCACCTGTGGCAGCATCACCTAGCCCTGCTGTGCTCGCTTTGCTGGGTTTCCGCTGCGGCGGGCGCCTTTGCCGCTCTTGACTTTTTTACCCTGCGCTCGTGGGGCGCCAGGGATTGGGCCAATCCCAGGAATCGATCCGCGCTTAAGCATCTTCTGCGCTTCACTAAATCGTTTCACCAAGGTATTTATCTCAGCAACGCTGGTTCCAGAGCCTGCGGCAATACGAGCTCGCCTTGAACCATTCAGTGATTCAGGCTCAGCCCGCTCAGTTGGTGTCATTGATTGAATTATCGCTTCAGTTCGCTTGAGCTGGCGATCATCTAATTCAGTTAGTTGATTTTTTAGTTTTCCTGCTCCCGGCAGCATTGCTAGCATGCTGGATAAGTCTCCCATTTTTTGCACTGCTTGTAGTTGCTCTAAAAAATCTTCCAAAGTGAAGCCATCGCCAGATTTAAGTGACTGAGCCATTTTGGTTGATTGCTCTGCATCAAAAGCTTTCTCAGCTTGCTCTATTAATGTTAAAACATCGCCTTGATCCAAAATACGAGAAGCCATTCGATCTGGATGGAAATAATCAAAATCTGTTAATTTTTCACCAGTTGAAGCAAACATGATTGGTTTGCCAGTTACAGACACTAAGGAAAGTGCAGCACCGCCTCTAGCATCACCATCTAACTTGGTTAATACAGTTGCATCAAAACCGATTTCTTGATCAAACTGCTGCGCAGTTAAAACAGCATCTTGACCAATCATTGCGTCCACTACAAATAAAGTTTCAGTTGGTTGAACGGCTTTTTTAATTTCAGCTGCTTGCTTAATTAGATCTGCATCAATTGCAAGTCGACCGGCAGTGTCAATGATGATTACATCATTTCGCCCAGCTGCATGCTTTAAAGCTGCAACAGCAACTGCGACTGGATCTCCAACTCCATTTCCTGGTTCTGGTGCATAAATGGCAACATTCGCTTGCTCTGCAATAACTTTTAATTGATCAACAGCATTTGGGCGTTGTAAATCTGCTGCCACCAGCAGCGGGGTTCGATCTTGCGCCTTTAACCATGTGGCTAATTTTCCAGCGAGTGTAGTTTTACCTGCACCTTGTAAGCCCAGCAACATAATTACAGTTGGTTTATTTGTTGCAAACTTAATACTTCTTGTATTGCTGCCCAGAATTAATGTTAGCTCTTCGTTGACAATTCGTATAAATTGCTGACCAGGATTAAGAGCTGCAGAAACTTCAGCGCCAATAGCTCTTGCTTTGATGGCTTTAGCAAATTCGCGAACAACCGATAGCGCAACATCAGCTTCTAATAAGGCTGCACGGATCTCAATAAGCGCATCATCAACATCAGTTTCGGTCAGCCTGCCCTTGCCCCGGACGTCACGGAGCGCAGATGAGATTCGATTAGAGAGTTGGGCAAACACGTCGAAATATTACCTAATCGAGATGGCATCCAAGATTGCTCTGGCTACTTGGTCCTGTTCTTCCTGTGACAGGTGCGCTCCAGACTTATTTCGAAGATAAAACACATCATCTGCACTGGCTCCCAAAGTTGAGATATGAGCGGCAACAATATCTATCCCAACACTTGAAATCGCAGTTGTGATTCGATGCAAAATTGCCGAGCCATCATGAGCCCTCACCTCAACCACAGTTGATGACGTTGATGCATCTGCAAAAAATACGCGGGGCTGCGCAATAGGCTCGCTTCGATACAGCGAAGTGCGCTCCCGTTCAGCTAGCAGCTCAGCTACATCTATCGCACCAGATACCGCACGGCGAACTTCAGCGCGTAAAAAATCTTCAGTTGGAGCATCACCATAAAGCGGTTGCAGCCGCCATTGACTGATAGCTC
>JAURFT010000002.1 GCA_030834185.1 Candidatus Nanopelagicales bacterium
ATAAAAATTTCGGTAACGCCATCTGAGCTAAACCAGCTGGGATGCTCACCAAACTTCTAATGACAGGTATTAATCTGCCAAAAAAGACCACAAATGTCCCATATTGGTCAAACCAAGTGAATGTTTTTGCAAGGTCGTTTGAGCTAACTCCAATATATTTACCATAGCGCTGAACTAGTAGCTCAACTCGAGCTTTAGAAAAACCATAACCAAAACCATATAGCAAACTAGCTCCGGCAACTGATCCTGCAGTGGTTGTTAGCACGGCCCCAATTAAGCTAAAACTGCCAACCGAGACATTGAATCCAGTTAGCAGCAGCACTACCTCAGATGGGATTGGTAGCACCACAACTTCAAGTGCGATCAGAAAACCTGCACCGGCCAGACCAATTTGGTTAATTAGATCTACTGCAAATTCCACCATGAGTTAAGGGTAGTCGCTGCCAACCAAATTTCGGTTAGATCATAGGGTCAAGCCATGGTTAGGCCTCCGTTTATGAATGCCCCAGGGCCAGAGCCAGCCCAGATGCTGCGCGGTTTTGTTGATATTCGCAAAGCAGCACCAGAGTTTCTTTCAGCTATGCGTGATCAATTTGGACCAATTGTGCAATTTCCAATCCCAAAACCACTTTGTTATTTAGTCTCAGATCCAAACTGGGTAGATTATGTGCTGCGAGTAAATTCTAAAAATTTTGGTAAAGCCACAATCCAATACCGAACACTGGCGTTAGTTACAGGATTTGGATTGCTTGCAGCCGATACCCCAGCATGGCGCGAGCAGCGGAAGGTTGTGCAGCCTGCTTTTCATCATGATGTGATTTCACAAGTTGTTAAGCATTCAGTTACTGCAACCGAGCAGGTACTAGATAACTTGAAAGCAGCTAAATCAGATATTGTTGATATAGATCATCAGATGATGGAATTAGCTTTAAATGTTGTTGGCGCTGCATTGTTTGGAGCTGATTTTGAAGCAAAAGCAAAGAAATTAATCTCAGCCACTTTAAGTGGCCTAGATGTTGTGGTGGCTAGAGCTCGCACCCCAATTTTTCCACCGCGCTGGCTGCCAACGATATTAAATTTAAAGCTGCAATATGCCAATCGAACCTTAAATCGGGCAGTGGATGAGTTGATTGCGAATGCAGTCAAAAACCCAGGCGCTAATTCAATGGTTGATTTGTTAGTTGCTGAATTAACTGCTGGAAATTTCACCAAAGCACAAGTGCGAAATGAAATTGTCACTTTCATAGTGGCAGGGCATGAAACGGTAGCTAGCGCACTTAGCTGGGCGCTACATTTAATTAGTGAGAATCCCGATATTCAAGAAAGAATCCACCAAGAAGCAACCTTGGTTTTAGGTGCTCGCCAACCAGAATTTTCAGATTATGCCAAGCTTGGTTACACGCAGGCAGTGTTAAATGAAGCGATGCGGTTATACCCGCCAGCGTGGGTGCTATCAAGAAGTGTGCTTGCTGATGATGAAATTGCTGGAATCAAAATTAAGGCAGGCTCATTAATAGTAATCAGCCCATGGGCGGTGCATCGAGATCAAACTGCATGGCCAAATCCAACCAAGTTTGATCCAACAAGATTTTTAGACAACTCAAAACATGCAGCTGGTGCCTTTATTCCGTTTGGATTGGGAAATCGAATGTGTATTGGTAAAGATTTTGCAATGTTTGAAGGAGTTATCGCGCTGGCTTTGCTAGCTCGAGATTTTGGTTTTGAACCAACAGCTCAAAACGTGATTGCGCTACCTGCGGTGACTGTTCGCCCCAAAAACGGGCTGCTGCTTAAGCTCACTCGCCGTTAAGTAATTGCAGCGCGGATTCGTGTAGCAGGCCATTTGTGGCAACAGCTGATCCTTGATCTGGACCATCAATTCCATTTATGCCGCTAAATCTGCCACCAGCTTCAGTAACAATCACAGCGAGTGGAGCTAAATCCCAAAGTGCGACAACAGGCTCAGCAGCAATATCAAGCGCTCCTTCTGCAACCATGCAATGCTGCCAAAAATCGCCATAACCTCGCACTCGCCAAACACTGTTAGCTAATTTATTAAATCCTGCTGCATTCGGATCTGATGCGTTAAAAGTTAAGTCTGAAAAAGATATGGATGAATCTATTACTTTACTTACTTTAGAAACTGAAATTCTTCGCCCAATTGTGCCGCTGTGATCGGTGGAGCCGGTGAATGCGCCGGCGTTTTTTACCGCCCACCATCTTCTTGAAAGCGCTGGGGCAGAAACCACCCCAATAACTGATTCACCATTTTGCTGCAGCGCAATTAAGGTGGCCCAAACTGGAACCCCTCGCAGATAGTTTTTGGTGCCATCAATTGGATCTATCACCCAGCAGCGATCGCTGCTGCCAGATTCCCCAAACTCCTCACCTAGCACTGCATCTGCTGGCAGCACTGCAGCTAGGTGATCGCGCAAGATCTGCTCTACGCCGCGGTCCACTTCAGTAACTGGGGATAGATCAGGCTTAGTTTCAATAATCAGATTGCCGCTAAGAAATCGATCCATAGTTAACTGGTCTGCCAAATCGGCTAATTGGTGTGCAATTGCCAGATCTCTGGCAGACTGAGCAGTGATGCTTGGGTCAGCTAAAGGTTGATTCACAGGAAAACCGTAGTGGGGAGCAGCGATGATCAAGCTAGAAGGTTCAGAATCCACCGGAGTTTTTGATTTAGCCCTGAGCCTGCCGCTGCATCCGTTAGTTGTCCATGCCGCCGTAATCTTGATCCCAATGGCAGCGCTAACTGCGATTGCTGCGGCAATTCGACCTGGTATTTCTAGCAAATATGGCCCAGTGATTATTGGTATTGCAGCTATAGGCCAGCTAAGTTCGTTTCTAGCCAAAGCCACCGGTCAGGAATTTGTGGAGCGGCTTGGTATTGATATCGAGCGCCATATCAGCTTTGGTGAGAATGCTCCGCTGACAAGTTTGCCGCTGTTAGCACTTGTAGTTTTGCTGTATCGAGTTGATAAGAAGCGCAGCTCGAAGGGGCAGCGAAAAATGATTGCAACTCTTACTGTGTTAGCTGCAATTTTTGCAGCAGGCTATATGGCGCTAACTGGTCATTCTGGCGCTGAAGCTGTTTGGTCTTGGGTTAAGTTCAACTAGTAGTTGAAGTAATTAATCTACGAAGTGAATCTGCTCGTTTAATTAGTTGTGAATCTGTTGCTGGTATCTCAGCTAAGCCACAATCAGTTTGCAGGTGCTGACACGATTTTAGGCAGTTTGATATGAATGACTTTAAATCTGTAAATGCGCTCTCAATAACTTCAGTTGATACATGCGCTATCCCAAATGATCTAATTCCTGGTGTATCAATAATCCAACCAGCAGGAGATATTGGTAACGCAAAAGCTGATGTCGAGGTGTGACGCCCTCTACCGGTTACTTCATTCACACTGCCAGTTCGACGTAGGGCATCAGGGAGTAATGAATTAACTAAAGTTGATTTACCAACACCACTTGAGCCCACTAGCACGGTAATATGATTTATCAGCTCTGCGGATATTAAAGTTAAATCGTCACCTTTTGCGATACAAATAATCTCAGAAACCAAATCTTTGTAGGCATCAATTAGTTCGGTGGGTGATTCAAGATCTGTTTTTGTTATTACTAAAATTATGCGCATCTTTTCATTTAGTCCAGCAACTAAACACCTATCAATTAATCTTGGCTGCGGATCTGGTTGCGCTGCTGCTACCACAATTGCAAGTTGATCTGCGTTAGCAACAACTAGGCGCTCAGTTCCCTCGTTGTCATCAGCAGTTCGACGAAGTGATGTGCTGCGTGGAGCCACTCGCACAATGCGTGCCAAACTTCCAGCTGCTCCGCTTAGGTCACCAACTAAATCAACCTGATCACCCACCACAACAGCAGCTTTTCCTAGTTCACGAGCGGTGATGGCAGTTAATGAGATTGATGGATCTGATAGCGGCATGCAGGTATAACGACCACGATCAATGGTGGTGACAATTGCAGCTTTCGCATCTAAATGACCTGGTCGAGATTTACTGCGAGGTCTAGTTCCTCCGCTTGGCCGGATTCGAACTGAGTCTTCGTCGAATCTATTTTTCACGCAGCTCCTGCAATTAACTGCTGCCACAAAACAGCAAACTCTGGCAGTGTTTTACTAGTTGCTGCAATATCGTCAAGTTCTAACTCAACTAATAAGCCTAAAATTGCAGCGAATGTTGCCATTCGATGATCATGATATGAACTTAGCAGCTGCTTAGCAGGGCTTAAATTTCCACCATGAATTTCAAGTCCATCTGGTAGCTCAACTGCTTTGATTCCAACCTTTGCCAATTCAGCAACAATTGCCGCTAGTCGATCAGTTTCATGTCCGCGCAGATGCGCGATACCAGTTAATTTTGAAATTCCAGTTGCCGTTGCCGCTACAGCTGCAATTGTTGGAGTGAGTTCACCAATCTGGCTTAAATCAACCTCAATTGGTAACACCTTTTTTGGTCCAGTCAATGTTAAATCATCAGCGTTCAGTTCAACAGTTGCGCCCATCTTGGCAAAAATCTCTCGAATTTGATCTCCAGCTTGAGTGGTTTGATGCGGCCAGTTGTTTATGCTTACTTTTCCAGCAGTAACCATTGCTGCTGCTAAAAAGACAGTTGCATTTGAAAGGTCAGGCTCAATCACGCGATCTATAGCTTTGATTTTGCCAGGCTTTACTTGCCACGAATTGTTACTGCTTTCAACAATCACTCCATGCTCAGCTAGCATTTCAATTGTCATTTCAATATGCGGCATTGATGGGATGTTCTCGCTGGTATTAATAATCGTAATGCCAGCATCAAATCTGGCACCAACAAGTAATAGTGCGCTTAGAAACTGACTAGATGTTGATGCATCAATTCGAACTTCGCCGCCGCCAACATTTCCAAGGCCATGTACTGTAAAAGGCAATGAGTTTGTATTTTTATCTTCAACTTTTACACCAAGCTGTCGGAGTGAATCAATTGTCACTTCCATTGGGCGAAGTGATGCTTGAGCATCACCAAAAAAAGTTGTTTCACCAGCAGCTAATGCTGCTACTGGCGGAACAAACCGCATCACAGTTCCAGCTAAGCCCACATCAATCCGGCCAGCGCCAATTAGTGCTGCTGGAGTTACCAAGACAGCATCGCTAACCTCAATTTTGATTCCTAGCGCCTGCAGCGCGGCAATCATTAGTTTGGTATCTCTAGCTAGTAACAGCCCAGTTAACTTACTTGGCCCATCGCTAAGTGCTGCTAGCAGCAAAGCTCGATTCGAGATGGACTTTGACCCGGGCACGCTGAGCACGCCAGTAACTGGACCAATTGCTTGAATTGCACGCCATGCCATGGCAAAAGCGTACCCAGCGCGCCCCCATGGCATGCTCTTCGCATGTGCGGTAGATACACCCAAGCAGCAGACCTCAGGGAGATAGTCACCAACCTTGGGGTGCAGCAGGTCATTTCGAGCCTGCTAGAGCCGCGCTACAACATTGCGCCAACTCAACCGATTGTGGCGGTTAGCCAGATTGGCCAACACCGACAGCTCGATTTATTCAGTTGGGGGCTGCAGTTAACTTGGAACAATTTTGCACCGACTCCAAGTAATTTAATTAACGCACGAATCGAAACAGTAACTCAGAAGCCATCATTTCGAGAAGCTGCTAAATATCGCAGGTGTTTAATTCCAGCATCAGGTTGGTATGAGTGGCAGAGCACCGTGCTAAGCGCTGGAAAAAAGCAGCCATATTATTTTTCAGCACCATCACAGCCAGTGCTGGCATTTGCCGGCATCTATGAAATTGGTGAAAGCAATCAAAAATCAGCTGCAATTATTACGCAACCTGCAAATCACGTAGTTGCAGCTGTGCATGATCGGATGCCATTAATTCTCACTCCTGAGTTTTTTGATGCCTGGCTTGATCCAAGCCAAACTGATAGCCAGCTTGCTGTTGCCGTTGCAGCAACAGCAAAGTCACCTAGTTTGAGCTCACACCCAGTTTCAGCTGCAGTTAATGCCGCCAGCGCACAAGGCCCGCAACTAATTGAACCAGCACCACCAGAGCCAACTCAGCCAGCTTTGTTTCAATAGCGGGTAATCGCAAACAGTTTGCAGAAGCGCAAACAGCGCAGGCCAATTAAATGTTTCGAGTTAGACTAATTTCCATGTCTGCTATTCGTATTTGGTATTTCACCAAGTGCCGCGTGATTGATCTCTGCCGCGCCAATAACGCCGCTTGTTAAATTTTTGCTTTAAGTCTGTGCTTAATCTAATTAAGAAAATTCATATAAAGGAAAAAATGAAAGTTTATGACAACATAACTCAGGTAGTTGGAAATACACCGTTGGTAAAATTAAATCGCATGATGGATGGTGCTGTTGCAAATGTATTTGCAAAGCTTGAATTTTATAATCCATCGGCAACAGTAAAAGATCGAATTGGTATTGCCATGATTGATGCGGCTGAAAAAACAGGACAATTAAAACCAGGTGGCGCAATTGTTGAAGCTACCAGCGGCAATACTGGTATTGCGTTAGCGATGGTTGGAGCTGCGCGTGGATACCGAGTGATTTTGACGATGCCAGATTCGATGAGTAAAGAACGCCGAATGCTGTTGCGCGCTTACGGCGCTGAGCTGGTGCTAACCCCTGCTGCTGAAGGCATGACAGGTTGCATTGCAAAAGCTGAAGAGATTGGTGCAACTGAGGGTGCGGTGTTGGTTCGCCAATTTGAAAATGAAGCAAATCCACAAATCCATCGCAACACCACAGCGCAAGAAATTTGGAATGACACTGATGGCACAGTTGCAGCACTTGTTGCTGGCATTGGAACTGGTGGCACCATAACTGGGGTAGGGCAGGCGCTTAAAGCCAAAAATCCAGCTGTCAAAGTATTTGCAGTTGAGCCAGCTGCTTCACCAATTCTGAATGGCGGCACTCCAGCTGGTCACCCAATTCAAGGAATTGGCCCAAACTTTGTACCACCAATTTTGGATCGCGGCGTTTATGACGAAGTGCTAGATGCACCAAGTGAAGAAGCTATGCGATATGCCAGACGAGCTGCTGCTGAAGAGGGAATATTAGCTGGCATTTCTTCAGGTGCGGCACTTTGGGCAGCAGCACAAGTTGCTCGAAGGGCAGAGTTTACTGGGAAAAATATTGTGGTGATTATTCCTTCATTTGGTGAGCGCTATTTATCAACTGCACTTTACGCTGATTTGGCTGAGTAAGAAAAATGCTGAAGCGAATTCGCGAAGATCTAGATGCGGCTATCACACGTGATCCTGCAGCGCGCAGTAAATTAGAAATTGTGCTTGCCTATCCAGGGGTGCATGCGCTTTGGCGGCATCGGATTTCGCATTGGTTATGGCAGCGAAAGTTTTTTCTATTAGCGCGAATTTATTCGAATCGAAATCGCAGACGAACCGGTATTGAGATTCACCCAGGAGCGCAAATTGGTCGACGCTGTTTTATTGATCATGGCATGGGAGTTGTGATTGGTGAAACGGCTGTTATTGGCGATGATGTGATGATGTATCACGGCGTCACACTTGGTGGCAGAACGCTGGCCAAGATCAAGCGTCATCCAACAATTGGGAATGGTGTGGTTTTAGGTGCTGGGGCAACCGTGCTTGGTGATATCAAAGTGGGAGATAACGCGCTAATTGGTGCAAATGCAATTGTGACTAAGAACGTTGCTGCTGGGGCCATAGTGATGGGTCCAGCTGAACGTCATATGGCCAAGCAAGACCTAGCTGATCCAGAGCTCTGGTTTATCTAAGAACTGCTGATTTAAGCGTTAGGTCGCTTGCCGCCATTGGCTTTGCTCTTCTTGCGATCTCGCTTTTTTCGGGCCCGCTTGCTCATTAACACTCCTCGATAAGTGGGGAGATCCTCTCACAGTTGGCAAAGGTTAAGTAACCTGCCCCCGTGGCCACATTAGAGCAATTAATTCAACAGCACACCGAACTGTCAGCTGCCGCAACCGGACAGCTATCGCAGGTGGTCTCCGAATGGACGCTGCTTGCTGATCTGTCATTCTCAGATCTCTTACTCTGGGTGCCAAAGTGGAATGAATCTGGCTATCTCTGCGTTGCCCAAATCAGACCTGTTACGGCACCAACAAATATCAGCTCGGATTTAGTTGGAACTTTTCAATCTGAACGAAGACTAATTGCAGTTGATCGTGCCTTTGAGCAAGCTCAGATAGTAGAGCTGGATGAAATAATGGCCATTCCAATCAGCCAGAGCGGTAGCGTGATTGCAGTTGTTGAGCGACATCGCGGCCAACGCCAATCAGGCGAGTTAACTGATGCCTACCTTGCTGCTGCAAAAAGACTTTTTAAGATGCTGCAGCTTGGTCAATTTCCACCAAGCAGCAATACTTCAACTACAACTTCATTACCCCGAGTTGGCGATGGTGTGCTTTTATTAAACGCAGCTGGAGTTGTGCAATACGCCTCACCAAATGCCACCAGCGCTTTTAGAAGACTTGGCCTAGCTACAGATTTATTAAATACCGAGCTTGCTGCAACTGCTATCTCGTTGTTGCGCAAACTAGGTGTAGTTGATGAAGCAATTAATTTAATCACTAAAGGATCAATAGCTGGTGCAGCTGAGATAGAAAACAAGTCCGCCACAATTACGCTGCGCGCTTATCCATTCTTAGAAGCTGGCAGGCCAGATGGCGCGCTGATCTTGGTGCGAGATGTAACAGAGCTGCGCCGTCGAGAGCGAGCTTTGCTCACCAAAGAAGCAGCTCTTCGAGAAGCACATCATCGCGTAAAGAACAATCTACAAACTGTGGCTGCGCTGCTGCGCATGCAAGGCAGGCGATCAAGTGATGAAACTAAGCGAGCCTTAGCAGAAGCAGAGCGCCGAATTGAAGTAATTGCGTTGGTTCATGAAACTTTAACTCTCACTCCTGCGGCTGATGTTGGGTTTAATGCAATTGCAGATCGCTTAATTGGTTTATCTAGTGAGCTAGTTCCAAATGTTACTTCGATAACAAGACTTGGTGATTTTGGTAGCTATTCAGTAGAGGCCGCCATACCACTAGCTGCTGCACTATCTGAGCTGCTCCAAAATGCAATTGAACATGGTGACATCAGCAAACCAATTGAGCTGATAGTTGATGCTGCTAATCCAATTAGTTTTCAAGTAAAAAATCAAAGCTCAACTCGAGCTGCACATACTGAAGGGCTTGGCTTATCAATAGTTCGAAGCCTAATTGAGGGCGAGTTAGTTGGCAGGGTTGAGATCAGCAATGCTAATGGTTTGTTTCAAGTAAATATTTTGATTAATAATTAACTTATAAAAACAACAACGGCCCGCAATTACGGGCCGTTGTTGGGGAAACCTGTTTTACATTAACTGAGATGTTGCGCGAGTTCGAGCTGCACGGCGCTTAGTAGCGCGTCGCTCATCTTCGCTCATACCACCCCAGACGCCAGTGTCCTGACTTGTTTCGAGCGCCCATTCCAGGCAATCTTCAACAACAGCACAACGGCGGCAAACAGCTTTTGCAGCATCGATCTGAAACAATGCAGGACCAGTGTTCCCGATGGGGAAGAACAGTTCAGGATCCTCATTGCGGCATTCGGATTGGTGTCTCCAGTCCATACCGGTCCTCCTTTGAATCAAGTGTCGAGCGCTTGTGACGCTGTTCACAAGGTCTGTGCCAACAGCGACCCAGATCAATCAGGGATTGGGCCGCAAAAGGCGCGGAGGAGTAGATTCTCACAGATTGCCGGGCTCAGCAATAGGGTTTTACTGAGAATCACCCTAAAAGGGAGCAGCCCTCTAGGCTTAGTTCACCATGAAACGTCCGCTAATCCAGTTAATCCCTCCAGTTATGGCTGCAGCTGAGACCTTGCTGCTGCTGGTAATTGCAGCGATTACCCTGATTGGCTCGCTAGTTACTGGCGAATTTGAAACCCGGGTGCTGCTGCCTGAGCTGCTGCTTTATCTGATCTTTATTTTGGGAATGGCCGCTGTCACCCGTGGCTTATGGCGATTACTCAGCTGGGCTAAAGCACCCATGATTGCGGTGCAGTTAATCGCGATTGGTATCAGCTATGAGGATTTCTGGGGCTCAAGCGAGCTTGTTTGGAAGCTATTTGGCGTAACTTTGGCTTTAATAGCAGCAGCAGCAATTTTTTCAACAATCAAACTGCCCACAACATCTAAAAACTAAAAAGCTGGCCGGCAATAGCGCCCGACCAGCTTTTTAGTAATTTAATTATTTTTTAGTTGCCCAAAAAATTTCAGCAATCTCATCGATCTTTGATATCAAATTATCAGCAATCGCAACATCATTTGAGCCCTTGGTGCCAGCGGCACCTGCAAGCTTGGTTGCGTCATTAAACAATTGGTGCAAGTTTGGATACGCTTCAAAATGATTTGGCTTGAAGTAATCAGTCCAAAGCACCCATAGATGTTCTTTAACAAGATGTGAACGCTCTTCTTTGATTGAAACAGCGCGAGCTTTGAAATCTGAATCAGTTGAAGCTGCATATTTCTCCATGCAAGCTTTTACTGACTGGGCCTCAATTTTGGCTTGGGCTGGATCGTAAACACCGCACGGTAGATCGCAATGTGCGGCCGCAATGGCTGTTGGCTTAAATCCCATAATTACTCCTAAATGAGCTTGATGTAGGAGAGAATACCCCGATGAGCCCAGCAGCGAAACCGCAACCTTCAAGTTGGCTACGAATTGCGGTTAGCGGCGACTCCATGCTCCCTACCCTGCGCAACAACGACATGCTGCTGCTGCGGCGCAGCGATAGGTTCCGATCTGGCCAACTGGTGCTGCTTGAAGATCACGCATTTCGGCTCACCATTAAACGGCTCTCACATCAAATCCAAGACCAGTGGTGGGTAGTTGGCGACAATGTTGAGAACAGCATTGATTCGCGAAGTTATGGCGCAGTTTCAACTCATCAACTGCAGGCAGTTGTAATTGCCAGATATTGGCCAAGGCCCAAACTATTTAGATAGCGCGTTTTATCGCAGCAACAAAATCTGCAACATCTTTTGGCGTGGTATCCCATGCGCACATCCAGCGAACTTCATTTGTGTGTTCATTCCAAACATAAAACGGAAATTCCTGACTTACCTTCTCGCTAACTGATTTAGGCACCAGCGCAAACACAGCATTCACCTCAACTGGTTGGGTAATAGTGATGCCATCAATCTCGCTTACTTGTGCTGCCAGCAGCTGCGCCATCGCATTTGCCTGCTCAGCATTTTTTCGCCACAAATCATCAGTGAGCAGCGCAAGTAATTGCGCTGAGGCGTATCGCATTTTGCTATTTAATTGCATTAAAGATTTTCGCAGATGCTTTACTTGATCGCCAAGCGCTGGATTTAAAAACAAAACTGCTTCACCATTAATTAATCCATTTTTGGTACCACCAAAAGAGACTACATCAACACCAGCATCAGTTGTGATCTCCTTGAAGGATTTGTTAAGTGCAACTGCAGCATTGCTAAGGCGAGCGCCATCAAGATGTAAGAAGGCGTTATTAGCGTGAGCCACTTCAGCTATTGCTTTAATTTCTGCAACTGAATACACCGTGCCATATTCAGTAGATTGCGTAATTGATACAACTCGCGGCTGGGCATAGTGCTCATCCCCAGTTCTAATAAAGGCTGCTGCAACTAGCTCAGGTGAAAGTTTGGCATTTTTAGTTGGCAGATCAATTAGCTTGCAGCCAATAATGCGCTCAGGAGCGCCACCTTCATCAACATTTATATGCGCCCAGTTACTACAAATCACAGCTTCCCAGGGCTTTAACATCGAATACAGCGCTAAGACATTTGCTCCGGTGCCATTCCAAACTAAATAGGATTTAGTTGCTTCGCCAAATAATTCCTGAAATCGTGATTCCAACGCAGCAGTGAATTCATCTGCCCCATAGGCGCGCTGATGTTCAGAGTTAACCTCCCCAATTGCAGCTAGCACAGCTGGGTGGGCAGGGGCGTAGTTATCGCTGGCAAATGACCGCATTGCGAAATGCTAGGCGGTGCTGCCGAGCATTCTGGCAGCGGATAGGGCAAGGTGTGCTCATGGTCGATGCAGATTTCTTATCCCTACCGCTTTCAGCCACCGCTGACGCGGCAATAGCTGCCGCAACTGCGGCCGGCGCAAGCTATGTAGATGTCCGAATAGAGCGAACTCGCACTGGCGTGCTGCAACTTAGAGACGCTAAACCCGAGACTCAGACCGATGACTCAATATTTGGCATTGGGGTCAGAGTCATTGTTGCTGGCACCTATGGCTTTGCTTCGTCGCCTGAGGTATCGGCAGCAAGTGCTGCGCGCTTAGCGCAGAGCGCAGTTGCCATGGCAAAAACCAGCAAGCCGCTGGCCACTGAATTTGTTGAGTTAGCAGCTGAACCAACTTACTCAAATCAAATTTGGCGCTCTAGCTATCAGCTGGATCCTTTTGAAGTTCCAGATGCTGAGAAAATTGCACGATTAACTGAGTTGAGCAATAAGTTACTTGCATCACCAGCCGTAAATCATGCCCAGGCATACACGATGTTTGTAAAAGAGCAGAAATATTTTGCCAACTCAGCTGGCACTTCAACTACCCAGCAGCGAGTGCGAATGCAGACGCAGATCGAAGCGATCTCAGTTGGCGCACACGGATTTGAATCGATGCGAACCTTGGCGCAGCCAGCAGGTTTTGGTTGGGAATGGATGGGCAACCAGATTTGGAATTGGGATCAAGAAATAGCTGAGCTACCTGAACTTCTGGCAGGGAAAGTTGCCGCGCCAAGTGTTACGCCAGGTAAATATGATCTTTTGATCCATCCAAGTAATTTATGGCTAACAATTCATGAATCAATTGGACATGCAACTGAGCTAGACCGAGCGCTTGGTTATGAAGCTAATTACGCTGGAACTTCATTTGCCACCGTTGATAAATTAGGCAGCTTAAAATATGGCACGCCGCTAATGAATGTAACTGGCGATCGAGTAACTGAGCATGGATTAAGCACTGTTGCATATGACGATGAAGGTGTTGCAGCTCAACAATGGGAGATCATCAAAGATGGTGTGCTAGTTGGGTATCAGCTGGATCGACGAATTGCAGCTAAAGCTGGCAAAGATCGAAGCAATGGTTGTGCATTCGCCGATTCGCCAGCTCATGTGCCAATTCAACGCATGCCAAATGTTTCACTGCAACCAAATCCAACTGGACCAGATCTAGCTGGATTGATTGCTGGCATTGAAAATGGAATTTTAATTAAAGGTGATAAATCTTGGTCTATTGATATGCAGCGGTATAACTTTCAATTCACCGGACAGCAGTTTCATCACATTAAAAATGGCAAAATCGTAGGTCAGCTCAAAGATGTGGCCTACCAGGCAACAACCACTGATTTCTGGGGATCCATGGTGGCAGTAGGAGCTCCATCAACTTATGTGCTCGGTGGTGCGTTCAATTGCGGTAAAGGCCAACCAGGGCAAGTTGCTGCAGTTAGCCATGGCTGCCCAGCGGCGGTATTTCAAAATATCAATGTCCTAAACACCGTTGCGGAGGCTGGCGCATGATCACACCTCAAGAGATTGTTGAAAATATAATTGCAGCTGCTGATTATGACGATTGTGTTGTAATTGTTAACGAAGACACCTCAGCAAATCTGCGCTGGGCAAATAACACCTTAACTACAAACGGTGTGCTCGCTAATCGCTCAGTTACAGTGATTGCATTTGTAAACACTGCAGCTGGCATGGCAGCTGGAAGCATCACCCGAACTGATGTGCCAGCGGCGCAATCGAATGAAGTGGCAGCAGCTGCGAAAGCTGCCGCACTTGCAGCTGGAAAAGCTGAAGATGCAGCACCGCTGCTTACTAATGTGGTTGCAGGCGATTGGAACGCACCGCATTTTCCAACTGGGCCAGCGGTATTTAGCAAAGTAGCACCAGATCTTGGGGCTATGTTTATTGCAGCTGCGCGAGATGGCATTGAATTGTTTGGTTATGCCGAACACACCCATGCCACATCATGGATTGGCTCTAAAGGTGGCATTCGTGTTCGAGAAGATCAGCCAGCAGGCCGAGTCGAGATGACTGGCAAATCTCATAACCGAACTCGAAGCACCTGGGAGGGTCGAGCAACTCGTGATTTTAGCGATTTGAGCATGGCTGAAATTGATGCTGCAATTCGTCAACGTCTTGATTGGCAGGGAAATAAAATTGATCTACCAGCTGGAAAATATGATGCAGTGCTGCCAAGCGGCGCGGTTGGAGATCTCATCACCTATATGGTTTGGAGCGCAGCTGGTAAAGATGCGTTTGAAGGTCAATCGGTGTTCTCAGATAAAAAAGGTGGCACCAGAATTGGTGAAAAATTCTCAAATGTTGCTTTAAATCTTTACTCAGACCCAACCTATCAGGGGCTTGAAAGCACAGCGCATATAGAAGCGGCTGCAAGCAGCACTTTTGCAAGCGTATTTGATAACGGTCACGTAATTAGTAAATTCGAGTTAATGAAAAATGGTGTGCTGCAAAACTTAATTAATACCAGAGCCAGCGCAAAACAAATGGGTGCAGATTTTGTGCCGATCTCAGATAACATAATTATGAGTGTGGATGGCGCAACGGCATCTGAAGCTGAGTTAATCAAATCAGTGAAGCACGGCTTATTAATTACCTGCCTTTGGTATATCCGAATGGTTGATCCAGTAACGCTGCTGCTAACTGGCTTAACTCGCGATGGGGTTTATTTGATTAAAGATGGCGAAGTTGTTGGTGCGGTAAACAATTTCCGCTGGAATGAATCACCAGTTGAGCTATTAAGCCGAATCATCGCCGCCACCCCAACTCAGATCACGCAGCTGCGTGAATGGGGAGATTATGTAGATCGAACGGCGATGCCAGCTGTGTTGTTTAAAGATTTCAACATGTCAACTGTAAGTCAGGCCTCTTAACTAAGCGCTTGATTTACTAAGTTGGCCTGTTCTATGTCGTGCAGCTTATGTGAACCAACAGCTGGTGAAGATGCTGCTGGTCGCGTGACTGGTCGAATACCGCGTTGCAACTGAGCGGGGAATTCCAACCCAACAAATGGCCAAGAACCTTGATTTGCCGGTTCCTCTTGGGCCCAGACCAACTCAACATCATCTGGATAATGACTTAGCAACGCTGCAATCTCTGGTGCCGGCAGCGGATACAGTCGCTCAACTCGTACAAGCGCAATATCTGTAATGTTGCGAGTTTCGCGCTCGGTTAACATGTTGTAATAAACCTTACCTGAGCTAAACACCACTCGCTTTACATTTGCTTTGGTAACAGATGCATCATCAATCACTGGCTTAAATTCACCCGTTGTGAAATCAGCCGCCGCACTTGCTGCAAGTTTGCTGCGCAGCAGCGATTTTGGTGTAAAGACAATTAACGGCTTGACATGTGGCTGCAGTGCTTGCCAACGCAGCAAGTGGAAATAAGAAGCAGGCGTTGATGGATAAGCGACAGTCATATTGTCTTGTGCACATAAAGCTAAGAAGCGCTCAATTCGAGCTGATGAGTGATCTGGCCCTTGACCTTCATAGCCATGTGGTAGCAACAACACCACACGAGATGTCTGACCCCATTTTTGCTCACCAGAGCTGATGAATTCATCGATAATAGTTTGCGCACCGTTGGCAAAATCGCCAAACTGCGCCTCCCACATCACGAGCGCATCTTTATTTGCAACCGAATAGCCGTATTCAAATCCCATTACTGCGTATTCGCTTAACAATGAGTCATAGATATAAAGCTTGCCGGCATTTTCGCGCTTACTCATTTCCTTAAGCGGGAAATAGCTGGTGCCAGTTTGTTTATCAACAATCACCGCATGGCGCTGTCCGAAAGTGCCTCGGCGTGAATCCTGCCCTGAAATTCGAACCAGTCGATTTTCAAGCAACAGCGAACCAAGCGCAAACATTTCACCAGTTGCCCAATCAACAGCATCATCTGCCAACATGGCTGCTCGTTTTTGTAGCTGCGGCCAGAGTCTTGGGTGCGCTGTTACATTTGCTGGAAGCTCAATTTGGGTTAGCGCAATTTTGTCTAGTACTTCGCGTGACACCGCAGTTGCAACTGGATGCGGGAATGGCTGCAATGTGACGTCAGCAGTTTCAGCAATTCCAGTTGAAAGCTCTTCGCGGGTTTCAGTAAATACTCGCTCCAGTTGATCTTGGTAGTCCTTCAGCGCAGATTCAGCTTCTTCAACTGTGATATCGCCACGACCAATCAACGCTTCGGTATAAAGTTTTCGTACGCTGCGCTTGTTATCGATAATGTCATACATCAATGGCTGAGTTAGCGATGGATCATCAGCTTCATTATGACCGCGTCTGCGGTAGCAGATCAGATCGATGACAACATCTTTATTAAATTCCTGCCGGAACTCAAATGCCAGCCTGGAGATTCGAACTACAGCTTCAGGGTCATCGCCGTTCACATGGAAAATTGGAGCTTGCACCATGCGGGCAACTGAGGTGGCATAAGTTGAAGAACGTGATTCAGTAGGTGAAGTTGTGAAGCCAACTTGGTTATTGATTACCAAGTGAATGGTGCCACCAACTCGGTAGCCGCGAAGTTGTGACATATGCAAGGTTTCAGCAACTACACCTTGACCTGCAAATGCAGCATCCCCATGTAGCAAGATTGGCAGCACTGGAAAACCGTTTTCGCGATCTAACTGATCCATCTTCGCGCGGGTAATTCCCTCCAAAACTGGGTTCACAGCTTCGAGATGGGAAGGGTTTGCTGCTAGATACACCTTAACTTTTTCACCATTTGGTGCTTCATACTCACCTTCGGTGCCAAGGTGATATTTAACATCGCCTGAACCTTGCACAGACAGCTTATTTTTTGGCGCATCTTCAAACTCACGAAATATCTGCCCATAAGACTTGCCGGCAATGTTCGCCAACACATTTAGTCGACCTCGGTGCGGCATGGCAACAGTTACTTCTTGGACAGCTGAATTTGCCGCTTCAGACAAAATCGCATCCAGTGATGCAATGGCTGATTCGCCACCTTCTAAACTAAATCGTTTCTGCCCAACGTATTTAGTTTGTAAAAAGTTCTCAAATGCTTCAGCAGCATTTAGCTTACGTAAAATTCGAAGTTGCTCCTCGCGCGGTGGCTTGGTATCAGCTCGTTCAATGCGATCTTGCATCCATTGCCGTTGAATTGGATCTGCAATATGCATGTATTCAACTGCAATTGAGCGGCAGTAGGCCTCGCGCAGAGTGAGTAAGATATCTCGCAGCTTCATAAATGGCTTAGAGCCAAAACCGCCGGTAGGGAAACTGCGCTCTAAATCCCAGACCGAAAGACCGTGACTGGACATTCGTAGATCTGGATGCGTACGTTGTTTGTATTCCAGCGGATTGGTATCGGCAATTAGGTGTCCACGAGTTCGGTAAGCATGAATCAACGCCTGTACTCGAGCGACCTTATTAATGGCATCTTCATGATCAGCATCAACGTCGCTCACCCATAGATATGGCTTAAAGGTAATTTGCAGCGATTGGAATACTTCTTCATAAAAATCATGCTGACCAAGCAGCATCTCGCCAACAATTTTCAGGAATTCGCCGCTAGCAGCACCTTGAATAATTCGGTGATCATATGTTGAAGTAAGGGTTAAAATTTTTCCCACACCGTTGCGCGCTAATGCTTCTGTTGCAGCACCTTGCCATTCTGCTGGGTAATCAAGAGCTCCTACACCAATGATTGCGCCTTGACCTTTCATTAGTCGTGGAACTGAGTGCACAGTTCCAATAGTGCCTGGGTTAGTCAAGGTAACTGTGGTGCCAGCAAAATCAGTAACTGCAAGTTTATTATCGCGAGCACGTCGCACAATGTCATCGTAAACAGCCCAAAATGTTGCAAACTCCATTGTGTCTGCAGCTTTGATATTTGGCACCAATAGCTGTCGAGAACCGTCTGGTTTTGCTAAATCAATTGCCAACCCAATATTCACATTTGGGTGCTTGATGATTGCGGGCTTGCCTTCATGTTCAATGTAGCTGGTGTTCATGCTTGGCAGCTTTGCCATCGCTTTAACAACAGCCCATGCAATTAAATGTGTAAACGAAACTTTGCCACCACGAGTGCGATTTAAATGTTCATTAATAAAGGTACGGTTTTCAATTAATAATGTAGCTGGAACTGTGCGCACACTAGTTGCAGTTGGCACACTCAAACTTTCTTCCATGTTTGTCACAACTCGACCTGCTGGACCACGCAAAATTTCAGGCTCAACAACTACTGGTGTTTCAGCAATTGGTACAGCAGCAACTATTGGTGCAGCAGGTTCGCTAAGTGAAACCTGTTCACTGATTGGCGTAATTGCTGGTGCTGGAATTACAACCCCATCTGTTTTGAGTTTTACCTCAGTGCGCTCACCTGGCACATAGTCGGTAAAAAATTCATGCCAAGCTGGATCTACGCTGCTTGGGTCGCGTAGGTATTGTTCATAGATTTCATCTACTAGCCATTCGTTGGCACCGAATGCAGCTAGGCGGGGGTCAACTTCTCTTGATCCAGTGTCAGAAGACACGATTTCTCCTGCGGTTGTGGCTGATGCCCGAAGCCTACCTGCTCTGCGGTGGCAACAATGCGGCAATCACTACAAGGTACTCCTATGACTTTA
The DNA here is from genome assembly GCA_030834185.1 of Candidatus Nanopelagicales bacterium. Classification (GTDB taxonomy): domain Bacteria; phylum Actinomycetota; class Actinomycetes; order S36-B12; family UBA5976; genus AcAMD-5. Next base: position 18,670 of record JAURFT010000002.1, read on the forward strand.
CTTACAGACCTATCAGGCCAGGTAGCAATAGTTACTGGTGGCTCGCGCGGACTTGGTCGTCACTGCGCTGAGCAGTTAGCAGCTGCTGGAGCAACAGTTGTGATTATTGGAAAAAATCCAGATTCGGTGGCTAAAGCTACCAGCGAGTTAGTTGCTAAAGATTTAGATGTGGTGGGTTTTGCAGCTGACGTATCTGATTACGACCAGCTAGCGGCGGTGAAATCTGAGCTAGGAGTGCTCGCGGATGCCCAGATTTTAATCTGCTCGGCAGCTGTTATGGCAGAAAAAATTTCACGCACGCTTCGAACCACAAAAACTGAATGGGATCGGGTGCTAGAAACAAATTTAAACGGGGTGTTTCATGCCGTTTCGCTTTTTGTGCCAAGCATGGTTGAGGCAGGCTATGGTCGAGTGATAAATCTTTCCGCTTGTCTGAGCCGATTCACCGGACCTGGCTTAGGTGGGGGACTGGCGCCTTATCGAATTAGCAAAACGGCAGTGACCGCGTTAACGCGAAATCTAGCTGCTGAGCTGCAGTTTGGCGCTAAAAATGTCTTAGTAGATGCAGTGTGTCCAGGGCATATTCAAACCGACATGGGCGGGGCTGCTGCGCCGCGAACAATTGCGCAGGGCGCAGATACAGTGCTTTGGCTGGCAACTCGCGAGCAGAGCGATCAAACTGGGCTGCTTTGGGAAGATAGGGTCGTAGTTGACTTTTAAGGTGGCTTGGTGAGTAAAGCTAGATTTTTTGTGCTGGCCCAATTTGGCCTGCTTGCTGTGCTGGTTTTACTGCCAGTAGATGCTGCAGTTAACGCGCCTAATTGGTTTCGTGCTGTTTCGCTGACACTAATGGGCAGCTCCTTTGCCATTTTGCTTTTTGCTGTAATTGCGTTGCGCCCAGCGCTAACCGCATCACCAGTGCCAAGAGCAGATGCGCCGCTAGTGCGCTCTGGTATCTATAAATATGTTCGACATCCAATGTATACGGCTGTAATTGCAATTGGTGCTGCGATCATGTTTGGCAATCCAACATTTTTAACAATGGTGGTATGGGTAGCGCTAATTATCGTGCTGTTAAACAAGGCGCATTTTGAAGATACACTTTTATTAGCAAAGCATCCTGCTGCTAAAAATTACCAATTAACAACTGGTGCGTTTTTACCAAAGTTAAAAAAATCAAACTAAGCACTAGTAACTAGAAAAGAGAAATCCCTTGGCCGCTTTACTTGCGTTAATGGCAAGCGTCGCGTGGGGCGTTGCAGATTACATGGGTGGTATTGCATCTCGCAAAGCTGGACCATTACAAATTTTAGTTGTGGCATACCCTGCTGGTGCAGTAATTATCACGCTCGCTGCGGTAGTTGTAATTCCAGGTGAAATCTCTGCTGCCGCGCTGGCCTGGGGAGCAACAGCTGGACTTATTGGAGCAATTGCAGTTGCGCTGCTTTATGTTGCACTTAGCCGTGGCCCGATGGGAATTGTTTCACCAATTACAGCAGTTATGTCAGGTTCAGTACCACTTGCAGTGGGTGTATTTCGAGGTGAAACTTTAACTCCACTTGCAATTACAGGTGTGGTGCTGGCAGTTTTTGCAGTAATACTTGTTACTAGAGAAAAAAGTGAGCATCGAAAAGTTCGACTAAGCACAGTATTTATCTCGATCGCCAGCGGAACTGCAATTGGGCTTTACTTGTCTGCGCTAGGTTCAGCGCCAGCTGATTCAGGGATCTGGGCTGCCACAGTTGGTAGATGGACCTCATCGATATTAGTTGCGATTGCGGTATTTATTTTTATGCGCAGTTTTACCAAAACTAATTTTCCATGGCAGCTTGCAATTATTTCTGGATTTTTAGATGCGGGCGCAAATGCAGTTTTTCAGCTTGCAAGTCAACGTGGCCTGTTGGCGGTAGTTGCGGTGCTTGGTTCGCTGTATCCGGCAACAACTGTGCTGCTGGCAAGATTCTTATTGCATGAGCGATTAATTCGCATCCAGCTGCTTGGGGTGTACCTGGCATTTGCTGCTGTCGCCGCACTTGCGCTGGGCTAAAGCGCATTTGTCGGCTATTACTGCCAGAATAACCAGATGGATATCACTTTAATTGCCCTAGTTGCTGCTTTGGCAGTGATTGCTGTCTTGGCAGTGCAGTTAATCAAACAGCGTCAAGGCAGCGGGGCATCAGCAGCTGAAGTTATGAATATCGCCCAAACCGTGCTTGATCGGCATGCCACCAAGCTAACTGAAACTGCAGCGTATGAACGTAATCGGTTAAAAACCGAAGATGAAGCTAGGCGAACTGAATTTAACTTATTATTAAAGCCGCTCACTGAGAACTTAGAAAAAGTTGAATCCAAGCTGCAATCGCTAGATAACCAACGCGCTGAACTAAAGCAGCAGCTTGATAATTACCGTGATCTAGGTAAAGAACTAAATGAAAAAACCTCTCAACTCAGCAGCGCACTTCGTCGACCAGAAGTACGAGGCCGCTGGGGTGAGATGCAGCTACGCCGATTAGTTGAGATTGCGGGCATGGTTGATTATGTAGATTTTGAAGAGCAACTAACTTTTATCTCAGATGATGAACGATTGCGACCAGATATGGTGGTTAAGTTAACTCAAGGCGGACAAATTGCAGTTGATAGCAAAGTTCCGCTAGATGCTTATCTTGATGCCGTCACCTTGCAAGGCCCAGAGCGCGATACGGCAATGGAGCGAGTTGCAAAACAAGTAAGAACTCATATCAAGCAATTATCCGAAAAAGAATATTGGCGGGAGCTAGATAAGTCAGCAAACTTCACGGTGATGTTTATTCCTATTGAAGGCGCGTTTCAAGAGGCTGTTGGTATTGATCCTGGAATTGTGGAATATGCAGCGGAGCATAAAATTGCAATTGCAACGCCATTCACATTACTTGGGATGCTGCACACCATTGCGCGATTAGAAACGCAGTTTCAAATTGCCCAGAAAATTGATTCCTATTTACAAGAAGCACGAAAACTACATAAGCGGGCAAGTGTTTTTGCAGATCATTTAGGCAAAGCTCAAAAATCAGTTTCAAGTGCGAATCGCCATATTGATAGCGCTGCTAGATCTTTTGATCGAATGTTTATGAAATCAATTGAGGATATGAATTCGCGTGCGATAGCAAGCGGAGTGGAAGAGGCAGATACAGATCCGCTACTAGAAATTCCAGCTGCAGATTATGATGAAGAATAATTAACGCAAGATTTGTCTAGCAGTGCGATCATAAGTTAAGTAGTTCCAGGCCCAATCAATTACAACTTGTAGTTTGTTGCGGCCACCAAGTAGATATGCCAGGTGCAGGCCAAGCCAGGCGAGCCAGGCAATGAAGCCGCTGAGCTTGATCCCATTTGCTGCCACAACCGCATCAGAGCGACCAATAGTTGCCATTGAGCCTTTGTCTTTGTATTTAAATCCAGCAACATCTGGCTTAATTAAAAACTTAGCAATGTGTCTGCCCATCTGCATAGCAACAGGCGCAACCATCGGCAGCGGCTTTCCATCAGCATCAAGAAACGCGGCTAAATCTCCAATAACAAACACATTTGGAAATTTAGCTGCTGCTGGTCGGCAATGCTCATCAATCACAATTCGATCATCTCGACGTGCAGCGATATCCATGCGCTGAGTTAGCAACGAGCTAATCGCGTTGCCCTTTACGCCAGCTGTCCAGATTGTAAGTTCAGAATCTAATAATCGTCCACCTTTTAAACTCACATCTTGTTTGGTTACTTCAGCTACCTGCGCATCAAGTAATACGTTGACGCCGCGGCGCTCTAAATCTCGCTTTGCAATTGCCGATAACGAGCCTGGAAACATACTTAAAATAACGCTACCAGCTTCAACCAACGTTACGCGCAGCGGCGATGGTCCAAGTTCTGGGAAATCTTTATGCAGCACTCGTGAAAGCTCAGCTAGGGCACCGGCTAACTCAACTCCAGTTGGGCCGCCGCCAACAATGACAATTGGAACTGGTTGTTGGTGATATCGAGCTGCATTTTCAAGCGCTCGCATTACGTTAGATCTAATAATTAAAGCTTCTTCAATATTTTTCATGCCAAACGTAAATTCCTTTACGCCCTTAACACCAAAATCCGCTGTGATTGAACCCGCTGCGATGACAAGCTTGTCGTATTCGATTCGCTCACCTGATGCCAACACCACTCGGTTCTGGTCAAACTCAACATCAATTACGGTATCTAGTAAAAATTTAGCTTTACGATTTCGAATCGCTGCTCGAGCAGGATGGGCAATTGATTCAGCAGTTAACCCTGCTGATGCCACTTGATACAGCAGCGGTGAGAAGGTATGGAAATTATGAGAGTCAATCAGCGTAATATCAAAATCAGCATGTTTGGCAGCTTTAATAAATGCCAATCCACCAAAGCCAGCACCAATCACGACAGTTTTTAATTTGGCAGCAGGCGTGACTGTCATGCGGCCTCCTGAATTAATTGGTACTGCGCGGTATTAGGGAATCAAGTGTATTGGCTCTAAGGTCTGTTGGCATGAGCAAAACAGGCAGAGCCTCACGGGGCATATTTGCACTTACTGCAACCGTGCTTTGCTTTGCAGCCGCATACCCTGGCATCATTGCAGCTCAAGCTAATTTCTCACCTGCTCCACTAGTGCTGCTGCGGGCATTAATTGTTACCTTGGCACTTATTGGCTTGGCGATCGCTATGCAAATTAGCATGCGAATCTCATGGCGAGACTTAGCAGTTGCCAGCGTGCTTGGCCAGCTGGGAATATCAGGGTTTCAATGGCTGCTCTATGAAGCCCAACAAGTTTCAAGCGCTGGAACTGCATCAACAATTGTGAATATGGCGCCAGTAATTACGTTAATTGCTTCAGCGTTGATCTTAAAAGAGCAGGTATCAGCAAAACGTTGGCTTGGCGTTTTAATAGCAGTGATTGGCGTTGTGGTGTTGGGGGGTTCTGGTGCTACCACAGATTTCTCTGGGGTGCCGCTATTAATTGTGGCAGCGGTGGGATTGGGCTTGTATTCAGTTTTTCTCAAACCACTTGTGCTCAAATATCATCCGCTCTCAGTTACTTTGCATGCCACTTGGCCAGGCGCATTGGTATTTGCTTGGAGCGGGCCAGTTTTGATAAGCGAAATCAAATCTGCCCAGCTAACAGCTTGGCTTGGAGTTATGGTGCTGGCGTTAGTTGTTTCAGCTGGCGGCTATGTGGCATGGGCGCGAGCTGTTCAGCTACTTGAGGTATCAAAAGCTGCCATTGTTTATTACTTAGTCCCACCGGTAGCTGTGCTGTACACCTTTATTTTGTTTGGCCAACGGCCGCTGCCACTAGAGTATTTAGGAATTGTGATTGTCATTTTTGGAGTAGCGGTTGCTATGAGCAAAGGCAAGTTAAATGATTAGCAATGTTGACTCAGCTCTGCTTTTAGTCAATCCAAATGCAGGCGGGGGAAAAGCTTTACGTGCCGCTGCATCAGCAATGCACCAACTTGAAACCGCAGGGATAAAAGTTAGAAAACATATCTCCAGCAGCCAGCTAGATTTGGTAGATGCAGTTTCAGCTGCAACTGAGTCGCGCATCTATTTGTTAGCAGGAGATGGCTCATTGCGGGCAGCCGCTGAATTAATTGTGAAGCAACAGCTTGATATTCAACTTGTCCCACTGCCTGCGGGCAGAGGGAATGATTACTGTGCTGCTATTGGAATCGATTCAAATATAACTAGAGCAATAGCTAAATCTTTGTTAAATCCGGAACTTTTGCATTTGGATGTTATGAGCATAAATCAAAAAACGATCGCACTTGGTGCGGTCAGCATCGGATTAGATGCTACCGCAGCTCGGATAGCTCTGGAGATTCAAGATCGAGGTATTAAATGGTTGCGTGGCGCTCCACTTTATTTAGTTGCTGCTATTAAGGCATTGGCTAAATGGCAGACTGCCCAAATAGTGGTTCAGTTAGATGATGGCGAAGTTGACTCAAAAGATATTTGGCTTTTTGTAGTAAGTAACTCAGGCCAATTTGGTGGCGGTATGAAAATTTCTCCATATTCCAATTTGCAAGATGGATTATTGGAAGTAGTGTCAGTTGGAAGAGTTTCTAAACTAGATTTTTTATTTACACTGCCAAAGGTATTTAGCGGCAAACATCTAAACCATCCAAAACTTCAATTAATGACTATGAGAAAAGTATTAATCGAATCAAAGCTTGATCTGATGGCTTTTGCAGACGGGGAACCAGTTGGTCAAACTCCGCTGAACATCGCGGTGCTGCCAGCGGCATTAAAAATTATTAAATAACAAATGGGTGGCAGTTACCTACCACCCATTTGGACGAGTTGAGACTTCCGCGATTCGCCCGCGGTCTCCTGCCCCCGCTGAGCTAATCAAACTATTAATCCGCAACAAACACAATTCGAGAGGCTACTTTTTAAAAAGCGCTGGGCAATCTCTAAAGTAAAGGTTGAGAGATAAAAAAATAAATATTTTTAGGTATTGACAATTTAATTAAATCGGAGTTGTCTATGGCTACGTGTTAAACGGAGTTACCGACCCGCCTTGGTGGGGGTAGATCCCGCGAATAACTTAATCAATCAACCTACGTTCCTTGGCAACAAGTTGAGCGTAAACCGGGCGAAGTTATTCGAGTTGAGAGCGGAAGCTCTCACGCAGTTGCAACTGGCTTTATAGCTTGGATCGCAACGAGGCTAATGCGGCAAAACCCCCTCGGGCGAATCGAGGGGGTTTTGTACTTATAGCAACCTTACTTTTTTACGCACAGGAATTCATGGATTGAACGCCCAGCTTCTTGCGCGCGTCGTTCGAATTTTGTAATTGGGCGCCAATCTGGCCGCTGCGCGAGCTTGGTTACTTGCAGTTGAGTTGTGGCAGCTAGGACTCGCTCCATCTGAACCCCATAATCAGGCCAATCTGTGATCGTATGAAATTTGCCGCCTGATTTAAGTTTGGTTAGAAGAAAGTCAACAATCTCAGGATGAATGATTCGTCGGTGATGATGTTTTTGTTTACGCCATGGATCTGGAAACCAGATTCGGAATTCATCAACGGAATTATCAGCGATAGATTCAGCGATCACTTCTAATGCGTCACGCACAACAACCCTAATATTTTTTATCCCTGCTTCATCTGCTTTGAAAATCATGCTACCGACCCCAGGTGTGTGTACCTCTAAACAAACTAAGAAATCTGCTGGATTAGCTTGCGCATAGGCCAAAGCAGCTTCACCCATTCCGCTACCAATCTCAATAACAATTCGGTGATCTGGTGCCAGCTCATCGAAATTCCAATCGCCAATTGGCATTAAGTATTTATGAACTAAATGCTCAAGCGCATATTTAGCTCCAGTTGATGGCCGTGAACGTCTGGGATGAAAGGTTCGAACATTAGTTATCACAAAAGAAGCTTCCTTCGCATAACCGCAACTGCATGATTGCTAACTTCAGCATCTCGAATGAATTCCCATCCCATGGCCTGATACCAACTAAGTTTTGATTCGGTGTAACCAAAAACTTCACGATAGCCAAGTGTAAAGGCTTGATCAAGCAGCGCATTTACGATCTGCGTTCCGGCTCCATGTCGCCTAAATTTTGGGTTTACATATATCGCAGCTAACCACGGACCTGCTTCAAGTGTGTTGGGCAGCTCATCATCTGCAACAAGTGAGCCAATTCCGATTAAATTTGAACCCTGCATTGCCGCAACCGTGAATGGCAGACTGTTATTAAAGTCACCTGTTTTATATAAATTCAGATACCACTGCATAGTGTCAGCTGGAAAAGTATCTCGCCAGGCCTTGATGCTCCAAGCTGCAGCAACTGACCGAAGTTGGCGATCTGGCGGAATTGGTAGCACTGAGATTGGACCCATGGCTTGATCTTCCCAAAGATGCGCAAAGATTTGGCTATGGCCAGCTCGGGTTTTGTGTATCCACCTCCATCTGATGGGAAACCCTTCAGATTAGTGATGGGGCTGCGCAATCTGGCTGCGGCGGATTGGATTGAAAGCGGGCCTGAGCTAACAGCCCAATTAGTGGAGCGACAAGGCTTAATAGCCAAAAATCGAGCAGCTGTATTTGCCGAGTTGCCAGGCTTTGAACAGCCAGTTCGGGAATTTTCAGAACTTATTAAAAGTAATCTAAACCAGTTCCACTCAGATAGGTATGACTTTGCAGCAGCTGATCTAGTTCGTCACCGAGAAACTGGGTTTGAAGTTGATCTTGCAGCCGATCATCCATTTATTCAATTGGCAAAAATAATTGGTGAAGATTTATGTCTAATCTCAAAAGTAGATCAGCGCTGGGTGCTAACAGCAGCTGCGGTGATTTATCCATCAAGATGGCTGCTCGCTGAAAAGCTTGGCAAAAGTTTAGATCAAATCCACGAACCGGTGCCAAACTATAAAGATTCATTGCAGCCAGCTATGGAGTTAACTTTTGATAAATTAAATCCGGCCAGGCAGGTGTGGCGACTTAATTGGGCGCTGCACGCTCATCCGCAGCTGCATCAGCCAGTTGCAACCAAAGCTACCGCTGACCCAGCAAATTATTGGTGGCGAACAGAGCGACAAACGCTGACTAAATTAGTAAAAACTGATCATGTGCTTTTCACTATTCGTAACCGCATCGAACCCTTAAGCCAGATCTTGCAGCGCCCAGCTGAAGCGCAAGCTTTCGCCCAAACCTTAGCTTCGATGAACTCAGACACAATTGCGTATAAGGGTTTGAGCTCAGATCATCAAAAAATAGTTGATTATTTAATGAGCGGGCAGATTAACTAAAAGCTCAGCTGCGGCATTGATCTCTTGCAGTTGCACTTGATTCAAAGCATGACTTGGGTAATGATCAACTGAATCTGCAAATGGATCAGCTAGTAATTTAACTCCAACTAGTTCTTGTAAAACTGCCTGACCACAAATTGGCGAATATACGGCGTTGTAGCCACCCTCATGCGTCATCACAATCCGGCCAGCTGCCACCTGATTTGCAACCTGCATTAACTTCTTAGTCAAAGTTGCATAGCCATTAGCGGTTAGCAGCATTCTGCCTAGCGGATCAAAAACACAAGAATCAAAACCAGAGGCAACAAAAATTAATTCTGGTTTAAATTTCAGCAGCGCTGGGATTACAACGTCTTCAAAAGCTTTCTCGTATCCGGCGTTTCCAACTCCTGCAGAGAGTGGAATGTTCAAGTTGGTGCCAGCAGCAACTCCACTTCCAATTTCATCTCGTAGTCCGCTGTCATGTGGGTAGAGTCGATCTTGATGAATTGAGATGGTTAGCACATTTGGATCATCATAGAAAATATCCTGGGTGCCATTGCCGTGATGAACATCCCAGTCAACCACTGCGATTCGAGAAACCCCATATTTTTGCTGGGCATATTTTGCTGCGATCGAACCGTTGGCAAATAAGCAATATCCCATACCAAGATCTGCAACCGCATGATGCCCAGGTGGCCGAACTAGGGCATAGCCGTTTGTAATTTCATTTTTCATGACAGCATCAACCATTTGCAAAATGCCACCTACACCTAAAGTGGCAATCTCATAGCCACCTTTACCAAACGGGGTAGTTAAATCTCCAGCATCACCACCAAGCCGAGATTCAGATTGAGATTTGATGTAATCAATATGGCGTTGAGTGTGTACCAGCCTGAGCTCAGCTTCAGTGGCATGCCTTGGTTCAATTCTGATTAAATGCTTGATCAGACCAGAAACCACAATGAGCTCATGAATGCGACGCTTGGCGTCAGAATGTTCATAGTTGTAGTAGGGCTGTAGCCCTCTGGCAGGATCTGCTGGAGCATCTCCAACAAAAGTGCCGGTGTCATGCCAGCCAAAAACTTCGTGATAAAGATATCCAGTTTTCATGTTTACCTAGTAATTATTCGTGGATAGGAATCAGTAACCATTGCAAATGCATAACCGGCAACACGATTGATATAACTAATATATCCAACAATGAATTTTTGCCCGCTTCCTGAGTATTTGCCTGTAATTAAAATTGTAATCCAATTGAAAATCACGACAGCATAAACACCAGCAGTTGCAAGTACAATGACTACATAATGTGGCAGGGCTAAAATCCATTTAACTAATGGCAGCCACCGATTTATATTTTTACCCTCTGCAATATCTGGAAGCACAACACGAACTTTCAGGTCAACTATAAAATTTGGATAGGCGTCGGTTAGCAAAAAAAGATAGGAGTTTGCTTTGGTTGCAAACTCTAAAATTCCATGGGTAAATGCAATCATCCAGATGGGGTAAATTCCGAAAATCACAATCACAATAGCTAGAAGCACTGGCAACACTCCAGTACCCTCATGTGATGGCGTGATCAGACTTACTAAAAATATCGCTGGTATTGCAAGGATTGGTCGAAATAAAGTGGTCAGCCGATTTCGCTTACCCAGCTGTGGATCTATGAATGTTTCAACTTCAGTTCGCACCTGGACCTCGTTCCTTATTGAGCAACAGCAGCCTACTGGCAGGGGTGGAATTTGAGAATTATGACAGCGGGGAATATGGTTGCGGTATGGCTGACTTTTCATTTGACATTGTAAGCAAGGCAGACCGCATGGAAGTTGATAATGCGGTAAATCAGGCAATTCGAGAGATTGCTACTCGGTTCGATTTTAAGAATACGGGCGCTGAAATTGAGCACACCGCGGATAAAGTAAAAATAACAGCAGATACCGAAGAGCGCTGTAAGGCGGCGCTGGATGTACTAAAAGATAAATGGGTTAAGCGACAGTTATCCCTTAAGCAACTTGATACAACAGAACCTGCGCTATCAGGTAAAACGTACTCAATATCAGCCACCATTAAAGAGGGCATCTCAAGTGAAAATGCTAAAAAGGTAAGTAAATTGATACGAGATGAAGCTCCAAAATCAGTGAAGTCACAAATTCAAGGTGATGAACTGCGAGTTTCAAGTAAAAGTAAAGATGATTTACAAGACACAATGACGCTAATAAAAAATAGTGATTTTGATTTCGCTGTGCAATTTACAAATTTTAGATAATTAAAACTTTATCTTAAATTCAAGTTCAACATTTTCACCACTAGCTAACACTTGATTGCGCTCAAGCTCGATTGCATTTGGTGGTGCAGACTGCGGCTCAACGCAGAGTGAATCAGCAGGAGCTGAATAAATAACCCAGTATGGAGAGTTGCTTTCTAGTTTGAGCTTTACCAGCTCTCCCCAGCTCAGCTCAATTCCAGGGTTTTCTCCAATAAAGCAGTCGTCCCAAGGTAGCGGCTTAGGGGTAGATATAGTTTTAGTTGTTACTTTTCCTTCATCACGCACATACATCTGATCAAAGCTTGCAGTTAATTGAATTTCTTGGTTGTTGATATGTTTACGAAACCAAGGATGAAATCCGATCCAGGCTGGCATAGCATCAAATGCGGTCAATTTCATCTGCATACTAATTTCATTCTCTAGCAATAAGAAATCTTGTCGCAGCTCTCCACGAAATGGCCAGCCAGCAGAAATTGTTGTTTGAAGCTCAATTTTATTAATGGAATGATTTAGAACGTCCCAAGATTGATAAATTGCAGTTCCATGAATCGCATGAGGTGGATCTGCTAATTCAAGCTGGTGCTGCTCACCATTAAATTCAAATTTCCCATTTCTGATCCGACCAGCATATGGCGCCATGGGAAAAGATCCATAACCAAATATTGAGTTATCTGTGTTGAACTTTTCATCCCGAAGAATTTCAAAACCATCAATAATTATTGAAACAATCCTGCCGCCATCAACTGGGTCAACTACAATAAGTGACCTGTGATTACTTAGCGTCAGTAATTGGCTCAAGCGTTCGCTTCTGGTAGAAATGATTTATATGCCGCAAATGCTCTAGGCCCATAAACAGTGCCAGGGCCGCCCATCATCTGGATACAAACACCAATTAACTCTGCTACCTCGGCTGCCGAAGCACCTTTAGTAACCAGCCCTCTGGCATGTGATGCGATGCAACCATCACAGTGGCTTGCGATTGCAACTGCCATTGCAATTAACTCTTTTGTCTTCGCATCAAGTGCACCAGGATTTTGTGCTGCGGCTGATAACTTGCCAAAAGCCTCATATACCTCAGGGATATAACCTCTTAATTCACGGCCTAGTGGAGTGAGCTCGGCTAAAACATCACGGCCGTGAGCATGAATATGATCTTTAGGTTCAGTCATGGCTTGATTCTAGATCCATTTATAGGTTGACCACTATCTTTTACTCATGACAGGTCCTGCGATTTCAGCGATTGCCGCCGCTATCGAGCAGTGGTATCCAGTTGAACTTGCGGCCGAATGGGATCAGATTGGGCTAACTGTGGGGAATCCCAGTCAGCCTATTAATACTGTGTTGCTAAGCGTTGACATCACAGAAAAAGTTTTAAAACAAGCCCAAGAGCTTGGTGCTGGTTTAATCATCTCTCACCACCCTGTTTTTTTGCCAGAGGTTTCTGATGTTGTGGTTCTACAAAATATTTCGCGAATCATTCATGCAGCTGCAGAGAATCAGATTGGTCTCTACGTTGCACACACAAATACCGATGCTGCCATCGCTGGGGTATCTGATGCAATTATGAGCGCGCTGGGAGCTGAAACTGAATCCTCGATCTCTGATCCGACGCAGAAAACTGGAATTGGCCGAATTGGCTCGCTTCAAAATGTTATGCAGTTGGATGATTTTGCAAAATTAGTGGCACAGGCATTGCCTGAAAATCATTTTGGCGTAACAGTTGCAGGGGATCTTGCCAAACCGATTACGCGCATAGCAGTGTGTGGCGGAGCAGGGGCGTCGCTGCTACCTGAAGTCGCCATGCTTGATGTTGACGTATACGTAACGGCGGACCTAAAACACCATGCTGCACTGGATCACCTTGCAAACAGTGAAATAGCACTGGTCAATGTTTCCCATTGGGCAAGTGAGTGGCTATGGTTAGCCACGATAGCTAAAAAACTAAATCAGGAGTTCACGCAGGTGAAGACCATTGTTTCAGAAATTTGCACAGACCCCTGGGTTGCTCATTATGAATCTGGATCGCGCCCATGAAGGCTGCCAAAGATCAACAACTTAAGCTGCTCGAGCTGCAGCAAATTGAAACGATAATTGATCAATTGAACTACAAGGCTAAACACCTGCCTGAAGTTAAAGAGCTGGATTCAGCACGAGCTGCTTTACCAATTGCTGAAAATGAGTTGATTAATCGAAAAACTACGGTTGCAGATTTGCAGGTTTTAGTAAAGCGAGCCGATGCTGATGTTGAACAAGTTCGAATTCGAATTGAACGAGATAGCGCTTTAATTGATGGCGGAACATTGTCTGCTAAGGATATCGTCAATATGCAGCATGAACTAGAAACCCTAAAACGTCGCCAACTTAACCTTGAGGATGAAGAACTTGAAATTATGGCTCAAGTTGAACAAGCTCAACTTGAGGTAAATAAGTTCGATGCTGAATTTGAATCGGCGAAGTCAAGGCTTAATGTTGCAGCTGCGGCAGCGGATGCGCTGCTAAAAGAAATATATGCAGAAAAAAATGCTAAACAAATCCAGGCTCAAGAATTACGTACACAACTAGATACTGAGCTACTTAAGCTGTACGACAAAATCAAATCTGATCAAGGTGGAGTTGGGGCAGCTGCCCTTAAAGGTAAAACATGCGAAGGCTGTCGCATTGAAATAAGTGCTACTGATTTAGCTGTTATAAATTCAGCAAGTCCTGATGATGTTATTCGATGTGATGAGTGTCGAAGAATTTTGGTTAGGTAATGCCAAAATTTATTGCTGAAGCTGATGGTGGCTCAAGAGGGAACCCAGGTCCTGCAGCTTATGGTGCGCTGGTAAGAGATGCTTCAACCTTTGAAGTTCTTGCAGAAGCAAAAGAGTATTTGGGAACTCAGACAAATAATTATGCCGAGTACAGCGGTTTAATAGCCGCACTGGAGCTGGTTAAACAACTTGATGCAGATGCAACAGTTGAAGTGCGAATGGATTCAAAGTTAGTAGTAGAACAGATGAGCGGTAATTGGAAAATTAAACACCCAGGGCTGCGTCAGCTTGCACTGAAAGCTAAAGCGATACTTCCACATGACCAAGTTACTTATAAGTGGATTAGGCGAGACGCAAATTTCGATGCAGATTTGCTGGTAAATCAAGCACTAGATAGTTATAACATCTAGGAGATGTAATGGAGACTAAAAAATTCACAACAGGTCGTGGCATGGCAATTATGCTGTTGGCAACTGGGACTGGACATTTTTTATTTCCAGCCCAGCTAGATGCGATTGTGCCACCGCTTCTCCCTGGTGATCCAAGGGTTTGGACCCATTTAAGTGGCCTGGCTGAAATAGTTGTTGCGCTGATGCTGCTGGCGCCCCTTTCCATGAAAGTAAGAAACCAGAATTTAAGACTAATTGGTGCCTGGTTAGCTCTTGCACTTTTTGTTGCGGTTTATCCAGCAAATATTTATATGGCAATAGATTATTCTGATCGAGAATTTTCTGAGCAAATTGTTGCCTACCTGAGGTTGCCACTTCAGTTCGGACTGTTTTATTGGGCTTGGGCAATTACCAAGGATATTAAGCGCCATCTGCTTCAGTTAGAAGTTAATTAGCCAAGGAATAATGATTCAGGCAAATCTGCCAATGCGGTCATAAAAGATAAAAGGCAGTAAGCACAGAGATTTAACATTTGGTAGAGCAGGAAATTTTTAAACTCGTTCATACAAGCAAAGTAATCTCAGAAATTTTTCTACTTATTCAACATCATTATGATTTAAATAAGATCATTGAACTTATGTAAGCCAGTGAAAGTGTAAGCCAGTGAAAGCAAAAAGTGTGACCACACCAGCGAAGGATTTATTAAAGGCCCCACCTTGAATTTGCCATTTATTAGGGGACCCAACGTGGTTTAGGACTTTCAGCGCGACGACCCCGTGCGGCTGGGCTTTTGCAACTCTATTGCATCTTGCTGGGGCAAGGCGCTTGTGCTAGGTTTATTTAATCCCGTACGGGGTAACCTTCTAGAGGAGTTAAATCAATGGTTAAAAAATTCCTAGCAGCATTCTTTGTTTCTGCGCTAGCCCTAACTTTGGGTCCGATTGCCCCTTCATCAGCAAAAGAGAAAGAAATTACTTTAGCTCTGTGGGATGAAGTTCAAAAGCCAATTATCCAACAATCGATTGACAAATTTAACAAAAAGTTTAAAGGAAAGTACAAGGCATCAATTGCCCAAACTCCTTGGGGAGAATTTTGGACCAAACTTGATGCAACAATGCCAACTCGTAGCACCCCAGATGTAACTTGGATGAATGTATTTTTACCTAAGTACGCAAACGGAAAAGTGCTAGAGCCACTAGGCCCGTACATTAAAAAAGATAAAAAGTTGAAGATGAATCAGTATGTTCCTGGTCGTGTAGCAGCATTTAATTACAATAATGAACAGTGGGCGCTGCCAAAGGGCATGGACGCTGTGTTTGTTGCTTACAACAAAGAGATTTTTGACAAATACAAAGTTTCTTATCCAAGAGCAAATTGGGACCGAAAGAGCCTGCAGGCCATCACCAAGCTGCTTCGCACCAAAATGGATGCAGCTGGTGCAACATCAGAATATCCACTAGCAATGGAACTCGACCTTCAGCCTTCCACGGCTAACTTCCTAGCTCAAGATGGTGCAGACTTTGTGACTCTGGATAAGAAGAAAACTCTTGCAGGCACTCCTACCGGAATTGCCACCTTCCAGTATGTTGTTGACTTAATGGACTCAAGAAGAATGGCACCATACACAGTATTGTCTGAAACTAAAGCATCTGACTTATTCATATCTGGCAAAGCCGCGATTATTTTTGTTGGATCATGGAAAGCTAAAATTTTGGAAAATTCCAGTCTGGGTAAAGCCAAAAAAATTGGCCTAGTTCAGCAGCCAAAAGGCAAAATCCATAACTACAGCGTTGCTGGTGGTTTGGGTTATGCAATGGCAAAGAACTCCCAAAATAAAGCTGGAGCGTGGGAATTGATTAAATACCTAACTGGCCGTCAGTCCATGACTAACGAGGCTCTAAACGGTATTGAGTTCCCAGCGCGACCAGACGCTCAACGTGCTTACGCTCGTGGATTCGAGAATATAGATCCACAAGTGATTTTGGCTGCAACAAGAACTGCAGTTCCTTACCCTCACAATGGCAACCCAGCTTCTTTGTTGCCGCTGCAAAATGCCATCGCACTTGCATATTCGGGTAAAGCTCCAGTTGCTGAAACCATTAGAGCGGGTGCGGCAGCTACCCAAAAACTTATTGACGAGCTCAATAAGTAGTAGCCATACGCTCTAAGCTTTGCAAAGAAGTGGGTAATTCCCTAATATGAGAGTTACCCACTTCTTGTGTTTAAATTGAAAGGACTGTGGTGAATAAACACCGCGAAGCACTCACGGGGTATCTTTTCATCGCACCGCTCTTTCTTGGCTTGGCCGTCCTGTTCCTTTATGCATTTGGGCAAAATATATTTCTTAGCTTTAATGATGTAGGTGTTTTTGGAGAACGCACTTTTGTTGGACTGGAAAACTTTAGAGAATTACTCCAAGATCCAGTTTTTAAACGTGCGCTTGGAAACACTTTTTTCTATACCGGTCTTGGTGTACCTCTGATAGTGTCCATTTCAATTTGTTTGGCTTGGCTTCTTAACCAGAAAATTAAAGGCCAGGTCTTTTATCGAACGGCTATATTTATCCCAGCAATTACGTTACCAGCAGCCATTGGACTGCTTTGGCGCTGGCTGTATAACTCTCAATACGGTCTTATTAATTTTCTGCTAGCAAAAGTTGGAATAGAACCAAGAGCCTGGATCAGCGACCCAGATATCGTAAGATGGTCAATATTAATTGTCCTAGTTTGGGCATCAGTTAGTTACATGGTTATTATCTTGCTGGCAGGTTTGCAGAGAATTTCGAGTGTGTACTACGACGCAGCTCAAATTGATGGCGCAAATACTCGACAAATCTTTTTTAAAATCACTTTACCTTTACTAAGTCCTACTATTTTCTTCGTAACTATTGTTTCGATGATCGGTACTTTGCAAATATTTGACCTGATATTTTTGATGATTCGCGCTGACACCGTTGCCTACCAATATGCAAATTCACTAGTGACTTATTTTTATGAAGCAGCTTTTGGTCTAAATCTGAGGGGGTATGGTGCAGCAATCTCAGTGGTTTCGTTAATCCTGATTTTCCTTATTACTTATGTTCAATTTAGACTGCAAAAACGATGGGTCCACTATGACTAAGAAGGCATGTCTATGACGAAATTAAAAAAGTACTGGATTCACGTCACATTAGTGCTTATTTCAATCATCTTTGTTGGGCCATTTCTCTGGATGTTTCTCACCTCATTAAAGACTTATGAAGAGACTATTCAAGTTCCGATGATTTGGCTTCCTGACGAAATTCAGTGGGTAAATTATCAAATTGTGAATGAAAAGTTTCCATTTCTGACTTTGTATTTTAATACTGTGGTAGTTGTTATAGCTACAGTGTTCTTGCAACTCTTAATCGCATCGCTAGCCGCATTTGCTTTTGCACGATTGGCTTTTCCGGGCAAGAATCTGCTGTTCTTGACATTTCTAGGTTTATTGATGGTGCCAGGTCAAATCTTCTTAATTCCACATTTTCAAATCATCGGAGTGCAGTTAAATTTAATTGACACCCTAACTGCTCTAGTTATTCCCAATATTTTTAGCGTCTTTGGGGTATTTTTATTGCGTCAGTTCTTTGCAGCCATTCCCCAAGAACTTGAAGATGCAGCCAAAATAGATGGATGCAGTAGCCTGCGAATTTACTGGCAGATCATGATGCCACTAGTTACTCCAGGGTTAGTTGCATTGGGCATTTTGACCATGATTAATAGTTGGAAAGAGTTGCTCTGGCCGCTAATCGTAAATCAATCTATCGAAAAGATGACTCTTTCAGCGGGGCTTGCAAACTTAATTGGCGAACACACCACCTATCACGAACAGGTGATGGCGGGGGCGGTAATCTCGGTATTGCCAATGGTTATAATTTTTGCCTTTTTCCAAAGGAAATTTGTTGAAAGTATTGCTCAAACAGGCATTAAAGGGTAGTGGGATTCATCCAAATTAATGTTAACTAAATCCAAAACAACAGATAGGAATCATGCATGCGCAAGCTGAAAGTTGCAGCCTTTTACCCGCATCCAGATGATATGGAAGCACAAGTAGCGGGCACTCTTTTGAAGTATGTTGAGCAAGGGCATGAAGTGCATGTTGTAATCGCTATGGATGGGCGGCGAGGTAGAGGTATCCTTCCTGATCAAGTTTCATGGCCAGAGATTGTTGAACTACGCAAAAAAGAGGCTATTGCTGGAAGCAAGTACCTAAACGTTACTCCAACTTTTCTAGGCATCGAGGATCATCGATTAGTTGAAGATAGGTCTTGTTACGAGATTGTTATTACTGAGATGGAAAATCTCAATCCAGATATTATTTTTACTTGTGCTCCAAATGATTATCACAATGATCATCGCGCTTTGTCCAGACTGGTTTTGAATGTTGCCTGGACTCCTGTTTTTTTCTCTGACACCAAGGCGGGTGTTGACTTTAATCCAGATTTTTATGTAAACATAACTCAGCAGATGCCAACCAAACTAAAAATGCTTGGAGAGCACTCATCGCAACTGCAGGAACAATCTGCGGAAGCACTTCAGGTCCTAAATAGGTTTAGGGGAATTCAGTGCAGTAAATCTGAAATTATCTATGCAGAAGCATTCAAACTATATAAAAGAGCAAATTGGGTAAAAGCTTATGAGTTACTTCCTGACGATGACTTTAATCCTCCAGTGCAGATCGTTCCAACCCTGGAAAAGAATTAGCCTTGATTCGCCAAGCTAAATTATGCGTTGTAGGTGGGGGAGGTGTTAGAACTCCATTCGTGGCTAAAACTGTTGCAACAAATGCAGCAAAAGCAGGCATTAAGCAGCTGGTATTGCAGGATAATGATGAATTCAAATTAAACAAATACGGAATACTGGCCAAGGAAATTGCAAGACGAATTGATCCAGATTTACAGGTTATTTTGGAAACAAGCCCAGAGATTGCATTAAAGGACTGTGACTACATCATCTCATCTATTCGAGTTGGAGGTGATGTTTCTAGAAAAACAGATCAGCAGATTGTTGAGAAATATAATCTTTTAGCACAAGAGACAACTGGTGCTTGTGGTTTTGCAATGGCAATGAGATCTATACCGACATTAATTGAGTACTGCGAAATAGCAAAAAAAGTATCAAAACCTGATCACATAATTTTCAACTTTACCAATCCAGCAGGATTAGTCACACAGGCACTTAATAGGCTTGGTTTTCCAGTCTACGGAATATGTGATTCGCCAACAGAGTTAATCAAGCAACTTGCAGCAATGCTAGACGTTGAAGAAATGAGATTTGGGTGCAATAGTTTTGGCCTGAATCACCTTACTTGGTTTAATCAATTCACTATTGACGGTAAGCCAGTTGATGATACTGTGGTTAATCACCCTGAGCTTTTTAATAAGACAGAAATGCGTATCTTTGATCAAGATATTTTAACTATTTCCGATAATCATTTACTAAATGAATACTTATACTTTTATTACTACAGCCAAAAAACTATGAGATTAAGTAATAAGAGTGACCTTTCAAGAGCAGAATTAATTGAAAAAGTAAATGAAAAAATGAATTTAGAATTAGATGCTATAAATGTTAGTGAAGATTTTGATACTGCAATTCGAATATATTTTGATAATTACAATGTCCGAGAAAACAGTTATTTGCAAAATGAATCTGGAGTTCCTAGGGTAAAAACTTATACAACTCCAACAGCAGCAGAATTCATACAGAAGAAAGATGAGGGTGGCTACTCTGGAGTTGCGCTCAGATTTATAACTGCATTGGTATCTGATCACGAAACGAACATGGTTCTATCCGTTCCTAATAATGGGGCGATAGCTGAACTAGAGAACGATGATGTGATTGAAGTTATGTGCAAGATTGCAGGCGGAAAAGTGATACCGAATATTCAAAGCGAGATACCAACAAGCATTATGAATTTGATTCAAACTGTTAAAGAATATGAAAGATTGGCAGTGCAGGCAATTTTAGAATCAAATACGAATTTAGCCATCAAGGCACTAACAATTAACCCCTTGGTGGCCAATCACGATATTGCGAAGAGTCTTGTTGAGGAATTTATATCTGCCTATGGTTCTTATGGAAGCGAGTGGAGATGAACTACTTTGCTGCGGTGATTGGTCAGATGAATATTGATTTTATTTTTCAAGGTGTGGAAACATTGCCAGAACCTGGCGAAGAAGTATTAGCAAGTAATTTTAAGATTTGCCTAGGTGGTGGACCTATGGTGATTCCCTACCACTTATCTCGATTGGGTGTACCAACAAGGTTTGGTACTTTCATGGGCGATGACTTTGAATCAAAAATGGCTAGTGATCTTTTGAAGAGCATAAATTATGAAAATGTAGAAGTGCTTTCATCAGAAGCGAATAGACCAGTAGTGGCAACCAGCGTATTATCAACAAAATATGAACGTTCTTTTATCTGTTATAACAGCAACGTGGACGAAAGCTCTATTGATCCTAAAGTTTTATCAAAATTTTTTAAGGGAAGCAAAGTTGCCTATTTCCCTAAAAATATCGAGATTGCGCAAGAGTTAGATCAAGATGGATGTCAATTAATTTTAGATCTTGCCTGGGATAACGAGATGAAGCTATCAGACTTTGTTGAACGCCTCAAATATGTCACTTACTTCACGCCAAACGATAAAGAGGCAAAGAAGCTTTGTGGGGAAACTGATTTATTAAAATGTCTTGACATCTTGGGTGAATATATTGCTACCCCTTTTATTAAACTTGGGATGAATGGTGTAATCGCAAAGCTTGATGGTCAATATATAAGAGTTCCTGGATTAGATGTTTTCAACTCAATCGACCCAACAGGTGCAGGTGATAACTTTTTAGTTGGCCTTATTTATGGTATCTATTTGAAAATGAGTTTTCTCGATTCCCTGAAAATAGCTAACATAGTGGGGGGATTGTCGACAGAGGTAATTGGATGTTATCGCTCTGAACTCTCTCCAGAACTCGTTATGTCCTTTTTTGATAATTATCCTGAACCAAATCAAGTTTCTACTAGTGCTGAACTAGATACGCTTCTTGTAAGAGAGTGATCCATGGCTAATTCCTATTTGACTGGGAAAAATATCCTGTTGCGTCACCTAGAGGTAGCCGATGCAGCCAGTTTATTCAAATATCTTGATAATGATGCTGTCTGGAAATGGCTAAGGCATGCACAGCCAGCAACAGAAAACCAAATGATCAGTTTAATTCAAGAAATCTTGCAAGAAGTTAGCGATGGCTATCGAGAAGCTTTTGCAATCTTTTCAAAGAGTGAGAATGAAGTTATTGGTACAACTTCTTTCTTTGGTAATCAAGTCAGTCCACTTACAATAGAAATCGGCGGCACATTTATTAGTCAATCTTTTTGGCGAACAGGAATAAATCGCGAAGCAAAATTGTTATTGATGGAAGAAGCATTTGAAACTAGAGAATTTAAACAAGTAATTTTCAAAACAGATTCACTGAATTCTCGCTCAATCCAAGCAATTATTGACTTGGGTGCCACTTATGAATTTACCCGTTTTAATCACATGCAAAGGCCTGATGGTTCCTGGCGTGATTCCAATTACTATTCGATTGCTAAACAAGATTGGGATAATGTAAAGAACTTTCTAATTAAATCAACTAATCAGTCATAACACGTGTTCGTTATTGAAACTTAGTAAAAGATATTGAAGCTTCAACTACTTTAAATATCCCCTTTTCAAAGTACAAAATCTTTGTTTCATACCTTCTTGGTGCATTCCGATACTGCATGTGGGAATGTAAGCCAAGGTAAGCGCCAAACGTGCCTCAGATAAACAAATTTCTATAATTTAAAAAATCAATTTTGCAAAAATACATTGTTTAGGCCGGAAAAAATTAGTAGGCTTCATGGGGTTAAAACGTTTTATATATTTTAACAAGAGAGCGGCAACATTATTCTCAAGAAGATTTATTTTGATACCTTAGCTTTTGATTTTTGATCAAATAGGGAGTGCGGTAAATTTGAGCAATATTCAGAGTTTGCTTTTAACTGAGCTACAGAAAAAAAGTAGCACGAAATGGCGTAAATATGATCAACATATTTTGCCTATGCACATAGCTGAAATGGACTTTGATATCGCCTCGGAGATTAAAGCTGAGATAGTTGACAGAGTGCAAAGGGGTGACCTGGGCTATTTAGGGCCTATCCCAGAGCTTGGGGATGCAGTTAGCAAATTTGCTCTTAACCGGTGGGGATGGAATCTGGACCCAAACCTTGTTACGCCTGCAGTTGATGTTGGAGTTGCCACTATTGAGGTAATTAGAGTACTTGCAAATTCAGGTGACCAGGTTTTGATCAATTCTCCTGCTTATTCCAATTTTTTTAATTGGTTAGATGAATTGAAGATGCAATTGGTTGATGTTCCCATGCTTCAGTCTGCACAGGGATGGGAATTAGATTTAGTGGGCATCGAAGACGCATTCAAATCTGGGATTAAGATTTTTTTACTTTGTAATCCACAAAATCCAGTAGGTCATGTCCATGCCGAAAACGAACTCAGGGCAGTTGCTGAACTTGCAAATAAGTATCAGGTTTTTGTAATTAGTGATGAAATTCATGCTCCACTAACTTATTCAGATATCAGCTTTACGCCTTACCTAAAAATTCCTGAAGCATCAGAAACAGGTTATGCGATTACTTCAGCTAGTAAGGCTTGGAATATATCTGGGCTAAAAGCTGCTGTCATTGTTTCGGGATCAGAAAAAGCTGCAAATCGCATTGCCGCTTTACCTAAAGCTGTGCACATGAGGACATCAATTGTTGGAGCATTCGCCATGATTGCAGCAATGAATTTCGCGACAGCATGGCTAGATGAAACTCTAGATATTTTGAATCATCGAAGATTTTTTTTACAAGAATTGCTTTTAGATTTAGCCCCCGGGATTCAGTACAAAATTCCTTCAGCTGGCTACCTGGCCTGGCTTGATTTATCAAGCTTTGGGGAAAATGATAACTGGCATGATCATTTTGTGAATGAAGGGAAAGTTTCTATTGTTCCAGGGCAAGAATTTGGACATCAATATAAAAATTTCGTTCGGTTAAATTTTGCCACTTACCCTGAAATTCTTGAAGAAGGAGTTCGACGAATTTCAAAAGCGCTGAGATAGAGTTTCATGAACTGTTGGGCTTTGAAATATTGCTGTTATGAACTGAGTTAATAATTGATTATTAATAGTAGAAGAAACTAGGTGTTTATAAACTAGTAAATGAAGCAGAATATCTTTCATCTCTGAACTAGCTTGATATAAGGGGTCAGCATCCAGCCTAAATGTTATGGTGAATTTCCTTATCCGCTGACAATTAACCAACCTAAAGGTGATGATTATTCAGGTGTCGTATCCTTGCCCAGGAGAGTCGCCCAGATAGTCGCGATAAGCCATGCAAATGGCTTATCGAGGAAAGTCCGGACTCCAAAGAGCAGGGTGATGGCTAACGGCCACCCGGGGCAACCCGCGGGACAGTGCCACAGAAAACAAACCGCCTAGCAATAGGTAAGGGTGAAACGGTGAGGTAAGAGCTCACCAGTGAGTTAGGTGACTAACTCAGCTAGGTAAACCCCACCCGGAGCAAGACCAAAATCAACGCAAGTTGATTCGTGAATTATGAAGCTGCTCGCTGAGTTCACGGGTAGGTCGCACCGAGGTAGTTAGTAATAACTACCCCAGATGGATGATTATCTTTAACAGAATCCGGCTTATAGGGCGACTCTTCTTAAATTACATTATGAGATTAGTTCAATTCTAAATCCAACTCCAGGACCAGAAGAAAACTTGGGGGCTCCCACCGCATCAGAGAGATATTTCCAAGGCTTCGGGAGAGGATCTTGATCTTTTAATCTGAGAAACTTTTTAAAGAGGCCTTTTCGGCCTAAAACTTTTGAGCACGAGATTCCAAAAGCGTGTATTTGATAAATTCCCTTAGGAAATTCCTGCCCGGCAATAATTTGATTCTTGCTTACTTTATGTGTTCCACATGGGGGTACCTGAGGACCAGCGGCGTGAGATGCTGCGTGAGATTGCGTTGGAGTTAGAGAAAGCGCGAGCAAAATAACTATTGATGATTTTGCAACGACTGACTTCTTCATTATCTCCCCAGATCACTGTACTTCAATATGCTTTCCTTCTATCGGTAAATCTGCCATACCTCTTCGATAGAATCAAGGCTTTTTGCTGTTAATAGTCGGAGAGTTCACAAAAGGTTCAGGAAATGCCTCCCCCTGGTTAAATGGGGACTTTTTTTAAGGCACCACTTCGCCAA
This sequence comes from Candidatus Nanopelagicales bacterium, assembly GCA_030834185.1. Taxonomy (GTDB): domain Bacteria; phylum Actinomycetota; class Actinomycetes; order S36-B12; family UBA5976; genus AcAMD-5. Next base: position 43,158 of record JAURFT010000002.1, read on the forward strand.
TACTCCAACTTTTTACTTTTGCACCAAGATTAGGCAAGCTGCGCATTTTTGAAGTTGTGGAATGTCTCAAACTTTACGAGGCTATTACAATTAAGCCATGGATGCATTGAGCTTGATCGGACAGGTCAAGGACAACTGGTGAAGAAACTAATCTCGACCTTAATACTTGCAGTAACTTTTTCAATTATTCCACAACATGTAACACCAGCGCTAGCCCACACCCCAGTAACTCTGCTTGAAAGTGACACAACTCCAAATGCTGGCCCGCTACTAGTAGATGGCACAATTTCATTTGCGATCCAAGCATCTTTCAAAAAATCAGGCCAGAAGAAAGCTTTCCGTGCAGCACTCAAAACAGGCGAAGAGTTAGTGGTGGAGTATTTGATTGTTGATAAAAAACCCGAGAACATGCTGAAAAAAGAAAAGTTACCACGATTGGTCATCACTTCACCCTCGGGTAAGAAGATTAGAATTAAATTCACCGAACGCACCAAGTTCTATTACCCAGCTCTTAACACCAAATTTCTTTACCTTGCTCGCTACAGGGCACCTGCTGAAGCTGGGATTTATCAGTTTGTGGCTACCTCACGCAGAAGCGCTGCCATCGTTCTTGTGGTGGGCGAAAAAGAGATTCCTGGTGAAGTGCGTCGTAACTGACTCCAACATTGGCTGCAACAACTGAACTAGCATCAACAACTATCAGCTCAGCCAAACAATGCAAAAGAATCCAGTGAGTACGAGCAATATTGCTACAGCAATACTTCCTTTTTGCCCTAGCTCTTGAGGCAACCCATTCACACCCTGATCAAGATCCCACCGCAAATCTTTAATTACATTCAGAAAATGAAACGCAGTAGAAAAGATCATAATGCACAGATACAGCCATAGTGGCGGAGTTTTATCTGCCGAAAGATAAATTGCCCAAGGCAAGCTGCCAAATGAAATTATGTATGGAAGTGGTGAAAATATGGTGGCTTTCAACTTCAAGTTATAAGTAGTTGCACTAAGAATTCCAAGAAAATGCAGTAACGTTCCTTGCCATCCAAATGGACTTAAGATGGAAAGCACAAATGCCATCACTAACGCAACCAATATGCATTTCTTTAAAAATTCAATTGTGATCTTGCCAGACACTAAAGGCTTTTTGTATCTTTGTGCAGCGCTATCTAGTGGAAAATCAATTACATCATTGCTCCACCCAACAACTAATTGGCCAGCAAATATTGCTAGCGCAATTCTGAGGGAATCAACCCAAGTGAGCACTGAAAGGGCCAGCAAAAACGAGATCGCCACAACAAGCAAAGTTGGTCCAAAGTGAGCAGCCTTTAAGAGGGCTACACCTCGAGTGGTTGCTGAATTCAACATCTAGCCATCATATGCGCCTGTTGAATTTAGGCTTGTTTTAGTTGGGCTGTTAGAGCAGGCTAGGAATCTTCTGCTCTTCTGCCAGATTGGCGCGGCGGAAAAATACTGTGACTGCCGTTGCCACCAGAACAATAAATAGCGAATACAACGCTGGCACAATTAGCACGAGCCCAATTGTTGGATCACCACTGAAATTCAGCAGCACTATTGCCAGAGCCAGTGGTCCATTTTGAATGCCAGTTTCCAAAGCAATGGTGCGAGCATTCATTGGGTGCATTTTGAATCCACGAGTTAAGAAATAAGCAATTGCAATTCCAAACGTGCCAATACCGATTGCAACAACATAAGTCTGCCACGGCGTTGAAGAAAGCAGCTCCCAGTTTCGTGGCACCCATGTTGATAGTAAGAACAAGATGAAGAAGATGCCAAAGAATCCACCAAGTAATTCAAGTATGGCACCAATGTTTGCACTGAATTTTCTAAGCAGCATTCCAAGCACAACAGGGATCAACAAAATTACGAGCGTGACAATAATGTTTCTAGGTGGAATTTGTTGAGTAGCGGCGCCATCTGGCAATAGCAATCCTAGATAGATATATAGCGCAAGTGGAGTCATGAAAATTGCCCATAGGGTTGAATTTGTAGTCATAACAACGCTTAAAGCTAAATTACCTTTTGAAAAGTAAGTGAAAATATTAGAAGTAGTTCCAGCTGGAACGCTTCCCATGATCATGGCACCAATTGCTACCGGTATTGCATACTCGCGCGGTAGTTGGAATAAGAATGCCACTATCAATAAGTATGTTAACAACGGCATGATTCCAAATTGAGTAACCCAGCCAATTATTAGACCCCATGGCCTTCGCAATGCCTGGCGAAAATCTCTTGGGGTTAAACCGGCACCTAAACCAAACATGATTACAAAGACCATAACCACTAACAGCACTTCTTCAAATGGCGTTACCACATCTTGTTCTGAAACTTGCGCCTGAGCTTGTAGCAGCATTGATGATAAATGCATTATGAATCCTTCTGGTTATGGTTCGCTAGATCATTCATCGCAGTTCTTCGCAGTTCACGTCGAAGAATTTTTCCAATCGGACTTTTGGGCAGTTCATCAACAAAAACAATTGATTTAGGCAGCTTGTATCGGGCCAGATCCTGCTGGCAATGGTCAATAACTTGCTGTTTGGTTAGTGATCCAGATGAGGTCACGATATAGGCACACACTTTTTCACCAGTATTTTCATCTGGTAAACCAATTACTCCTACCTCTTTGACTTTGCTGAGTTTTGCAATTTGCTCTTCAATTTCATTTGGATAGACATTAAAGCCACTAACAATAATTACATCCTTCTTACGGTCAACAATTTTAAAGAAGCCGTCTTGATCCATCTGAGCGATATCTCCAGTATGTAACCAGCCATCTTTTAGGACAGCAGCAGATTCGATTGGGTTATTCCAATAACCAAGCATGATCTGCGGCCCGGTTGCGATTAGTTCTCCGGATTCACCAATGGCAACAGGTTGACCTTGATCATCGATTAGTCGGATATCAGTAGAAGGAACAGGAACCCCAATAGAGCCTGGCTTAGCACTTCCATCAAGCGGATTAAAAGTTAAAACTGGCGCTGATTCAGTTAGACCGAATCCTTCTACCAGTGGAGCTTTAGTGATCTTCTCCCAATCCTCAGCCACGGATTGGTGCAGCGCCATTCCACCTGCGACAGATGCTCTGATATGACTTGGTGGGCCATCTAGGAACCAACGTTCCTTTAGTAAAGCATTGTATAAAGTGTTCACTCCCGAAACCCAGGTAATTTTATAATTTTCAAATGCTCGCTTTAAGTTGCTTGGTGGTCGAGGGTTTGGAATAACAATATTTCTGCCACCAACATAGTAAAAACCTAAAAGGTTTACTGTAAATGCGAAGATGTGATACAGCGGAAGCGCGGTTATTACAGTTTCTTTGCCAAACCGAATAAACGATCCCAGCATCTGCATCATTTGAAAGGTGTTTGCTACTAAATTCTGATGAGAGAGCATCGCACCTTTTGAAACACCGGTGGTGCCACCGGTGTATTGCAATGCGGCAACTGTGGTGGGACTTATCTGATCTGCATAGCTAAGCACCTGATTTCGATTTGCGTGACTTCGCCCTTGGCTTAGCGCCTGTGCAAGCTTGGTGTGCTCAACAGTTATTTTCGGCAATGACCTATTCCATACCTTTTGCACCATCCGAATCACGCCACTTACAGCTGCTGGGAAGAATTCAGATATTTTTACGGTCACTACTGTTTCGATATCAGTTTTTTGCAAAACTTCAGGAAAGCGATCTGCGAACATATCTATAGTTATTAGTACTTTTGCCTGCGCATCAGAAAATTGATGGACCATCTCTGTAACTGTGTATAGCGGATTTGTGTTTACTAAAATACAGCCTGCTTTGAGCACTCCAAATGCCACAACTGGATAACTCAAGCAATTTGGCATTTGAACTGCCACTCGTTCCCCAAAGCTAAGGCCAATTACTTCACGAAGATAAACAGCAAAATCATCTGAAAGGTCATCAACTTGCTTGTAGGTTAAAGATCCGTTCATGCCATTGGGCATGCATTGGGTAAAAGCGATGGTGCTTGCATAAGTTGAGCTAGCAGCTCGGATGAGCTCTGGGAGATGGGCAATTTTAACTTCTGCCAGCTTGGGATTAATCCCAGTTGGGTAATTAGATAGCCAAGGCTGCTGTGTCATTTTCACTCTTTCACCAATAAAAGATTTGTTGAATCCTAGCCAGATTATTGGGGCAAGACTAGGTTTAAATACAACCTACTGACCAGTACGAGAACATGAAGATTTATTGGCTCAGCTAGGCTAAAGAAATGACTGAAGCCCAAATCACCCACGATTCAAAGTGGGTATCTGAATTTTTAGCATCGAGGCGAAGCACTCGAGACTTTTTAGCAACTCCTGTACCTCAAGAATTGATCGATCAGATACTTACTGATGCTCTGACCGCCCCTAGTTGGTCTAATACACGCCCATTCAAGGTGGCAGTTGCAACTGGAGAAGTTAAAGATCGAATCAGTGTTGAATTTTTGGCACGATGGGAAGCGCTAGCCAAAATTAGGCAACCAGGATTGAAAAGTAAATTGAGATTAATTTTTTCACGATACGGACTGCCAACTAGTAATAGAAGAATTATTAAAAAGTATGCAGCTGAACTTCGTCCTAGAGCTTTGCGAGTAGGTAAAGAACTTTACGATCATATTGGAGTTGAGCGAGGAGATGTAACTGCTCGAAATGCACAATGGGCAAATAACTACAAGTTTTTTGGTGCGCCAGTTGAGATGTTCATCTTTATTCATAAAAGTTTGCATGTATTCGCTGCAAGCGATGCTGGCTTGATGATGCAAAATTTGATGCTTTCTGCGCATGCTCGTGGCCTTGGAACCTGCGCTCAGGGTGCAGTTAATATTTGGGATGACGTAATTCGACAAGAATTTAATATTTCTAAAGATTATCGTTTACTTTGCGGTTTAGCCCTGGGGTATCCAAGCGATGCAGTGGTAAACACTTTTGGTGCGCACCGCATCGGGGTTGATGAGTTGGTAATTAAGCCAACTCGGGCATCTAAATAGTTTGAGTTGACTATTTCTTGGGTGCGAAAAACTATGCTGCAGCTCTTGAGATGCGATCTCGAATAGCAACAGCCAATCCATCTCCTGCTGGTGGCATAACCGATATATTTTTCAGATTTTGCAGGTCAGCATCACGTAAGGCAGCATAAAAAATCCTTGCATACTCTTCGATGGATTTTGGTGCAGCTAATCTGATAACCCCTGTTGGAGTTTCAACCTCAGCAAGCGCGATTAAACCGTGACCTGGTTGTGGCACCGTATTGATATGTACTTTTGCGTTTGGTGCATAATGTTTTTTGTCTGAACCAGAAACTCGAATTGCTTCAGAGCTTGGATCTGCAATCACAATTCCAGTACTCACCTCAATCATTTCAGCAGTAATAGCGCCATGACGCAGTATTGCAGGGTTGCTTTTTGTGCAATCAATAATCGTAGATTCAATTCCAACTGCGCAAGATCCACCATCAAGGATTTGATCTCTTGGTTCAAGGTAATCCTGCAGTTCTGCAATTACCGCATTTGCCGTTGTTGGCGAAACTGCCCCATAGCGATTCGCACTTGGTGCAGCAATGCCGCGCCCGCCTAGTTTATGAAATTCAGTTAATAAATTTAGCGCGATTGTATTTGCTGGAATTCGGATACCAACTACATCTTGACCGCCAGTTATAAAGTCTTTGACATTTGAAGTTCGCTGCAGCAGCAGCGTCATAGGCCCGGGCCAGAAATCGCGCATCAATGCGATTGCATAGTCAGGAATATCTTGAGCCCAATAATCAACATCATTCAAATCTGCAATATGCACAATAACTGGATGATCAGCTGGACGATTTTTTACTAAGTACATTCGCTTTGTTGCCTCAGCATTGCTGGCATCAGCACCAATGCCATAAACAGTTTCAGTAGGAAATGCCACCAAGCCCCCGTTGCGCAAGTTTTCGGCGGCAGCCTGCAGTGCGTTAATTGTGCACTTGGCAACTATTGCGTTCATGGGCTTTATTCTAGGAGTTGCGAAAAATGTCCACATTTTCTTGGGTTTTTGGCATGTTTGGTAAGGTAGATGTTAAACCTATTTATAAGGAACCAAAATGTCCGAAACTCAGGCAAAATGCCCAGTCGCTCATGGCTCGCTTACCAATATGGAAGCTGGCAAATATAACTGGTGGCCCAATGCGCTTAATCTTGAAATTCTGCAGCAGCATGACACCAAAGTGAACCCGCTGGGAGATACCTTCAACTACAGCGAAGAGTTAAAGAAGCTAGACGTGGCTGCACTTAAAAAGGATCTGCATGAATTAATGGTTACTAGTCAATCATGGTGGCCAGCAGACTGGGGCCACTATGGCGGGCTGATGATTCGAATGGCATGGCACTCAGCTGGTTCATATCGAACAGCAGATGGCAGAGGCGGCGGCGGCACAGGTAATCAACGCTTTGCGCCGCTTAATTCATGGCCAGATAACGCAAACTTAGATAAAGCCCGACGACTACTTTGGCCAATCAAGAAAAAATATGGAAACCAAATCAGCTGGGCTGATCTTATGATTCTGGCGGGCAATATTGCCTATGAATCAATGGGCTTTAAGACTTTTGGTTTTGGATTTGGCCGCGAAGATATTTGGTCACCAGAGTTAGATATTTACTGGGGTGCTGAAAAAGAATGGCTAGCGCCAAGCGATAGCCGATATGGCGATCTTGCTGATGCTGCTTCAATGGAAAATCCGTTAGCTGCTGTTCAGATGGGTTTGATTTATGTCAACCCAGAAGGTGTAAATGGTGTACCAGATCCGCTTAAGACCGCACAGCATGTTCGTGAAACATTTGCTCGCATGGCAATGAACGATGAAGAGACAGTTGCACTAACTGCAGGTGGCCACACAGTTGGTAAAGCACATGGGAATGGTTCAGCTGCAAACCTTGGTCGAGAGCCAGAAGCTGCTGAGCTTTGGGAGCAAGGATTGGGTTGGAATAACTACCAGACCCGAAGCGTTGGTCGCGACACTGTTACCAGTGGTATCGAAGGTGCTTGGACAACTAACCCAACCAAATGGGATAACGGATATTTTGAGCTGCTGTTCAAATACGAATGGGAGCTAAAAAAATCACCTGCAGGCGCACATCAGTGGGAGCCAATAAATATTGCTGAAGAAGATAAGCCAGCAGATGTTGAAGACCCATCAATTAAATACAACCCAATGATGACTGATGCCGATATGGCGATGATTAAAGACCCTATCTATCGAGAAATCTCGGAGCGCTTTTACAAGGATCCAGCATATTTCGAGGATGTCTTTGCTCGGGCTTGGTTCAAATTAACGCACCGCGATCTTGGTCCAAAAGTTCGTTACCTCGGCCCAGACGTTCCGGCAGAAGATTTAATTTGGCAAGATCCAGTGCCTGCTGGAAATACCAAGTACGACGTGGCAGCAGCAAAAACCAAAATTGCAGCTGCAGGTTTAAGCGTTGCTGAATTGGTAACCACCGCTTGGGATAGCGCAAGAACATTTCGTGGCTCAGATAAGCGCGGTGGCGCTAATGGAGCTCGAATTCGACTAGAGCCACAGCGCAGTTGGGAAGGAAACGAACCAGCTCGTTTAAATAAAGTGCTGGCCGTGCTTGAACCTATTGCGAATGAAACTGGTGCCAGCATTGCCGATTTAATTGTGCTCGCAGGAAATCTTGGAGTGGAGCAAGCAGCTAAAGCTGCTGGCTTTGATGTCACGGTGCCGTTTGCTCCAGGTCGTGGCGATGCCAGCGCTGAACAAACCGATGCAGAATCATTTAAGCCACTTGAGCCAATTCATGATGCATTCAGAAATTGGCTCAAGGCAGATTACATTGTTAGCCCAGAAGAGCTAATGCTTGATCGCGCTCAGCTGATGGGTTTAACAGCTCCAGAGCTGACTGTGCTAATTGGTGGAATGCGAGTGCTTGGCACAAATCACGCTGGCACAAAGCACGGCGCTTTTACTGACAAAGTGGGATCATTAACAAATGATTTCTTTGTAAATCTAACCGATATGGATTTCATCTGGGAGCCTAGCGCCGAGAATCAGTACAACATTCGAAATAGGAAAACCGGGGATGTCAAATACACTGCAACTCGAGTTGATCTAGTTTTTGGCTCTAATTCAATATTGCGCTCTTATGCAGAAGTTTATGCGCAAGATGATAGTAAGCGAAAATTTGTTGATGATTTCATTGCTGCTTGGACCAAAGTGATGAACGCAGATCGATTCGATCTAGTTTAGTTATTAGTTCCTTAAAACTGGCAATCAGGAGACTGGTTGCCAGTTTTTTGCGCTTTTAAGCAAACCCGTATAACTGCAAGGTTGGTCGACTCAAATTGCAGCATTTGGCGCAAAGCGCGCATTGCCAAGGGAAGGTGTGATTTAATTCAATATGGAAATAGAACTCGGACCGCTGGTAGAGAAAGATCGATACGCGCTGTTGACCCAAACAATCATTCCTCGCCCTATCGCGTGGGCATTGACCGATAACTCATTAGATGGCGAGCCAAGCTGGAACCTAGCTCCGTTTTCCTTCTTCAATGGCATCTCCTCTGACCCAGCTATGGTGATGTTCTCAATTGGCAGTTGGGATGTATCTGGCAAGGTGAAAGATACGTTGGCAAATATTCGAAATAAAAATGCATTCACTATTGGTATCGCAAGTAAAGATCTGGTACAGCAAGTTCAACAAACTGCCACGGAATTGCCAGCAGGAGTTAGTGAAGTTACTGAGTATGGAATTTCAGTAACTAGCTGGGATTGGCCAACTCCGCTAATTGATGGGTGTGGAGTGAATTTTGCTTGCACCTTAGCTAAAGAAGTAAGAATAGAAGAGAGCAGTCAGATATTAGTTTTTGCAAAAATTGAAAAAATTTGGGTTACAGACGCTGCAGTAACGAGAGATGAGAAGAATCGAATTGTGATTGATCCTGAAGTGATTGATCCGCTATTGCGACTTGGTGCTGGCAAATACGGAAAACTCGGTGGCGTAATCCCTACACCAAAGGGTTAGCAATGATTCGAAAAGGTTATTTTGACCTGCCCGTTGGTCAACTTCATTACGGTACAGCTGGAGATGGTGGCCCTCGAATAGTGTTGTTGCATGAAAGTCCGCTTTCTAATCGCATCTACTTTGATGTGGCGAGCCAAATTGCGCTGTGGGGTCAAGTTCTGTTACCAGATACCCCTGGATATGGTCAGTCAACTGCGCTTACTTCCAGCGCCACGCTTGTTGATTATGCTGCAAATTTGATTGCAGGCATCAAGCAATGGAGTGGAGAGCAGCAGGTAATAATTGGTGGCATTCACACCGGTGCGAGTCTTGCAGTTGAAATCGCAAATCAAGCACCTGAGCTTTGTGGCGGGCTATTTCTGATTGGTTTGCCTACCTACACTGATGAGATGCGTGAATCACGGATAAAAACATATGCACCAAGCATCGAATTGCAAGCAGATGGATCTCACGCAATCTGGGCGTGGGACAGGTATCGAAAAATGTGGCCAACTGCACCATTGGAACACATTCAATTGGCAGTAGCAGACCTTTATTACAATCTAGAGCGATACAACTGGGCCTACTTGCAGGCTTTTAAGTATCGCGCAGAGCTGGCCATCAAAAATGTCAAATGCCCAATCATGATGTCTGCGGCTGAGGGTGAATTCCTGTATGAGGGCACTAAAGAATTAGCCCAACAAGAAGGTCTGCCATTTCATAGCTTTCCTGGTGAAGATTGGCAAGGGCAGGTATCACTCCGCAACCCAGATGAGCTTGATTTGGCACTTAAATTGTTCGCCGAATCTCTTTAGGTTTTCAAATCTCCTGATTTTTGTAGCTCTTCAAATACCTGTTTAACTGACGCCGCAAATATGTTAACCATTCTTGACAGTTCATCATCTGTCACAACAAATGTAGGTGAAAATGCCAGCGTATTTGATTCAGCAAGTGGCCTAACGATTAGGCCGTTTTTGAATGCAGCACGGGCGATCCGTTGCGCCACTTTCAAGGTTAAAGAAAATGGAACCAACGGCGATTTGGATTTCACAAATTCGACAGCAGCTAACAATCCATAACCTCGAACATCACCAACAAATGGGCTATCCAAAAATTCATTTTCCAGCAGCGCTTTCAACTTAATGCCCTTATCTCCAACATTTTGCAGTAGGTCCTGCTGCTCAATAATGTCTAGATTTACCATAGCTGCCTTCATCGCAACTGGATGTCCCGAATAGGTGTAGCCATGGCCAAATGCACCCGCTGCTTTGCTTCCTTCGGCTAACACCTTCCACACCTTTTCAGAAACTAAACTTGCAGATAGCGGTATATAGCCAGAAGTTATCCCTTTAGCTAAAGTAATAAAGTCTGGTTTTAATTCAAAACTCTCAGAACCAAACATCTTTGCAGTTCTACCAAAACCAGTGACTACTTCGTCAGCAATAAGTAAAATTTCATATTTCTCAAGTACTTCTTGCAGTGCTGCAAAATATCCAGCTGGTGGCACCAATACGCCGCCCCCCGCCATTATTGGCTCTGCAATAAAAGCAGCAATAGTTTCTGGGCCTTCAGAGATAATCAGCTGCTCAAGATCAGCTACTAGTTTTAATCCAAAATCAATCTCTGAGTCATTGGCCTTATTGTCCCATAGCGGATGTGTGGCGCTGGTATGGATGGTTCGAACTAAAGGTAAATCAAAATTATTGTGTAAATTATTAAAACCAGTTAGGCCAGCGGCAAATATCGTTGAGCCATGATAACCATGCCGGCGAGATATAATTTTTTTCTTTTCTGGCTTGCCAAGAATGTTGTGGTAATACCAGACCATTTTTATATTCGTATCATTTGCATCTGAGCCAGATGAGCCAAAAAATACTTTTGACATAGGAACAGGAGACATTTTAAGTAATCGAGCTGAGTAAATTGCTGCAATGTCTGTACCAAACGAGGTCAACGCTTGGTAGAACGCTAATTTTTTGGCCTGTTCGGCGATTGCTGAAGCCATCTCGCTATTGCCATATCCGATATTCACGCACCATAAACCAGCAATACCGTCCAAGTATTCCTTACCATGTGAATCCACTAAAGTGGAGTCATTTCCTTGAACAAATATCTCAGCGCCCATTTGTTCATGAATTGCAAGTGAAGAGAAGGGGTGGAAGAAGCTTTTTCGATCTAGGTCAATCAATTCAGCTGGCGTTAAATTCATTGCCTCAGGTTACATGAGAGCAGTGTCTAATTTTTTGTTTGGGCGTCTATACTTGGGCGGGCCAAGGGGAGTACCTACTTAGTCACACCTCCGTCAATACGGGTAAAACCCGGAGGGTGAGCCGCAGCAGCGGTATGGGAGACCTTGATCAGTGTTATCAATGACATGATCAAGGAGTAATTGTGGAAGTTTCTGGTTTAGTTTGGCTGGTAACAATAAGCATCATTGTTGGACTTATCCTTGTAGACCTTTTGACGGTTAGCAGTAAGCCGCATGATGTGATGTTCAAAGAGGCTAGTTTTTGGTCAATTTTTTATATTGCAATTGCAGTGGCTTTTGGTATCTGGGTTTTTAGTAATTATGGAACACAATTTGGCACTGAATATTTCACCGCATACTTAGTTGAGAAATCACTTTCGGTGGATAACATCTTTGTCTTTGCCATCATTTTGGCTCAATTCGCAGTGCCCTCTATCTATCATCAGCGAGTTCTTCTTATTGGCGTGTTACTTGCCTTGATTCTGCGAGCAATATTTATTGCCATTGGAGCTGCTGCGCTGGCAGCCTTTAGCTTCACCTTTGTTTTCTTTGGCGCGTTACTGATTTGGACCGGCATAACATTATTTCGACATTGGGATGAAGATCCAGATTTAAATGAAAACTTTATCGTACGAAATGTGACTAAGCGAATCCGTTCAGTCAGTGAATATCACGGCACCAAGTTGTTTATTAAAAAAGATGGCATGCTCTATGCGACACCAATGTTAATTGTGATGATTGCAATCGGAGCTACAGATTTGTTGTTTGCGATCGATTCAATTCCAGCCACATTTGGCGTAACTCAAGAACCATTTTTAGTTTTTGCGGTTAATGCGTTTGCATTGTTAGGCTTAAGAGCGCTTTACTTTTTACTTAAAGGCCTGCTGGATAGATTAATTTATCTTTCGCTTGGATTGTCGATAATTCTCATGTTCATCGGAGTGAAGTTAGTGCTTACTTTCGTCCATGAGATCTATGACTGGGTACCTAAGATTCCAAGCATTACTAGCTTTGGTGTGATCTTGAGCATCTTGGCAATTGCCACAATCGCAAGTGTAATTAAGTCAAAGCAAGATCCAACCGCCAAGAAGAAGGCTGGTCGTATTCTTTCTCGCAAAAAGCTAGAAGATACTGCGCCAAAAACTGTAATTAAAAAGCCAAAATCTGAATAAGGGGCGCTTACAAGCTGAAGAATTTGCATTGTTAGCAGCAGGCCCTACACTTAGTTGAAAGTTAAACTAAGTGTAGGTATGGTGACGTAGTGCAAACGGCAAAGCGAATTAGATTCGGCTTGGACACCTTTGGTGACATGTCTAAAAATGATGCTGGGCAATTTCTACCAGCTGGGCAGGTAATTCGAGATGTGGTTGCGCAGGCAAAATTCGCAGATGAGCTTGGTTTAGATAATTTCAATGTTGGAGAGCACCACCGCGATGATTTTGCGGTATCAGCTCCAGATACGGTGCTAGCTGGCATTGCAACGGTAACTGAAAACATCACCTTGGGTTCAGGTGTAACGGTGCTATCAAGTGAAGATCCAGTTCGGGTCTATCAACGCTTTGCCACAATCGATGCTCTAGCTAATGGCAGAGTTGAGATAACTGCAGGACGAGGATCTTTTACCGAATCATTTCCACTTTTTGGATACAAACTTGAGGACTATCACGTTTTGTTTGAGGAAAAACTTGAGCTGTTAGTTAAATTGCTGGAAGAGCATCCAGTTAATTGGAGCGGTGCTACGCGATCGGGTTTAAAAAATCAACAGGTATACCCAAAAACAGAGCGAGGTCGCATTCCACTTCGAGTGGGAGTTGGTGGCTCGCCTGAATCGGTAGTGCGTGCTGCTCGGCTTGGCGCACCAATGGCGCTCGCCATTATTGGCGGCGACCCAGAGAGATTTGCACCATTTGCAGATCTATATAGAAGAGCGCTTACTGAATTGAACAAACCACAACTGCCAATCTCAATTCATTCACCAGGACATATCAGCGATACCGATGAACAGGCCATTGAGGAGTTATGGCCAAATTATTTGGCAATGTTTGGACGCATTGGCCGTGAGCGTGGTTGGGGACCGACCACAAAAGAGCAGTATTTAAATGAAGTTCGATATGGCTCGCTGTATGTTGGCACACCTGAAACAGTGGCAAAAAAGATTGCCCACGCCCTGCGATCAGTTGGCGCAGATCGGTTTGATTTTAAGTATTCAAATGGACCGGTTCCGCATAGCAAGCTGATGAAATCAATCGAACTTTATGCCACTAAAGTTGTGCCGATGGTTAACGAGTTACTTGCGGAGTCGCTAGTTTCCTAGCGGCTTAACTTGTAATTGTTCGACCTCGTAGCAGTTGATTTGACCAAGGAATAACATCGCCTAACTCTTCTGCTGCCTGCATTGCCCAGCGCGGATTGCGAAGCATTGCTCGAGCCAGCATTACAGCATCTGCTTTTCCAGTTGCCACAATCTCATTTGCCTGCTTGGCATCTGTAATTAATCCAACCGCGCTGGTTGCTATCTCAGCTTCATTTTTAATTCGAGTTGCAAACTCCACTTGATAACCAGGAACTACTGGAATTTGGGCATTAGGAACAGTGCCGCCAGATGAAACATCAATTAAATCAACACCGAGCGCTTTGAGTTCTTTGGATAGCTTGATTGAATCTTCAATATCCCATCCTTCAGGAACCCAATCAGTTGCAGAGATCCTGACAAACAAAACAGTTTCATCACCAATAGCCGCTCTAACTGCTTTTGTAACTTCAAGCAGAAACCGAATTCGGTTTTCAAAAGATCCACCATATTCATCAGTGCGCTGATTGCTGATAGGTGAGTAAAATTGATGTAGCAAATAGCCATGCGCTGCGTGAATTTCAATTACATCAAAGCCAACAGATTTTGCTCGTTTTGCAGCAGCAGCAAAATCAGCAACTAGATTCTTAATCTCTTCAACAGTTAGCTCTCGTGGTGTTGGCATGTTATTAAACCCTGCTGCAGTTGCCGATACCGTCTCCCAGCCACCTTCAGTTGCAGATGCAACCAAATGGTCATCCCATGGCCGCATACTTGATCCCTTGCGTCCAGCATGAGCTAACTGAATTGCCATTGGAACTTGCTGTGAATGAGCGAAATCGATGATCGATTCAAATGCAGCCGCCTGCTGATCGCTCCAAAGTCCAGGGCAGGCAATCGAGATTCGACCTTCTGGGGAGACTGCGCTGGCCTCCACAACAATTAAACCGGGAGCTCCTGTTGCAAGTGCGCCAATGTGGTTTCGGTGCCAGTCGCCTACAACTCCTTCAACAGCGGAGTACTGACACATTGGCGAGACCCAGACTCGGTTTGGAAATTCAAAATTTCTAAGTGTTAATGGCGTGAATAAAGGTGATGTCATGGCTTAATTATAGATTAGACCGGTTTAAAGAGTGTGATCGCTAACATGATTACAAACTCTCCAATCCTGCTTATGATTATTGACAGGAGTAGAAATAACGCTACAAACCTAGGCAGGTTCTCATGAAATCACAGTTGATATATGCGTTTGAAGATGGCAACAAGGATCAAAAAGATCTGCTTGGTGGAAAAGGTGCAAACCTTGCAGAGATGACAAGACTTGGATTACCTGTGCCACCTGGATTTATCATTACAACCGATGCCTGTAAGGAATATCTTGAATTAGGAAAAGCGCCAATTGAATTAGATATACAGGTGACTTCCGCACTGCGTCATTTAGAGGTTCAAGCAGGAAAAATTCTTGGGGACGCAAATGATCCGTTGTTAGTTAGCGTGCGATCTGGTGCTAAATTCTCCATGCCTGGCATGATGGAAACCATTTTAAATGTGGGCATGAATGATGAATCAGTTTTAGGACTTGCCAAGATCTCAATGAATGAGCGTTTTGCTTGGGATGCGTACCGGCGATTAATCCAGATGTTTGGAAAAACTGTGATGGGCATAAATGGAGAACTTTTTGCAATAGAACTAGAAAAGGCAAAGCAACAACAAAATATTGATGTTGACTTTGATTTAAACGTTGCGTCATTGGAAAAACTAGTTGAAACATTTAAAAATATCATCAAAACCCAGACCGGTAGCACTTTTCCGCAAGACCCACGAACTCAGTTAGATATGGCAATTAACTCGGTATTTGATTCTTGGAATACCGAGCGTGCAAAACTGTATAGACGACGAGAAAGAATTCCTAACGATCTTGGCACTGCAGTAAATGTTGGAATGATGGTGTTTGGCAACATGGGCGACTCATCAGGTACGGGAGTTTGCTTCACCAGAGATCCCGCGACTGGATCTCCTGGCGTTTATGGAGATTATCTTCAAATCGCGCAAGGGGAGGATGTTGTTTCAGGTATTCGAAATCCACTTTCCTTAAATGATTTAAAGCAGATAATGCCTGAAGTTTATGCTGAACTTGTTGCCATTATGCGAAAGCTTGAAATTCATTATCGGGATTTGTGCGATATTGAATTTACGGTTGAAAATGGCAAGTTGTGGATTTTGCAAACAAGGATTGGAAAGCGAACTGCTGCGGCTGCATTTCGCATCGCCATGCAGTTGGTTGATGAACACCTAATCACGTTAGATGAAGCGTTGATGCGAGTGTCGGGATCTCAATTAGTTCAACTGATGTTTCCGCAGTTTGATAAATTAAGTTCGAAATCCGCTATTGCAACAGGCATTGCAGCTTCCCCTGGCGCTGCAGTTGGACGCGCTGTTTTCAATTCAGAAGTTGCCCAAGAGTGGGCAAGTCGTGGCGAACAAGTAATTTTAATCAGGCATGAAACCAATCCTGATGATCTTGGTGGGTTGATCGCAGCAGCAGGAATCTTGACAAGCAAAGGCGGTAAAACTTCACATGCAGCTGTAGTTGCGCGTGGAATGGGAAAAACTGCAGTTTGTGGGGTTGAAGCTATTCATGTTGATTATCAATTGAATTTAGCAATGTGTGGTTCAATCAAGATAGCCGAAGGCGATCTCATTTCAATTGATGGTTCAAGTGGTGAAGTTTATCTAGGTGCAATTGCTGTGGAACCATCAGTTATTGTTAAATTCTTTGAATCAGGCCCGGGATCTGATCCTATCGAGATTGATGCAGAAGATGCGGAGTTAATTAGCGCAGTTGATCGGATCCTTCAACATGCCGATAGTCGTCGGCGATTAAAAGTTCGAGCCAATGCGGACACTACCGATGATGCAAAAATGGCACGCAAGCTTGGCGCTGAGGGAATTGGATTATGTCGAACTGAACATATGTTCCTTGGCGAACGCCGTATCGTTATTGAGCGACTAGTTCTTGCAGAGACCAAAGAAGAACGCGAACTCGCATTAGAGGCATTAGTTCCGCTGCAGCGTGAAGATTTCAAACAATTATTTGAAACCATGGATGGCTTAACTGTTACAGTCCGACTCTTAGACCCTCCACTGCATGAATTTCTTCCTGATATATCCCAACTTAAAGTTGAAGTTGCATTAAACCAAGAACGCGGGCAAGTAGATTCTGCAAAGAAAGAATTATTGTTAGCCGTTGAGCAACTCCATGAAGTAAATCCAATGCTGGGATTGCGCGGGGTCAGGCTTGGCTTAGTAATTCCTGGACTGTATGGCCTACAGGTAAAAGCCATTGCGGAAGCGATGGCTGATCTAATTTCAATTGGTAAATCACCAATCGTTGAGATTATGGTGCCATTAGTGGCTTCCTATATGGAGTTGCAAATAATTAAAAATGAAGCAAGGTTGATCATTCAAGAGGTAGAGCAACTTCGAAGCGTCAGCCTTTCAATAAATATAGGCACAATGATTGAGCTTCCAAGAGCTGCGCTAACTGCTGGCCGGATTGCAACTGTGGCGGACTTTTTTTCTTTTGGTACAAATGACCTAACCCAAACCACCTGGGGCTTTTCGCGCGATGATGTAGAAGCCGAATTTTTCTCCTTATATTTGGAGAAGGGAATTTTAACCATTTCACCATTTGAAACAATCGATATTGATGGCGTAGGAGAGCTTATAAGAATTGCAGTTGATCGGGGACGCAAAGCAAATCCCACTTTGCATCTTGGGGTCTGCGGCGAACATGGTGGCGACCCAGAGTCAATTCACTTTTTTCATGCTACAGGCATTCACTATGTTTCTTGTTCGCCATTTAGAGTGCCCGTTGCACGCTTAGAAGCCGGTCGTGCTGCGCTAGCTTCAGCTATGTATCTCTGAAAAATGAACTACTTGGGCTAAACATCTAGAATGAGTGATCACTCGAGATCGGGGGAATCATGCTCAAAGAACCTAGCAGCAATCCCTTGAGCGAGCTTCATAAAAAAACTAGTTCCAAATGGCGACGATATCCAACCGATGTGCTTCCAATGCATGTAGCTGAGATGGATTTTGATGTTGCACCCCAGATTAGAGCTGAAATTATTGATCGCGCAAGTCACAGCGATTTGGGCTACTTAGGGCCAATCCCTGAATTGGGTGAAGCCATGAAAGTGTTTGCAGCAAGTCGCTGGGAATGGCAACTAGATCCAAATTTGGTTTCACCAGTTGTTGATGTTGGAGTTGCTGCCGTAGAGATTTTTAGAGTCCTAGCAAAGCCTGGCGATAGCGTTTTAATTAATTCACCGGTATACACCAATTTTTTTACTTGGATAGATGAAGCCAAGCTAAATATGCTAGATGTCCCACTTATTAAATCTAATGACAACTGGACTTTAGATCTTGCTGGAATTGAATCAGCATTTAAAGCAGGAGTAAAGCTGTATTTAATCTGTAATCCACAAAATCCAGTTGGTCGAGTGCATTCAAAATTGGAGTTAGCAGCCATCTCAAATTTAGCTGAGCGCTATGGCGTGATTGTTATCAGCGATGAGATTCATGCGCCGCTAACTTATTTAGATCAAACCTTCACTCCATACTTAAGCATTCCTAATTCGGAAACTGCTTATGTCATTACTTCTGCAAGTAAATCATGGAATATCGCAGGCCTAAAAGCGGCTGTGATTGTTTCGGGATCAAAAGCAGCAGCTACAAAAATCTCAACTATGCCACCAGCTGTTCATTGGCGCACTTCAATCATGGGCGCATTTGCCATGGTCACAGCTCTGACTGGCGCAGTTGATTGGCTTGATGAAACTTTGCTTGAGCTTGATAAGAATCGAAAACTGCTAAAAACCTTGCTAGCTGAGCTGCTACCAGAAGTTGAATATCAAATTCCTGAATCCAGTTACCTCGCTTGGTTAAATCTTGCGGCTTTTGGTGAAAACAATTCTTGGCATGATCAGCTAATTTCCCAAGGAAAAGTTGCAATTGTGGCAGGACAGGATTTTGGTAAGCAATACAAAAACTATGTTCGACTAAATTTTGCTACTTACCCTGAAGTGTTGATCGAAGGAGTAAATCGAATGAAACTAGGTTTGGGCTAAATTTTTGCTAATGCTTGTTCGAGATCTTGAATCAGATCAGCTGGGTGCTCAAGGCCAACTGAAAGTCGAACAAGGCTGTTGGAAATTCCCATTTTGGCTCTAATCTCTTCGCCAACTCTTCGATGCGTGCTAGATGCTGGATGAGTAATTAGAGATTTACTGTCTCCCAAGTTATTGGATATATCAATTACTTGTAACGAATTTAAGAACTTGAAAACAGCTGGTTCAGCTACAGCCAACTCAATACCAATAGTGGTTCCACCACCTGACATCTGTGCGAGAGCAACCTGATGACCTGGGTGATTGGTTAAGAATGGATATCGAAGCTGCTTAATTAACTTATGTTCAGCTAGGAATTTAGCAATAGTGAATGCACTGTCATTCATTCGGTTTACGCGCATTGAAAGTGTCTCTAGAGATTTAAGCACGGTCCAAGCGGTGAACGGGCTCATTGCTGGACCGGTATGTCTTACGAATTGTTCTAAGTATTCAGAGACATATTCTTTACTGCCTAAAATTGCACCACCAAGAGTTCTGCCTTGGCCATCGAGATGTTTTGTGGTTGAGTAAACAACTACATCAGCTCCAAGTTCAAGAGGTTTTTGTAGAACTGGCGATGCCATGATGTTGTCGACAATTAAAATAGCCCCAGCATTATGGGCAAGCGTGCTAACCATTTTCAGATCAATAATTTCCAACATTGGATTGCTTGGAGTCTCAACAAACACAACCTTGGTTGGCTTGCTTAAGGCAGCTTCCCAGTCAGCTAGTTCATTGCCATGGACAAATTCAACTTCAACGCCCCATCTGGGTAAAATTTCAGATAACACAACATAGCAAGATGAAAACATCGCAAACGATGCAACAACTCTGTCGCCTTTAGCTACTACTGATGCAACCGAGGCAAACATGGCGGCCATTCCACTTGCTGTTGCAACTGCAGCTTCTGCACCTTCAAGCGCAGCTAATCTGTTTTCAAACATAGCCACGGTTGGGTTATTAAAACGACTGTATACAAAATGATCAGTATCTCCGCTAAATGAAGCTGCAGCCTCATCAGCTGAGTTGTATGTAAATCCACTGGTTAAATACATTGCTTCACCAGTTTCATTAAACCCACTGCGAGCTAGGCCGGCTCGAACAGCCAACGTGTCAGGATGAAGCTCCCAGTCAACTTTTGCCTCACCTGCAGGGCCGTGATAGCCCCATGGTCGGTGCTGTTTAGTCATGCCTGAATCTTAACCATGTCGTAACCCACAAGGTTGCTGGCAACGGTTCGACCTGAATTCGCTGAAGTGATACAAATAGGGCATGGCAAACAACTTTAGGTCGGCGATCTTTGAGCTTAGTGATGACTACGTAACAAAATCAGCGCAATTAAGCCCCATTGCAGCAACAAGTTTAGGTATACCTGCAGGAAATCATGAGCTAGATGATTTCTCCCTAGCTGGCACCCAGCGTTCAGCTGACCTGACCCAGCGCACCCTTGGTGCGCTGAGCATGCTGGATCCAATTGATGAAATCGATAGCATCGCAAAAGCAGTTTTGCAGGAGCGAATGAAGTCTTCGCTAGCGCTGCATGATTCCAGAGAGCGACATATTTTGTGGAATGTGATCGCATCTCCAGTTTCACGTATTCGACAAGTATTTGAGTTGATGCCAAAACAAACAGCTTCAGATATTGAAGCTATAACAGCAAGAATGCATGCCATAGCTGGAGCTCATGACTCATGGTGTTCCACTATCGAAGAATTAGCTCATGATGGCAAGCGCACCGCAAAGCGACAAGTTGTAGCAATTGCTGAGCAGTTAAATACGTTTAGTAAAGGTGCATATTCAAATATTGCAACCAAAATAGATCCTGCTGGGAAAAATACCGAGCTTGCTGCTGCGGCGAAAGCAGCTGAAGCTTCTTGTGCCAAAACAAGTGAATGGCTAAAAGATACTTATCTACTACTTGCTAATACTGCCGATGCAGTTGGTGAAGAGCGATATGCGCTCTGGTCGAGGTTTTTTACCGGTGCAAATTTAAATCTTAAAGCTACTTATGAATGGGGATTGGAAGATTTAGCTCGAATTCATGATCGAATGTGGAAAGTGGCAGCAAAGATTAAGCCAAATGCAACTTCGCTTCGTGAAGTTGCCGATCACCTTGAGCAAGATGAGCGTTACCTAATTCACGGTGAAGAGAATTTATTGAAGAAGCTTTCAGGTTTCATCGATGAATCGGTTCGAAGTTTAGATGGTGTTTATTTTGATATTGATAACCGCATTAAAAACTGTGAGGCCAGGCTCGCGCCACAGGGTGCAGCTGCTGCGCCTTATTACATGGGGCCAAGTGAAGACTTATCTCGGCCTGGCACAACTTGGTATCCAACTCTTGGCAAGACAACATTTGGTTGGTGGCACATTGCATCTACCTGGTATCACGAAGCTGTACCAGGACATCACCTGCAGGTGGCAACTGTTGCTGTTGAGAAAGAACGACTAAGTAGATTCCAGCGCAGCAGCACCTTTATTAGCGGGCATGGTGAAGGCTGGGCGCTGTATGCCGAGCGCTTCATGGATGAGCTAGGCGCGTTTGATGATCCTGGACTCGAGATGGGTTATTTATCAGCGCAAGCGCTACGTGCAACGCGAGTAGTAATAGATATCGGAATGCACCTGGGCTACACAAATGCAGCTGGAGAGCTTTGGGATGCGCAAACAGGTTTTCGAGCGCTAGTTGATCAAGCGCTAATTAATGAAGACTTCGCACGCAGTGAAATAGATAGATATTTAGGCTGGCCGGGACAAGCAATTGCTTATAAAGTTGGCGAGCGAGTTTGGATGCGATCAAGAGAAGATGCTAAACAACGGTTGGGTGGAAAATTCGACCTTAAGAATTTCCATAACTACTTTTTGAAGTTAGGCCCAATGGGACTGGACGCACTTGAAGCCACAATTGCTACCTGGCAAGGTAATTAAAAAAAGCATTTAATTTAATACGTGATCTTTTGGAAGTTGAAGCTATTGCTCTTTCTGGAATAGTGTCGATTAGTGCTGAGCTCAACTGCTCATAAGATGCATGCAATACCCCTTAGAGCCCAGCCTTGGGGGAATTCGAATACGATACAACCAGTGCACAACTGTTTAGGATGAGATGAACAACGCAATAGCTGCCAGTGATTTGGTAAAAACCTATCCAAAAGGCAAAGTTAAAGCTCTAGATGGACTTTCTCTTGAAGTTGAAGAGGGAACCGTGCTTGGGGTGCTTGGCCCAAATGGTGCGGGTAAAACTACCTGCGTCAGAGTGCTGGCCACTTTGCTCAAACCAGATTCTGGCAGCGCCACAGTTGCTGGGGTAGATGTAATCAAAAATCCAGATCAAGTTCGGAAATTAATCGGACTTTCTGGTCAGTATGCAGCTGTTGATGAAACTCTAACTGGCTGGGACAACTTGGTAATGTTTGGCAGGCTTTATCACTTGTCAAATTCCCAAGCTAAGGCTCGTGCAACTGAATTATTAGAGCAATTCAAACTGACAGAGAGCGCGAAACGAGCTATCACTACTTATTCCGGTGGAATGCGTCGAAGATTAGATTTAGCTGCAGCTTTAATTGTGCGACCTAAGGTTTTATTCTTGGATGAGCCAACAACAGGATTAGACCCACGTGGCCGGTTAGATATGTGGGATGCCATTAAAGATCTGGTTGCAGGTGGAGCAACCCTGTTGCTTACCACGCAATATCTTGAAGAAGCCGATCAATTAGCTGATGACATCATTGTTATTGATCATGGAAAAGTAATTGCAAACGGCACATCTGATGAATTGAAAGCACAAGTTGGTGGCGAAAAGCTTGAAGTAACAGTTGCACCATCCAGTCTTTTGGCAACTAAAGCGGCGCTGGAATTAATCACCAGTCATGAGGCACAAGTTGATGAACAATTTAATCGAATCTCAATCGCTGTTGCAGGTGGAAGCGCTGCATTAAGTGATGTAGTGCGAGCCCTAGATGGCCGATCAATTGAAATTTTAGATCTTGCGCTTAAGCGCCCATCTTTAGATGATGTCTTTTTGGCACTAACAGGACATGTTGCCGAAATTGAAGAAGAAGCAGAAGTTAAGCCAAAGGGGCGACGTCGATGAGCGCAATTAAAGATGGACTGATAATTACTAAGCGCCAGCTGCTGCAGCTAAGCCGCGTCCCAGAAGTGCTTATTTTCTCAACAATTCAACCAGTTATGTTTGTGTTGTTATTTCGATATGTATTTGGTGGTGCCATTGATACGCCAGGAACTGATTATGTTCAGTTTTTGATGCCAGGCATCTTTGTGCAGACAGTGGCATTTACGTTAGCAACGACATCTGTTGGCTTAGCCATGGATATGACTAAAGGTTTAATCGATCGATTCAGATCACTTCCAATTGCACGATCAGCTGTAATTCTTGGTAGAACGTTGGGTGATGCAACTCTAAATATTGTTGTGCTGCTGGTCATGGCAATAACTGGAGTAGTTGTTGGATGGCGCCCAAGTTCTGGCATTGTTTCAATATTGGCAGGATTTTTATTGTTAATGCTATTTGGATACGCCATGTCTTGGATTGGCATTCTGATTGGTTTATCAGTTAGAGATGCCCGCACAGCTAACAATTTGGTGTTTCTAATTGTTTTCCCAATGACTTTTTTGTCAAACGCTTTCGCTCCAACAACAGCTATGCCAAGAGTGCTGCAATACTTTGCTGAGTGGAATCCAGTTTCAACCATGGTTGCTGCATGTAGAGAACTATTTGGACTTGAAAATGCATTTGGCGTGACTGCTGGATCATTTCCTAGCGAAAACCCAGTGCTGATGTCGCTAGTTTATATTGCAATAATTATGGCCATATTAGTTCCTGTCAGTGTAGCAAAATACAAACGAACTTCAAGTAAGTAATTACTTCTTATTTTTGTAATAATTGCTTAGAAATTCAGCTTTGTAATCAAAAAAGCTGCCATCATTGATTGCATCTCGCATTTTTGCAACAAGGGAAATAATAAAGTATTCATTGTGAATTGTTGCCAGCGTAGAGCCAAGCATCTCTTTGGCTCGAAATAGATGATTTAAATAAGCTTTTGTGTAATTAGTGCAGGTGTAACAAGGGCAATTTTCCTCTACCGGAGAAAAATTATTTTTAAATGCAGCCATTGTGATATTCACACGGCCAAATTTGCTAAAAATAGTTCCAGTTCTGGCAATGCGTGCTGGTGCTACGCAATCAAAAGTATCTGCTCCATTTTCTACGCCAATAAATAAGTCATCAGGTTCACCGATTCCCAATAAATGCCGCGGCTTATCGGCTGGCAGTTCTTCATTTACCCAACCAACAATGGTGCCTAATTCATTTTTATCTAGGGCGCCGCCAATTCCAAAACCATCAAAATCAAGCTCACTTAAATCTCGTGCAGCTTTTCGTCGCAAGTCCTCATATTGCGCACCTTGCACTACACCAAACAGCATTTGGTAAGGGCGATGGCTGCGCTGGAGGGTTAGTTTCTTATGTTCAGCAATACACCGCTGAGCCCATGCATAAGTGCGATCGAGTGACATCTCTTGATATTCGCGGGTGTTAAGCAATGTTGTGCATTCATCGAATGCAAAAATTATGTCTGCACCTATTTGATGCTGAACCTGCATTGAAACTTCTGGGGTGAAGCGGTGCATGCTGCCATCAAGGTGAGATTTAAATGTAACGCCATCATCATCAACGAGTGCTAATCGATCCTTGTTCTCAGCCATCACATCATCTGCTTGCACAGTATCGGCATCCATAGCTAAAACTTTTTTGAAGCCAACACCAAGTGAAAGCACCTGAAATCCACCGCTGTCTGTGAAGGTTGGTCCTGACCAATTCATAAATTCGCCAACCCCGCCAGCAGCATCAATAATTTGCGGCCCTGGCTGCAGGTAAAGGTGATATGCATTTGCCAATACCGCTTGCGCACCAAGTTCAGCAACAGTTTCAGGTAAAACTGACTTCACGGTGGCTTTGGTGCCTACTGGAATAAATGCTGGAGTTGGAATTGCGCCATGAGCAGTAGTGATGATGCCAGTTCGGCCAAGTCGGCCCGCTAGCTGGGTTTCTAGTTGAAAACTCATGATTTAGCCTCAGATTACCCTAAGGCTAGAAGTATGGCTAAGGGCAGCAGGATATTTGAATTAATTCGCAGGAAATTCAAGCAGGCTTTATGGTTATGCTCTATCGATTCGCAGACTTTGAAAGTAGATTCATTTTCATGAAAAAAAGCTGGATCGCCATCGGGTTAAGCGCATTATTGATTGGACAATCAATAAGTGCTGTTGCTGTAGTTTCAACTACTTCAAGCCCGGTTAGTGGCGTTAAGTATTCCTGGGTTGTCACTTTGCACAGTGTTACCGATGGCGATCGTGGCGAACATGTTTGTACAGGTGCACTAATTGATGATTACACAGTAATTACTGCAGCCCATTGTCTAAATGCTTTGGCTTTTGATGACTGGGTAATTGTGCAGGGCCGGTTAAATTCAGACGATCGAGGCCGGGTGCTCACACCTTTTGATTTTAAGATTCATCCAAGTTACGACCCAATAACTTCAAACAACGATATTGCTGTTATTTATCTTTATTACCCCGCATACTCTTCAAAACATTTACGGATTGCTGGACCACAGAAGAAATTTACACAAGCAGATATGTTTCTATTTGGCTGGGGAGTCGATGAATTTGAAAATATTCCTTATCAACTGCGCAGGGCTAAACAGCGGTTAGCTCCAAAGTCAGCAATTAATGAATACTTCAAGAGTTTTGATCCCACTACACAACTTGCTACGTTGTTGTATTTCAAAATTAAGGATGCTTTTGCAGGTGCCTGTAAAGGAGATTCAGGAGGTCCGTTAGTTAAAACTATTAAAAAGGTTGATTATTTGGTTGGCGTAGTTTCATATGGTGGTAGAGCGTGTAATACGCCTGCACCAACTGTTTTCACTAAAGCTGCAACTTTTCGAGACTGGATTTCACAAGTTCGATTTGAAGCTAAGTCGAAGCACGCAGCTGATATCAAGATATCAACCGAACCTTTTTATGTAACAGGCGGGGAAACACTACCTATCTTAAATGTTGCCGATCCAACTAGTGGTGGGTATCTAAAGAGCAGCGCCCAGCTTGTAACTGGAGATTTAACTAATGATGAAATTGATATCGCAAACCTCACTGTAGATTCATATGAGAGGGATCAAGAGTATGGCAGGGTTGCTTTAACAGCTACAAATGTTGGTCGCTGGGATGCCTGCTCATTAACAACACGTGGATTTATCGAAGTTCGAATAGATGTAGATGGCAAATTAGGAAGTGATCGCATTTGGCAATATGGCGACATTTCTACAGGATGTATCACCGATGGTGATGAAATGGTTGTAGTAAAAACCAATCCTGATGTAACAGATCTGTGTAAGGCTAAAGTTCAAACCACAGCTAATGGTCCACAAGTTTGGTTTAGCGCTGAGTGTTTCATGACAAGCAAGACAGCTTTATTCCGAATGCTGTTATCAGATGGTGAGATGGCAGATGTTGAACCAGGATCTGATAACTGGATGGGTCCAGTTGTAATTAGAAATTAACTGATAATCACTACATCATTAATGCAGGTTGATTTAAATATTGCTTGAAAGACTTAATCAATTTACCAGCATGCGCACCATCAACTAAGCGGTGATCTGCAACGGCGGTAATTATTACCACTTTTCTCACTTCAACTTTTCCATCAATCGCAACTGGTGCTTCATGAATTTGACCAATAGCCATATACAGGGGAGTTCGAGCAAACGGCAGTGGCGCTAGATAAGCTTCTTGCATTTCAAATGTTCCAACATTGCTAATGAATGCTGACCCAAGTGGGTGTCCAGCTTGACCAAATGCTCGCCTACCAAGACCACCTGACCAAAATGATAAGAATTTCATGATTAATTTCATAAACGGGGTTGGCACAGCCTTTGCCCATCTAACTGAAGTTTGATAATTGTCATCTTCACGAGCACGCAATTTTTCAGCACCAGCAATCAACTCAGCACTTAGTTCTAGTAAAGTTTTTTTATCGGCATCTTTAATTCGACATTGTGCGAGATCTGAACCACTATCTAGGTTTACTGCAAAACTTAAATCAATTCTGGGAAAAGGTTTCACCTTGCCAAATACCACTCGCACATTAACCTCTGGATTGGCGGCAATCGCACGGGCGAGTGCGGCTCCAACAATATGAGTCAAGGTGATGGCCTGGTGCTTGGTTTGCTCTAGATAGTCCAAGATCGCGGTTAGCTCGACCTGAATCTTGGTCTGAATTCGAGATTCCCTTGGGGCAACCCAGGTGGCCACGGCAATCTTGCGTCGGTGCTTAAGCGGGGCATTCATAGGAGTTCATACTCGCACAAAATCCTGCTATTCGATAGTTCCCCCTGCCCCCAAGTAGCAACAACCCGATCCGATTGGGCAGACTCCGCCCTATGCCCATCGTTTCAATTCTCAGTCATAAAGGCGGGGTCGGTAAGACCTCGGTAGTGCTTGGTTTAGCTGGTGCTGCCATGCAGCAAGGCTTGGCCACTTTGGTTGTTGATCTTGACCCGCAAGGAAATGCATCAAGCATCCTTGGTCCAGCAAATCCAACCGCTTCTGCTTTAGATTTATTTAGCAGACCTGGCTCAAAAGCTTTGCATGATGCAGTTACGGCATGCGCATGGGAATCTGGTCCCGGCGAAGTGGATGTTGTGGTTAGCGATCCGATGCTGATCAAATATGATGCTTGGAAAGAAATTTCTGCAATTGTTCCCAAATTAACAAAAAGTCTTGAGCACTCAGCAGGTTACGATTTAGTATTAATTGATTGCCCACCTTCACTTGGCACACTTGCTGTTGAGGCGCTTGCAGCATCAGATGCCGCAATTATTGTTACTGAACCAACTTATTTTGGCGTTCAAGGCGCACTAAAAGCTGCCGACACTTTCGAAGAAGTAAAGCGCACTCTAAATAAGAAGCTAAAAGATGTTTCAGTGATTGTTAACCGAATCAAATCAACTGCTGAAGAGCATGACTATCGAGCTCGCGAACTATCGCGTGAATTTGGAAAGCTAGTAATTAAGCCAGGCATTCCAGAACGCATTGCAGTTCAGCAAGCCGAAGGCGCTGCGATTGCAGTGCAAAAATATGGCAGTGCGGGTTCACGAGAAGTTTCAGCAATATTTGAAACTCATCTTGACAAACTATTGCGCAGAATCGGCTAACCCCACCAAGATTCAATTTGCGGTATCGCATCGCGAACAACTGCTCGCTCACCAGTTAAGTGATCAAATCTGTCATGCTCAATATAAGTTGTTTCAGTTCCATAGGACTGCATCTCAGCAATCATCAATTTACTTTGCGCAGGAGGTACTGTGATGTCTTTTCCACCCTGCACAACTAAAACTGGCAGACTCAATTTCGTAGGCGCTCGGTTTTCATGCAGCATGGTTGCAAATGGCTCAACATGCAACGGATTAATTAGGTGAGGTTTGCCGCCCATCGCATCAGTTGCAGCTAGTCCAACAATTGCCTCAGCACCAATAAAACAATGCTTAGCAGTTTCACGAACTGCAGCTAGGGATTCAGGTTTTATTGCACCTTGCAACGAGATGCCAGTTAACCGTGACCATGCCACAGCAGATAGCGCCCAAATCACTCGACTAATGGGGGAGTCCTCACTTGCCTGAAACAACTCAGCAGGATCAAGAGCAGGAGAACCCAGAATAATTCCATCCAGCGCTAACTCAGGTGCATAACTTGGTTGTACTCCAGCCGCCCATGCTGCAGCATGCCCGCCTTGTGAATAGCCCCAGATAACTGTTTTATTGTTTATCTGCGCAACTGTTGTCGTTTGGATTGCTCGAATTGCATCAAGCACGCTGGTTGCAGTTGGTTCCCCGATTAAAAATGGATGAATGCCTTCAGCTCCCAAACCAGGATAATCTGGAGCGAGATATGCCCAACCTTTTTGCATAGCTTGTCGCAGTCCAGCTAG
Organism: Candidatus Nanopelagicales bacterium; assembly: GCA_030834185.1. Classification (GTDB taxonomy): domain Bacteria; phylum Actinomycetota; class Actinomycetes; order S36-B12; family UBA5976; genus AcAMD-5. The sequence continues at coordinate 71,872 of JAURFT010000002.1, forward strand.
TGCTAAGGCGGGCTTGTCATGCACTGAAGGTGCGCAGCGACGCTCAATGCCAGTTGCCTGATGACAGTAAACAAGAAGGTTATAAGAATCTTCTTGAATTTTTGGTAGACAAAACAGCGCACTAGCTATTGTTACCTGTCCGGCTGCATCTGTGGTGGTGTAAAGCACCCGCCAAGCTCGCGCATCAATTACGGTTGAGACAGATTGTTTTCTAATTAATACGCCTGGCTGTGCTGGTAAAACTTCTGGGGCAAGATAAAACAGCGGCACCGTAGGGTGAGTGATTCGCTGGTCGGCAGCAGTTAGGGCGCGGCCAGCTGCATCACGTGCGCGCTCACCAATTTTGGTTGCCTGTTGGCGCAGTTGAGCGGCAGTTGGGCGTTTAGGTAGCTCAAACTTAGGCACGGGCTAAGCCAACCGCATCAATTTTTCGGGCGTCACTTGCCCCTATGGTCAACTCATACGACTACTCTCTCGCACGTGACGCCAGAACAATTAAGTGCCGAAATTGCCCAATGCTTGAAAGCCGCTGTCGCAGCGCAGGTATTACCAAGCATGGCAGCTGAAGTTGAGGTGGTCGTAGAGCGCCCGCGCAGTCGGGAGCATGGCGATTGGGCAACCAATATCGCAATGGTGTTGGCCAAACCAGCGGGGCTATCGCCACGTGATGTAGCGGCAGATTTAGTGCTTCGAATTGAAAAGTTAGCTGGTGTGAAGTCAGCTAATGTCGCAGGGCCTGGATTTATTAACATCTTTATTGATCCGGCTGCAACTGCACAATTAGCTGTACAAATTATTGCAAAGAATAATACTTATGGAACTAGTAATTTACTTAATGGTCAAACTATCAATGTGGAATTTATCTCGGCGAATCCAACTGGCCCACTTCATTTAGGTCATACCAGATGGGCTGCAGTGGGAGATGCGATTGGCCGAGTGCTCGCAGCGGCAGGTGCAAATGTAGTTCGAGAGTTCTACATTAATGATCGCGGCGTACAAATGCAAAAATTTGCCCAATCAATTTTGGCAACGATCAAAAACGAACCAATTCCAGAAGATGGATATCAAGGCGATTACATTGCTGATCTTGCAGCGCAGGTTCAGATCAGCTTGCCCAATTTATTGGACATGAACGACGCCGATCAACTTGATGCAGTTTTAACGCAAGGCTATGCAGTTCAATTAAAACAACAACAAGATTCACTATTAAGTTTTAATACAAAATTTGATATCTGGTATTCCGAGCTGGCAATGCATGAAGCAGGAAAGGTTGTGCATGCATTGAAGGTGCTCGAACAGCAAGGTCATATTGATAACCGCGATGGCGCGGTGTGGTTGCGAACTACAGATTTTGGTGATGACAAGGATCGCGTCCTAGTTAAGTCTGATGGTGAATACACATATTTTGCATCTGACTGCGCTTATTACATCGATAAGCGAGAGCGTGGATCATCAAAATGCATTTATCTCTTAGGTGCTGACCATCATGGATATGTAAACAGATTGCGAGCTGTTGCAGCTTGCGCTGGTGATAATCCTGATGAAAATATTGAAGTGCTAATTGGTCAGCTGGTTAAAATTATGCGAAACGGCGAAGAAGTCAAACTTTCAAAACGTGCTGGTGATTTAATTTTATTGACCGATCTAGTTGAAGCTGTAGGCGTAGATGCAGTTAGATATTCGTTAATTAGATATCCAGTTGATACGCCACTGCTATTAGATTTTGATTTGATGACTTCGCGAACAAATGAAAATCCGGTTTATTATGTTCAATATGCTCATGCTCGAATTAATGCATTGCTAAATACCGCAGCTGAGTTGGGAATTAATTGGGAGCACGGAGAGCTTGCCTTTGTACCCCAGTTGTTAGCTGGACCAGCAGAGCAAGATCTATTAGCTCAGCTAGCACAATTCCCAGCTGTGGTTGCTACCAGCGCTGAACTGCGTGAGCCACATCGAATTGCTCGCTACCTTGAAGATTTGGCTACTGGCTACCACCGGTTTTATGACAGCTGCCGAGTATTGCCAGCCGCCGATCAGGCGGTTAGCGAGTTAAATATTGCTCGATTGCACGTTTGCCGGGCAACTCAAGTTGTTATTTACAATGGGTTACAACTACTTGGCGTTGCAGCACCTGAGCGAATGTAATTATTCATGGATAATTACCTCCCATGAGCCCAGCATCAGCCGCCCTTAATCCAGCAATTTGGCCAAGTTCAGCTGCCAGATTGGCCTCAGGGGAGCTGCAGATTGCATCATTGAGCGTGATTGATCTTGCAGATCAATATGCAACTCCGCTTTATGTTTATGATGCTGATGAAATCTATGCCCGCGCTTTACAGATGAAAGCCGCCTTTGATCAGCAGCCATTAAATTGCGATGTGCACTATGCAAGCAAGGCATTTTTATCAAAAGCGGTGGCTAAAATTATTAACCAGGCCGGATTGCATTTGGATGTTGCTTCTGGCGGCGAATTAACAATTGCGTTAGCAGCAAAATTCCCAGCAGCAAATATTGCATTTCATGGCAATAATAAAAGTGATGCTGAAATTGAATTAGCGATTTCTAGCGGCGTTGGACACATCGTTTTAGATTCGCTGCATGAAATCAAAAGAGTTGCAGCAATAGCAGAAAAATACAAAGTTCAACAAGCTGTGATGCTACGAGCAACGCTAGGAATAGATGCTCACACTCATGAATTTATCTCTACTGCTCACGAAGATCAAAAATTTGGGCTATCTGCCGCAGATGGATCTCTTGAAAAAGCAGTTGAGCTACTAGTTCAGCACGATGCTTTGCAGCTGATTGGTTTACATTCACATATTGGTTCTCAGATTTTGGCGATTGATGGTTTTGCTGCTGCAGCCGCAAAACTAGTAGCGCAAACAGCAGAGCTAAATCAAAAATTTGGTCTGAAAATGTCAACAGTTGGGCTAGGTGGTGGATTTGGGATCGCCTATGTAGATAGCGATAAGCCAGTTGCAATTGAAGCGATTGCCAAATTACTAAATGACACAGTTGTTGCACAGAGCAAAAAAGTTGGACTTGATGTGGCAAAGATAACTGTCGAACCTGGTCGATTCATAGTTGGCCCACCAGGAATTACGCTTTATACGGTTGGCACAGTTAAGCCAGTAACAGTTACAGCTGGGGTCACTCGCGCTTACATATCAGTTGATGGTGGCATGAGCGATAACATTCGGACAGCTCTTTATGATGCAAACTACACCGCAGTTTTGGCAAACCGCAGCTCAACAGCTCCATTAGTGCTAAGCCGAATTGTTGGTAAACATTGCGAATCTGGCGATATTGTGGTTCGAGATTGTCAACTGCCAGCTGATATTACGCCAGGAGATCTAATCGCTGTGGCAGCAACTGGGGCATATTGCCGAAGCATGGCCTCCCAATACAACGGCACCCCGAGGCCAGCGGTTGTTGGAATCACAGCTGGCCAGGCAGGCATTTGGATCCGGCGCGAAACATATGAAGATCTACTGGCACTTGACCAAGGTTGAGCTAGGTAATCGAGATTTACCCCACGAGTCTGAGAGACTTCGGGCTTGAAGGAGTAGCGATGGCAGATTCAATTAAAGTTGCAGTGCTTGGCGCTGGGATTGTTGGTTCCCAGGTTGTACGACTGCTGGCTGAGCAAAGCGGTGACCTCGCCCTTCGTGTAGGTGCGCCACTTGAAGTTATTGGCGTTGCAGTTCGCGATCTCAACCGACCAAGACCAGGTATAGCTGCCGAATTACTCACAACAGATGCCCATGCACTTGTTGCAGCTGCCGATATTGTTATTGAAGTAATGGGCGGCATTGAACCAGCTAAAGAATTAATCCTTAAGGCAATAGCTAACGGTGCAAGTGTCATCACGGCAAATAAAGCCTTACTTGCACAGGATGGATCTGAGTTAGTGCTGGCAGCTCAACAAGCTGGAGTCGACTTGTATTTTGAAGCATCGGTTGCCGGTGCAATTCCGCTGCTTCGCCCGATCCGCGAATCTCTTGCTGGCGATAAAGTCAATCGCGTTATGGGAATTGTAAATGGCACCACAAATTACATTTTATCTAAGATGGAAACTGAGCATGCGGCATACGAAGATGCTTTGGCTCAAGCGCAGGAGCTTGGATATGCCGAAGCAGATCCAACAGCTGACGTTGAGGGTCATGACGCAGCAGCTAAAGCGGCAATTTTGGCTTCGTTAGCATTTCATACCAAAGTGACCATTGATGATGTTTATTGCGAAGGCATATCAAAGGTAACTGCTGCAGATATTGCTGCAGCTGAATCAATGGGATTTGTTGTCAAGCTGCTTGCTGTTGCTGAAAGAATGAATGAGCAGGCTGTGGTAGTTCGAGTGCATCCAACCATGGTGCCAAAATCACATCCATTGGCAAATGTTCGAGACGCATTTAACGCAGTATTTATTGAAGCGGAATCTGCTGGTGAATTGATGTTTTTTGGACGTGGCGCTGGTGGCGCACCAACGGCATCTGCGGTGCTAGGTGATGTAGTTGCAGCAGCTAGAAATCGCTTATCAGGCGGAATTGGACCAGGTGATTCAAGTTACGCTGAATTAACACCGCTTGATATCTCGCATGCGAAAACACGCTATTACATTCATATTAAAGTAGCAGATCGTCCAGGTGTGCTCGCAAAAATTGCTGGTGTATTTGCAGCCAACGATGTCAGCATTCAGGTGCTGCATCAAGATGGACATGATGACAATGCATCATTAGTAATCCGAACTCATAAAGCAGCAGATTCAGCGTTAGCCAAAACGCTCAAAGATCTAAGCACGCTTGATGTAGTTGATTCAGTCATTGGCGTGATGCGAGTAGAAGGTGAGCGCGGCGAATGAGTCTGTTTAAAAAGCCTGGTAGTCACCAATGGCGCGGTGTCATTGAGGAATATCGCTCACTTTTACCAGTTTCTAAGCGCACTCCCGTTGTGACGCTGCGCGAAGGTGGAACGCCGTTGGTTTATGCCTGCGTGCTAAGTGAAATGCTCGGCAGCAATGTTTGGCTTAAAGTTGAAGGCGCAAATCCAACTGGATCTTTTAAAGATCGTGGCATGACTATGGCTATTAGCAAAGCTGCTGAACGTGGTGCCAAAGCTGTAATTTGTGCAAGTACTGGAAACACCTCTGCTGCAGCAGCAGCATACGCAGTTAAAGCTTCAATGGTGTGTGCAGTTTTAGTGCCAGATGGGAAAATTGCAATGGGTAAATTAGCTCAGGCTGTTGTGCATGGCGCAAAAATTTTACAAGTACAAGGAAATTTTGATGACTGCCTAACTTTGGCTAAAGAGTTAGCTGAAAATTATCCAGTCGAGTTAGTTAACAGCGTTAATCCATATCGAATAGACGGGCAAAAAACCGCATCCTTTGAGGTAATTGATTTCTTAGGTAAAGCCCCAGATATGCATGTGCTGCCAGTAGGAAATGCTGGAAACATCACAGCATATTGGCAGGGCTATCTGGAGTATAAAAAAATCAAAAAAACATCACTACCTAGAATGTTTGGCTTCCAAGCTGCAGGTGCAGCTCCAATTGTGAGTGGGCAGCGCGTTGATAACCCAGAAACAATTGCAACGGCAATTCGAATTGGAAACCCAGCGTCATGGCAGCAAGCGGTCGCAGCACGTGACGATTCAGGCGGATTAATTGAAGCTTGCACAGATGCAGAAATTCTCTCGGCTTACCACCTATTGGCTAGCCGTGAAGGGGTATTTGTTGAGCCATCTAGCGCGATTGGGGTAGCGGGGTTGTTAAAACTCAAATCAGCTGGGCGATTAGATGCTGGCCAAGAAATCGTAATTACGGTTACAGGTAATGGACTAAAGGATCCGCAATGGGCGCTTGAGGGAGCAAATGAACCAATTAAAGTTTCAGTTGATGCTGCCAGTGCAGCCAGAGAACTTGGCTTAGCGAATTAATTATGCTGGTTAAGCAATCTGCGACAGTCAAAGTCCCAGCAACCAGCGCCAACTTAGGTGCTGGCTTTGATGTGCTTGGTCTATCACTTGGATTTTATGACGAATTGTCAGTTGAAGTAATCGATGGTGAAGATGTAGCAATTATTTCTGGAGAAGGAAGTGCTGATCTACCAACAGATGGTCAGCATTTAGTAATTAAATCATTGCGCAAAGGATTAGATTTTGCAGGTGTGAATGCAACTGGATTAAAACTCAATGCCACAAACAAAATTCCACACGCTAGAGGCATGGGATCATCTTCTGCTGCAATTGTCGCTGGCATTGCACTTGCGCAAGCCCTGGTTGGTCGAGAAAAATTAAGCACCCTTGACCTGATTAATTTAGCTGGCCGACTAGAAGGACATCCTGACAATATTGCGCCATGCATTCTAGGTGGCATGACAATCGCATGGATGGATGAAGACGGCCATCATGCTGTGAGACTGGATGTGCATCCAGAGATAATTCCAATAGTTTCAATTCCAAATTTTAAAGTTGCAACGCAAACAGCACGGAACTTGTTGCCGCTGCGAATCGCTCATGATGATGCAGTTTTTAATGTGTCAAGAAGTAGTTTGATGGTTTATGCAATGACGCAAGACCCTTCGTTGCTGTTCACTGCAACTGAGGACCGCCTACATCAGCGACAGCGTGCGGATGTAATGCCAGCAACCCTTCGTTTAATTGCCGCGCTTCGCCGCGAAGGCATGGCTGCGGTGGTCTCTGGGGCAGGTCCAACAGTGCTAACGCTGGCTGCAGCTGGACAAGTTGCAGCAGTTCGTCAGATTGTTGAAGCAAATAGTGAAGGTTTTGAAACTATGGAGCTAACCGTTGACCAGGGTGGGGTTCAAGCAAGCTAGCCATACTGGTGGTATGGTTCTACCAGAAGCAGGCGAGTAGGCCTAGAACTTCAGTTCAAACCGAAAATCTCACTCCTTCTGAAATCCCTTCCAAATTAAAAATTGGAAGACCCCAATACTCATAAGCCGGAAGGCATTAACCTGTGACTGATACCAAAGCTGATGTGAACAGCATGCTGCTGCCTGACCTTAAGAAGTTAGCCACCAAGCTGAACATCGAAGGCGCATCAACCATGCGCAAAAGTGATCTAGTAGCTGCAATTGAACGAACTCAATCTTCAACCAAATCTAAAGTGAACGAAAATAAGTCAGAACCAAAATCAAGCGACGCTGATCGAACTAACTCAACTAGTCGAGAATCAACAAACGAAGGTAAAGACGAGCGTCGTGAGTGGCGTGGTCGCAATGATCGCAACGACCGTAACGATCGTGGTGATCGCAACGACCGCGGTGACCGCAATGGCGATCGCAATAATGACCGTAACGATCGCGGTGACCGCAATGGTGATCGAAGAGATATCACCCGTGGCCGCTTTGATCGAACACGTAATCGCCGGGATCGCGATGGCGAATTTGAATTAGGCGAAGATGACATCTTGGTTCCTGCTGCAGGCATTGTCGATATTTTGGATAACTATGCATTCGTAAGAACTACTGGATATCTACCAGGACCAAATGATGTTTATGTCTCACTGGGCCTTGTGAAGAAATATGGTTTACGCAAAGGTGATGCGATCACCGGTCAGGTAAAGCAACCCAAAGATGGTGAATCCCGACAGAAATTCAATCCACTTGTAAAAGTTGAAACTGTAAACGGTATGGAGCCTGACGAAGCTAAAACCAGAATCGAATTTAGCAAACTAACACCGTTGTACCCACAGGAACGGTTGCGCTTAGAAACTGAACCAGGACTACTAACTACTCGAAT